>NZ_JANXSO010000151.1 GCF_025352645.1 Iodobacter sp. | reverse complement strand
CACTCCTCAGTTGCATAACTAATTCTTACTACAACACTTATTGCTAAGTGGTGGGTGATGACGGGGTCGAACCGCCGACATTCTGCGTGTAAGGCAGACGCTCTACCAACTGAGCTAATCACCCATCTATAAAACATTTAAGCACGCTTAAGAGATCAAACGTACAAGGAGACAACTCTAGCAACTGAGCTACATCACCCGCTTACAACAACAAATCTTTAGCTACCGAATAGCGGCCCTGCTTACTGAGCTGCTTACCCTGTCTCGAAAGAGGTGCGCATTAGATCATGCCCTAAAAAACGTGTCAACACCTTTTGATTGAAATATCTATGCGGTAGTCAGTTAGAGGGCTTTACGGTATAAATGAGCTTCCCATTTGTGCAAAGTACCTTGTCTTCGTGAAAGCTTTCAGACTGTCTCATCTCACTATTCTTATAGCAAAAGTACAGCCAGTCTTACTTTGCGTATTGTTATGGCTATTGGCTGGACTATTTTGGCGTGTTTTTGAGCCGAGTCCTCAGGCTTTACGCTTGATTCTTCCTTTAGAAATATCTGCTCAGCGCGCACAAGATTTTTCTGCGGCACAAGATTGGTTTGGTAGTGATACTAGCCAAGCCACTACCGTTTCAACGCTGCAAGCAAAGCTTTTAGCGGTGATTGCGGGGCAAAAAGGTTATGGGGCGGCGATTTTTACTGGGCTGGAGGCCAGCGCCGTGGCGGCGCAAGTTGGGCAAACTCTGCAAGGTAATATCAAACTGATTGAAATTGCTGCCGACCATGTGGTGTTAGATGATAACGGTCGCCGTCAAACCTTGATGTTGGAAGGCCACAACAGCGTGCCTGTGCTAGCTAGCGGCGCTTTACTCCCTGCCACCCCTTCAAATAATGCACCTGCTGCAGCGGCGGCTCAAGCAACGCTTTCGCGTGGCCAATTAGCGGGAGCGATGCAGGGGGCTAATGTGGCGGATTGGGCCAAAGGCCTATCTACTTACCGTGAAGGCGGTATCCAAATTGATAATATTGCGACTCAGCCTTTTTCTAGGTTGTTGCAATTACAAAACGGCGATGTGATTAAAACGATTAATGGCCAAGCTCTGGCTCAAGTCGCCGATATTTCTTTGATTTACACTGTTTTTAGTCAGCAGCCCCAAGTGTTGCTCGTTGTGCTTCGCAACGGCAGCTCGGTCAATTTGCAATATCTTATTCAGCCTTGAGTTGTTAAATCCCATGATTCTGCGCCCCTTCCTACTAGCCTGCCTTTTAGCATCCCAGTTAACCATTGCTGCCGATGATAAAGTCACGCTTAATTTTGTTAATGCTGATATCGAATCCACCATCAAAGCAATTGGTTTGATTTCAGGTAAAAACTTTGTCATTGATCCGCGGGTAAAAGGCACTTTGAATATTGTGTCTAGCCAAGCGGTCAGCAAAGAAATGGTTTTTCCGATTTTATTATCGGCTTTACGCCAGCAAGGTTTTACTGCGGTGGAGTCGAGCGGCGTGGTGAAAGTGCTGCCCGAGGCCGATGCCAAGCAGCATTACAGCAGCACCGGTAATCGCGGCATGAAGTTATCAGGTGACAGCATGGTGACGCAGGTTTACCCGATGAAGTATGAATCGGCGGTGCAAATGGTACCGATTCTGCGCCCGCTGATTAGCCCGAATAATACAATTGCGGCCTATCCAGGTAGCAATACGCTGGTAATTACGGATTATGCGGACAATATCCGCCGCCTAAATCAGATTATTGAGCGAATTGATCAGCCTGCCAGCTCAGATATTTTTTCCGTTTCGCTCAAATATGCTTCGGCGGTGGATGTGGCACAAAACTTGGCGCGCTTAATGCCAGAAATTATGGTACAGGGCGTTAACCAAAGTATGCCTGCGGCCGAAGGTGTAAAGCGCAGTATTGTGGTGCCGGATTTGCGCAGCAATAGCTTGATGGTGCGCAGTGAAAATTTAACCCATGCACAGCAAATTAAAAAGCTGGCCGCAACCATGGATAACCAAGGCTCATCAGGTGGCAATATCCATGTGGTGTATTTAAAAAATGCCGAAGCCGCCAAGCTTGCCAATACCCTAAAGGGTATTATGACTGGGCAAGATTCTGGCTCAACTGCGGCCGCACCTGCAAGCAGCATGAGTGCCAGCCCTGCTGGGGGCATGCCAGCCAGTGCGCCCGCAGCACCCACATCCGCCGCAGCAAATGTACAAATTGGCGGCGTAAATGTGATGATTCAGGCCGACAATATGACCAACTCCTTGGTGATTACCGCGCCGGATAATATCTATAACAATCTGCGTTCTGTGATTGATAAGCTGGATGTGCGGCGTGCTCAGGTGTATGTCGAGGCGATGATTGCGGAGGTGAATGTATCGAAGGCGGGGGCGTTTGGGGTGCAGTGGCTGCTGGCTGGGGGCAACGAAAACGTTTCTGCCGTGGGCGCTGCCTCATTAAATGGCTTGGGCTCTTTGCTTAAAGGCATTGCCACCAAAGATCCATCGGTGATTCCGGGCGGCTTAAGCTTGGGTATTCTCAATGGCAATCCTGTGAATGGCCGCACACCTACCTTGGGGGTGTTGGCCTCCGCACTGCAAGATAGTGGTGATGGCAATGTGCTCTCTACGCCAAATTTAATGACCTTGGATAATGAAGAAGCCAAGATCATGGTAGGGCAAAATATCCCGATCATTACTGGCTCGCAAGCATCTGCTAATGCCAATACCAATCCATTTGTATCGATTGAGCGTAAAGATGTAGGGATTAAATTACGCGTTCGCCCCCAAGTATCGGAAGGTGGCAGTATTACGTTAACGGTGTATCAGGAAGTCTCAAGCATCGATCCATCGGTGATTACCAATGGTGCGGGTTTAGCAACCAAAACGCGCTCGATTGATTCCAAAGTATTAGTCGATGATGGGCAGATTATTGTGCTGGGTGGGCTGATCGAAGATCGGGTAACGGTAAAGCGCAGCCAAGTACCTTTACTGGGCGATATTCCTTATCTGGGGGCTTTTTTCCGCTATGAGGATCGTTCATCACAGAAAGTAAATCTGATGGTGTTTCTACGCCCTGTGGTGCTAAGAGATGCCGATGCAACACGCGCGCTCTCATCTGATCGCTATCAGTATTTACGTGCTGAGCAAAATCACTTTGAGCGTCCAGCGAGCTTTGTCTTGCCAGAAATGCCTGCGGTGGCCTTGCCCGAAGTGATTGATGCGCGCAAAGCAACGCCGCTTACCCCATCCGATCCGGCAGTTAAACCATGAGTCGTTTAGTGCCGTATCACTTTGCCCGCGATCGCGGCGTGGTGGATGTTTTGCATGAGGCCGATTCGGTTTCGGTACTGTTTCGTAAAGGCGGGGATTTTTCTGCCTTAAACGAATTACGCCGTGTTGCCGCTAGGCCATTAAATATCTCGGTGGTTGACGCTGCCGAGTTTGAAGCGCAGCTATCGCAATTATTTGGCCAAGGCAGCGGCGCGGCCATGGTGGTGGACGATCTGGAAGAAAATCTAGATTTATCCCGCCTTGCGCAAGACTTGCCCGAAATTGAAGATTTGCTCGAAACCGAAGATGATGCGCCGATTATTCGGCTGATTAACGCGCTCCTTACCGAAGCCCTGCGTGAAAACGCATCGGATGTGCATATCGAGCCATTTGAAACGCGCTCGGTGGTGCGGTTTCGTATCGATGGCCGCCTAGCCGATGTGATCGAGCCTAAGCGTGCCTTGCATGCCGCGCTAGTATCGCGGATTAAGGTGATGGCGGGCCTCGATATCGCCGAAAAACGCCTGCCACAAGATGGCCGGATTACCTTACGCATAGCGGGCCGCCCAGTGGATGTGCGGGTGTCTACCCTGCCTACTGGCCACGGCGAACGCGTGGTGCTGCGTTTATTGGATAAATCAGCAGGGCGCTTAAATCTTGCCAAGTTGGGGATGGCGGCAGATACGCTGGCTACTTTAGAAAAGCTGCTCGCTCAGCCCCACGGCATTATCTTGGTGACTGGGCCTACTGGCTCGGGGAAAACCACCACGCTGTATGCCGCGATGAGCGGTATGGATGCACAATCCAGCAATATCATGACGGTAGAAGACCCGATTGAGTACGATCTAGATGGCGTGGGGCAAACCCAAGTTAGCACGCGGATTGATATGACTTTTTCTCGTGCGCTGCGGGCCATTTTACGCCAAGACCCAGACGTGGTGATGATCGGCGAAATTCGTGATTTAGAAACCGCGCAAATTGCCGTGCAAGCATCGCTGACGGGCCACTTAGTGCTTGCCACCCTGCACACCAATGACGCGGCCAGTGCGGTGACGCGTTTGGTGGATATGGGGATCGAGCCATTCTTACTGGCATCGTCTTTATTAGGTGTGTTGGCCCAGCGGCTAGCCCGTCGCTTATGCCCAGCTTGCCGTCAGCTACATACAGCAGATGCTTTAACCACTGAGCAATTAGGCAGCGACAAGTCGATTTATCGTGCTGTAGGTTGCCCTGAATGTAAGCAGAGCGGCTATCGTGGCCGCAGTGGCTTGTATGAACTACTGGTGGTTGATGAAACGCTGCGTAGCATGATGCATGAGCGGGCTACCGAGCAGGCGATGAAGCTTTATGCCAGCAGCCAAGGCATGCTAAGCCTGCGTCAGTATGGTGTTCGCCGTGTTTTAGAGGGTGAAACAACGCTAGAAGAAGTCTTGCGTGTAACGCGGGATGTTTAAATAGCCCAAACGGGCGCATCCGATATCAATCGTGATGCGCCCATTAGCGGCTGCGGGGAAGGCAAGCCGAATCAATGATGTGTTGTTTAATGGCTTATTAAGCAAAAGTATCAATTTTATTGCGATACTCGCCTAGCGCCTCATTGGTTGCGTTGGCGCGCTGAATGCTGGCGAGGCCCACATCGGTGGCGGCATCTGCTTTTTTTGCCACGCGTGAGGCAATTTGTTCTAGCTGCTGAGTGGTTTGCGTTGATGTTTGTTTGAGCGCTTGATTTAGGCTAACAACGTAGGATTTTATCCCAGAAATATCCGACATGATCTCTCCTCCTTGGGGCATTCTCGAACTAAGATTGTGAATACGGCATAAAACAAGTTTAGCTGATATTCTTTCTTTTTCGAGCGCCATCCAACAGGATTTTCTCCATGAAAGCCGGCTTGAATGACCACAATAAACGCGATGCCTTGCGCATTCCCGTTAAGTGCAAAGTTAAAATAAGGCCTCTGGATTTTGGTCCTGCATATTACGGTAACTGCACTGATTTAAGCGTAACCGGATTAACGGTAGAGACCAACTATGTGCCACGGCCCGATGAAAAATTTGATCTGTTTGTGATGCCGCCATCAGATGGTGCTGGGCCAAGAGAGCCACTGGCTGTGCGGGTAAGGGTAGTGCGCTGCCACCAGATTGAGCAGGGCTCGGTTTACGAGCTGGGCTTGTCTATTTTAAAGGTGATTCGATGAAACTAGCTTTGATTACCTTACTGTTTTCTGCTTTTTCCGCCGCCAGCGAGGTAAAAGTGGATGCCCATAAAGACGCTGATTTAGTAAAAATTGATGCTGAATTCAGCGTGGCAGTAAGTAAAGAGCAGGCTTGGCAGGTGATGGTGGATTTTGAGCATATGCCGCAGTTTTTGCCGCAGCTGCAAAGCAGCCATATCCTGAGTAAAAATGGGGATCATCTGCGTGTGGCACAGGTAATCAGTGTGCCTTTAAGCTTATTTAATTATCACTATGAATCGATGCGCGATATCGATCTAAAGCCGCATAGCGAGATCAGGGCCGCGTCAGTGGGTGGTAGTGAAGTCTATAAGAGTATTGCACAGCTTAAAGTAAGCGCCGGTCAGACCGTGATAAGCTATCACGCAGAATGGCAGCCCGAATCGGGTTTGCTAGCTGGTTTTGCGCTGGATACCATGCGCAGCCAAATTCGTCAGCAGTTTATGGCGATGCAACAAGAAATGCTCAAAAGGCAGCAACAAGCCGCTGCCCCCTCTCCCCAAACTCATTAAAAAACAATCGATAATGAAACTTCTTGCCTTAAAAATTGATGTCGATACCTATCGCGGCACCCGCGAAGGCGTGCCCCGCTTAGTTGAACTACTGCAACGCATGGGAGCCGATGCCACCTTCTTATTTAGCCTAGGGCCCGATCACACCGGCCGCGCGATTAAACGCGTGTTCCGCCCCGGCTTTATGAAAAAAGTATCGCGCACCTCGGTGGTAGAGCATTACGGTATTCAAACGCTGCTCTATGGCACGCTCTTGCCAGGCCCAGATATTGGCCGCCGCTGTGCCGATATCCTGCGCAGCGTGGCCGCCGGTGGTTTTGAAGTCGGCATTCATACTTGGGATCACATCAAGTGGCAGGATTATGTGGCAGGTGAATCGGCTGCTTGGACGCGTGAGCAAATTGATCTGGCCGCTGATCGCTTTGCCGAAGTATTTGGTACGCCCGCTAAAACCCACGGCGCAGCGGGTTGGCAAATGAATCCGGAAGCTTATCGCCACCAGCAGCGCATGGCTTTAACTTATGCATCGGATACGCGCGGCACGCATCCATTTTGGCCGGTTGTGAAAGGTGAGCCAGTACGCTGTGTGCAACTGCCTACCACTCTGCCTACTTTGGATGAGCTGATCGGCGTAGGTGATTTAACGCCAGATAATGTGCACGAACACCTACTCAAACTCACCGCCGCCGAGCCAGAATTTGGCCACGTCTACACCCTGCACGCCGAGCTAGAAGGCATGAAGCTGCTACCGGCATTTGAGCGCCTGCTGCAAGGTTGGCAAGCACAGGGTTATAAGTTAGTTTCAACCCTCGAGCTTTTCAACGCATTAGATACCACCAGCCTGCCTTATCACAGCGTAGAAATGGGCGAACTGGAAGGGCGTAGCGGCACGCTAGCCCTGCAAGGGCCACGTTTCCCTGTTTGATGGGGGCGGGAGCATGTGGTAGATGGTAGGGGCACGGCATGTCGTGCCCTTTAGCTAAATCAAACTTCCCCTTGCACTGGAGCGCACTCCAGCTTTTATGCTGCATTTCCTATGACCTTATCTATTTCCAAAGTCTCAGAGCACTGCGGTTTAAGCATAGATACCCTGCGCTATTACGAAAAAATCGGTCTGATCGATACCGTGCCGCGTGGCTTAAATGGCCAGCGCCGTTATCGAGATGAGGATTTGGGCTGGATCGCATTTTTACTGCGGCTGCGCTCAACTGGCATGGGCATTGTGGATATGCAGCGCTACGCCAGCTTACGGCGGGCGGGGCATACACCGGATAGCTTAGTGCCAAGGCGTGAAATGCTGGAAGCACACGCCGCCGCCGTTGCGCTGCAAATTGCCAGCCTGCAGGAAAACTTACTGCTGCTACAGGGCAAAATTGAGATTTACCGGCAAATGGAAGCGTCATTCTCTTCAACTTAGGGGAATGCAATGCACTATGAACATCTATCTGGCTGGAAAAAACTAAAAGAAGTAGACGATCAAGCGGGGGAACGGGTGATGGCCAGCCTTGCGGATATTGCGCCTGATCTGGGGCGCTATATTATCGAATTTGCCTTTGGCGAAATCTATTCCCGTCCAGGGCTTTCTTTAGCACAAAGAGAGTTGGCTACCGTCGCCATGTTGTCTGCAATGGGCAATGCTGCACCGCAATTAAAAGTGCATTTAGAAGCCGCCTTAAATGTGGGGCTAAGCCGCGAAGAAATCATCGAAGTGCTGATCCAAACGGCGGTTTACGCGGGTTTTCCTGCTGCGCTGAATGCGGTGTTTGCGGCAAAAGAAGTCTTTGCCCAATATCATCCACCATCACGGCCACTGGCCCCTTTGGCCGTTGCCAAAGCCTTTATCGCTGGCCTTATGGCAGGCCAGCCGCCTTTAGATTATTTAAGCGAAGCCATCACTTGGCATATTCCGGGTGATCGCCATATCGTGCCTTGGGCAGGGCTGTGGCAGGGCCGCGCAGAGGTTGAGCAATGCCTGAAACAGATTGCTGCCGCTGGGCATGCCACGCAATTTGTGCTTGATCGTTGGTACGACGGCGAAAATGAAGCCCTCGCTCGCGGGCATTTTGCCTGGCAATACAAGAATGGCCATGCCTATCAGGGCACATTTATCATGCGCTTTGTGGTGCTGGATGGCCAAATTCAAAGCTATGAAATGTTTGAAGATAGCTTTGCGATTGCAAAGGCGTGGTTGGCTTAAAAAAAGGGAGCCGCTTGGCTCCCTCTGGTATTCAAGGCTTGATATGTGCTTAGTTTTTATGCGTTGTCTACTGGTCTAATTGGCTTAGTATTTGATAAGCCGCCGTCACCCGTGGTGAAATTGGATAGTTTTTATTAGCCAATATCACAATACCTATTTTTTTGGCAGGAATAAATGCCGCATAGGCCGCAAAGCCATTGGTGGAGCCGGTTTTATTTATCCATGCATTGGTTTGTGGCGCTAAAGGTGGGGTGATTTGATTGGTGGCTATTGCTTGAAGAGCCATTGTATTGCTATTGCCGGCCAGTAAAGTATTTAATTTCACCGGATAGACATATTGTTCCCAAATTAAGTCTTGGGTTATTTCGCCTGCTTTATAGTAGGCAGCATGGGTATTGATTAGTGCTTGTTGCCATTTGCTATCTATTTTGCCAATCTGCATATTAGCCTTTATAAATTTCAGTATATCTGCGGAGCTGGATTTTACGCCATAAGCTTCTGCCGCTAAAACACCTGGGTTGACTCTGACGGGCACATCTTTTGTAGTGTAGCCCTGAGCGTAATTTTTCATTTGGGCTGCAGGTACATTTATGTAGCTATCTTTCATTCCTAGCGCTGGGAATAATTTATTTTCAATCGCTTCTTCAAAAGAAGTATTCATGCTGTTTGCGCTAATCATGCCAAGCAAGCCAATGCTTGGGTTGGAATAAACGCGATGTGAGCCCGCTGCATAGCTAGGTTGCCATTTTTTAAAATAAGCCATTAATTGATCATTATTCTTAATTTCTTCAGGCACTTGCAGTGGCAAGCCGCCGGCGGTGTGCGTGGCCAGATTAAGCAGGCTGACTTTATCAAAGGCACTGCCACGTAAATAAGGCAAATGCTGGCTCACACTATCTGTAAATGAAAGCTGGCCATTGATTTGGGCATAAGAAGCCAGCGTGGCGGTCATGGTTTTGCTAATCGAGCCAATTTCAAATAGCGTATTTTGGCTAACGGCTTGTTTGCTCTCTTTTGATGCTAGGCCATAATTATAAAAATACTCCTTGCCATCAATGCTGATCGCAATAGCCATACCAGGGATGTTGAATTCTTTTTGGATAGGAGTTATTGCTATATTTACTATTTCTTTTATTTTATCTTGATCTATATTTTCTGCCGCATAGCTTAATGGGCTAATGCATCCTAGTAGCGTTATTGTTTTTATTAAATATATTATTTTTTTACGCATGAATAAGTACCTTTTTAAGTAATGAATATTGCATATTTAGGTGTGGATGGCGATATATAAGTCAGATTTTTTCTGCACCGTTAAATGAGCAACATATAGTAATAAAGGCTGTGCTATTTGGTAAATATACTATTTTGTAACATTTGTAACTTGGCTCTAGCTTATATAATCAGCTCATCCCAACGTCATTAGGTAATTTTATGCAAAGCATTCACGGCAAAGTAGTGTTAATTACGGGTGGAACAACAGGTATTGGCTTGGCTGCTGCAATGGCTTTTGTGGCGAATGGCGCCAAGGTTGTTGTGGCTGCACGTAATGTTGAACAAGGGGCCGAGGCCCAGTTGCAGCTTTCTAAGCTAGGTGATGCGGTTTTTTATGGCTGCGATGTGAGTAATCCTTTGTCTGTTGCTGCTTTGCTTCGTTTTACTGTTGAGCATTTTGGTCAGTTGAATGCAGCAGTGAACAGCGCCGCTTGTGATTTTACACCTGCAGCTACGCATGAAATGAGCTTTGAAATGGCGAGTAACACGATATCCACCGATGTTTTAGGTGTTTTTAATTGTATGCAGCAGCAGATTCAGGCGATGCTGCGCTTTGGTGGTGGCACGATTGTGAATGTGTCATCGGTAAATGGTTTGTCTGGTGCACCAACTGCAGCCATGTATAGCGCGGCCAAGCACGCGGTGATTGGGCTAACCCGCTCTACGGCAAAAGAGTATATCGGGCGTGGCGTTAGGATTAACGCGGTTTGCCCAGGCGCTACCGAAACACCACGCCGCACCCGCCGCACGGCACATCTCTCTGAAGATCACTTGCTTGAGCATCAAGCGCAGCTAGCAAAAGCCATCCCCATCGGCAGGCTTGCCCAAGCGAACGAAATTGCCAATGCCATCCTTTGGCTAAGTTCCGCCGCATCGTCGTATGTGGTGGGGCATAGCTTGGTGGTGGATGGCGGCTTGCATGCTTGAGTTTTGATACGGGGAATCGAAGCCATCGTGGCTGTTGCCATACGTGCTTTCTCGTAGTCGTGGATTTGCAACAAATTATAGAAAGGCTGTCGCGTATAATCCTTACACATGCATAATCCAGTGGATAAGTAATTAATAATAAACTTTGGAGAATGCAATGAAGGAGCAAATGACTTTACGCAGCAGACTTATTTTGGTGGCCGGGATTACTCTGCTGGCTTTTCTGACTATGGGCACGCTGATGTTGTTTCATTTTAAAGATGAAATGTTAAGTGGGCGTAAAGATAAAGTACGTAATCTAGCTGAAGCTGCGCAAACGGTGGTGGCGCATTTTGAACAGCAAAGCCGTGATGGAAAAATGGATCAGGCTACGGCGCAGGCCTCGGCCCTACAAGCTTTAAAGGCGATTCGTTACGATAAAAAAGAGTATTTTTGGGTGAATGATGAAAGCCCAAAAATGCTGATGCATGCCACTAAGCCAGAGCTGGTAGGCAAGGATCTATCTGCCTTAAAAGATCCAAATGGCAAGGCTTTGTTTTTGGAAATGGTGAAGGTGGTTAGAAGCGAGGGCGCTGGTTTTGTGGAATATCAATGGAGTAAGCCTGGCAGCACCGAGCCTGTGGATAAAATTTCTTATGTCCAAGGTTTTGCACCTTGGGGCTGGGTGATTGGTACGGGCGCTTATATTGACGATGTGGACGTTAAGTTTCGCAGTGCGTTGTATGTTTTGCTGCCACTGGGCCTACTGATGATGGCACTGGTGGCAGGTGCATTACTCATGCTTGGGCGCTATTTGTTTCAGCTACTGGGCGGGGAGCCGCAGGAGGCAGTGGCTTTGGCAAAAAGCGTAGCCAGTGGCCGTTTAGATCAGATGGTGAGCTGTAAAGCGGGCGATCAGGATAGCTTGATGGCTAGCATGCGCGATATGCAGCAGACCTTACGCAATATGATTGGTGAGGTGATTGGCGGAGCAGGGCAAATGAGCACAGCCGCTAGCAGCCTGAGTGCTAGCTCGGCCGAAGTGGCGTTGCGTGCCAGCGAGCAGAGCGAATCGGCATCGTCTATGGCGGCGGCGGTGGAGGAAATGTCGGTTTCGATCGATCATGTCACTGCTAACACCAGCGATGCACGCGGGCTGGCAGAATCCGCCAGAGAAATGTCGGGCCGTGGTGCGGTGGTGATTCATCGCGCTACCGCCGAGGTGCATAAGATTGCCGAGCTGGTGAAAGGCTCGGCGGTGAGGATTGAGGAGTTGGGCCGTCAGTCAGATAAAATCACCTCGATCGTCAGCACCATTAAAGATATCGCCGACCAGACCAATCTGCTGGCGCTGAATGCCGCGATTGAAGCGGCCAGAGCGGGCGAGCAGGGCCGAGGCTTTGCGGTGGTAGCCGATGAAGTGCGTAAGCTTGCCGAGCGCACCAGTAAATCTACGCAGGAAATTGCCGTGATGGTGGGGCAGATTCAAACCGGCACGCGAGAAGCCATTGTGCAAATGGAAAGCGGTGTAGAGCAGGCCAATGCCAGCGTGGCTTTAGCGAACGAGGCCGGTACGGCGATCGAAGATATTCGGAGTGGTGCGGAGCAGGTGCGCAGCGTGGTGGATAGCATTGGCAGCGCGATTCGGGAGCAAAGCATGGCGACAACCGAAATTGCCAAGGCGGTAGAGCAGATAGCCCAAAGGGCAGAGCTAGAAGCGCAGGAAATTCAGCAAAGCGCAGCATCTGCCCATGATTTACAAAACCTATCTGCTCGCTTATTGCAATCTGTGCAGCGGTTTAAGCTGTAAATATGGGACTAAGCGCTTAGGGCGTTTGCAACACATCACTCCCCTAAAGGTGGGCAAGGCTTGATCTTGCCCACGGCGGCCTATGAGCATGCCGCGTGGGCACCGTGCCTATTTTACAATATGACCTAAGTGGCTAGATCAAATCTAGCAACTGCCTAGCATAGGCATTTAAATTACCCGAAGGATCAATTTCTAGTTTTTTGGCTTCATTTAGCCTTAGGTAATTACCTTGGCTGCTGCGTTTATAGGCGGGGTCGTAGTGTTTGCTGATGAGCTCGCCAAATAGCTCGGCTTTTTGGCCTTGATCGATTAACTCATGCCAATGCGCCAACACCACTTTGCCGTGCATTTCGACCAGTCTGGCGAGCTTGTTTTTTAAGTGATCAGGCGCTTCAAATAGATGGGCATAGTCTTGGCATAAAAAGCGGATGCGGTCTGCAAAGCTGGCCTCAATGAGCACGCAATCGGCGGCGCGGATGGCCAGCATTAGGCTGGCGGGTAGATGGATTAGGCCAATGCGCTTGCTTTCTGCTTCCACAAACACCGGTTGGCTGGGGTCAAACATTGCTAGCTTAGCTATAAGCTGACTATCAAAGCTTTTTTGTGAAGGTTGCGCGCCTTCTGGGCTGGCCCCTAGCACCGAGCCGCGATGTTGGGCTATGCCTTCTAAATCCAGCGTTTGCGCGCCTGCTTGTTCTAGCGCGTGTAAAAGACGTGTTTTACCGCAGCCAGTGTGGCCCGCTAAAACAATAAAGCGGGCTGTGGTAGGGCGTTGCGCTAATTGCACTAATACATCGCCGCGATAAGCCTTATAGCCACCTTGTAATTGCCGTGCTTTCCAGCCAATTAAGTTAAACCACGTGGTCATCGAGCCAGAGCGCTTGCCGCCACGCCAGCAGTAAATCAGCGGACGCCAGTTTTTAGGCTTGTCTTTAAAGGTGGTAGCAAGGTGGATGCCTAGATTTTTTGCCACTAGGCCCGCGCCTAATTTGGTGGCGGCAAAAGGGTCTTGCTTATACAGCGTGCCCACAATCACCCGCTCTTCATTACTCAGCACCGGCGCATTAATGGCTCCGGGGATATGATCTTCGGCAAATTCAAGCGGGGTGCGTACATCAATCACCTCGTCAAAGCTGTGGAGGTCTGCTAAGGTCGCCAACAAATTTTTCACAATTATTTCACTATAAGCACAGGGGTTGGCCAATTGTCCCACGGCGCTATGCTTATCGCTGAAAAAATCACCTCGGCAAGGGTTTGGCTTTTTATATATTGAGGCTATCCCTTGCAATATTAGGAGTCTTGCCATGAGTACCAAGCTTACTCAGCTATCGCACGGCGGCGGCTGCGGCTGCAAAATTGCCCCAGCGGTTTTATCTGAAATGCTTTCTAAATTGCCAACGGCGGCATTATTTCCCAAGCTTTTGGTGGGCACAGAAACCTCAGATGATGCCGCCGTTTATTGGTTAAACGACGAGCAGGCACTGGTGGCCACCACCGATTTCTTTATGCCGATTGTGGACGATGCGTTTGATTTTGGCCGCATCGCTGCCACCAATGCGATCTCTGATATTTACGCCATGGGTGGCACGCCGATTATGGCTTTGGCGATTGTGGGCATGCCCGTCAATTTGCTGCCGATCGAAGATATCCAGCAAATTTTAGCCGGTGGCGCTGCCGTTTGTGCAACAGCAGGGATTCCGATTGCGGGCGGGCATTCGATCGATGCACCTGAGCCTATCTATGGCTTGGTGGCTCTAGGCTTGGTTCACCCCAAGCAGCTCAAAAAAAATAGTGACGCTAAAGCGGGCGATGTGCTGATTTTAGGCAAGCCGCTGGGCATTGGCATCTTAGGCACGGCCATGAAAAAAGGCCTGTTAGATGACGCCGGCTATAAGCAGCTGATTGATACCACGACCCAGCTGAATAAAGTGGGCGCAGATTTAGCCAAGCTAGCTGGTGTGCATGCACTGACCGATGTTACTGGCTTTGGCTTACTCGGCCATTTATTAGAAGTATGCCGAGGCGCAAAGCTGACTGCTCAAGTGCTGGCAAAAGACTTACCACTGCTATCCGCCGCTATCGGCTTTGCCAAGCAAGGCATCGGCCCAGGTGCCATCGAGCGCAATCTTGCCAGCTTTGCTAGAGACGTCGATTTTGCGACATCCGTGCCAGAGTGGCAGCAACGCATCATGGCCGACGCACAAACCTCTGGCGGTTTATTGGTTGCCTGCGCAGCAGAAAACGCCGCTGAAGTCTTAGCGATGTTCCACCAGCAAGGCTTTGCACAGGCGGCGGTGATTGGGCAGTTGGTGGATGGGGATGCGCAGGTGAGGGTAGCGTAATGCGTTTGCTTTGCTGCTAGATACTATTTATTGTAAGTAGCTGATTAGCCCGCTGTAATTAAGCCCGTTTAAATGGTTGTTTTACATGCCCTTTTCATTACAGCTTGCTGCATAATTGGGGTAATCAATCAGCGGGAGGATGGCAATGACGGCCTTAAAGCGCATCGTAATTGTAGGGGGAGGAGCTGGCGGTTTGGAGCTGGCAGTGAAACTGGGTGAAAAGCTGGGCCGCAAGGGCAAGGCGCATATCACCTTGATTGATGCTGCCCGCACCCATATCTGGAAGCCCCTTTTGCATCAGGTGGCCGCTGGCACTTTAGATAGCCATTCAGACGAGCTGGAATATCTTGCGCTGGCCCGCTGGCATCATTTTGATTATCGGCTAGGCCGCATGACGGGCTTAAATCGGGATAGTAAAGAAGTGGTGCTGGCTGCAACCCTCGATGAGGAAGACGGCAGCGAGCTGGTGCCAGAGCAAACGATTCCTTACGATGCACTGGTCATGGCACTGGGTAGCCAGACCAATGATTTTGGCACGCCAGGCGTGAGTGAGCACGCCATTATGCTCGATACCCCAGTGGCGGCAGAGCGTTTTAATAAGCGCTTTATTAATAGTTGTTTGCGTGCGCAGGCAAGGCGCAAGCAGGCAGGAGAAGGGCGCTTTACCGTGACCATTATTGGTGGCGGTGCAACGGGGGTGGAGCTATCGGCTGAGCTGCATATGGCCACAAGGATTATGAGCAGCTTTGGCTTTGCCAACATCCACCCCGAGCGCGATTTAAAAATTGTAATTGTTGATGCAGCGCCCCGTTTGCTATCCGTGCTGCCAGAGCGATTATCTAATGCCGTGGCGCTGGAGCTGCGCAAAATGGCGGTGGAGATTCACGCCAATGAGCGCGTGGTGGATGTGTCGGCATCTGGCGTAAAAATGGCATCAGGCAAGTTTATCCCTAGCGATTTGGTGGTATGGGCAGCGGGGATTAAGGCGGCTGATTTCTTAAAAGATATCGCTGGTTTAGAAAGCAATCGACTGAACCAGCTGGTCGTCAGTAAAACATTGCAAACCTCGCGCGACCCCGCCATCTTTGCGCTGGGTGACTGTGCTGCATGCCCACTGGATGATCAAGGCGGCATGGTTCCGCCCCGCGCCCAATCGGCGCATCAGCAGGCCATGCTGCTGGCAAAAAGCTTGCCGCTGTATCTGGCTGGCAAGCCTTTACCAGAATTTAAATATCAGGATTACGGCTCTTTAGTGTCGCTTGGTGAATACAGTACGGTGGGGAGCTTGATGGGTGGAATCGCCCGTGGCAGCCTATTTGTGGAAGGCCAGTTTGCCAAAATGATGTATTGGTCGCTCTATAAAAAGCATCAAGTGGCTGTGAATGGCTGGTTTAAAACCTGGCTATCAACTTGGGCCGAATGTATTGATAGGGTAAGTAAACCAAGGATTAAATTGCATTGATGTGTTTATTTTCTTGATTAGCCGCTTTACTCAGTCATTTCTAGCGTCATTTCCGTGTGGCGGGATCCAGTTGTGGGGTACTCCAAACCTCTGGATTCTTGCTAAAAACATTCGGGGATGACGCGCTTTTTGTCATTATTGGTACTGAGTAAAGCAGCAAGCCAGAGTTTATTTTGTGAACACATAATCTTAAAATATGAGGTGTTGTAGGGTGGGCAGGGTTTATCTGCCCACGCGTGCTAATGCGATTTACTGCTGAGCGGGCACTCCAAACGTAGCCACCCTACATTTACGTTTTTTAGTAGAAACAGTCACTATTTATGTTGTAAAGGCTTTGCCTTGCCAACTGCGGCATGGGCGGCCAGAATGTGCCTTCTTAAATCCACTCCCCCGTCTTAGCCCGCTATGAATTCCATTCGCCATCAAGCCCTGCGCGCACTACAAGCGGGCCACCCTAGCGATAAAGTTGCGCTGGTCCATGCTATTGAAGATGTACATCCACTGCAGTCTGATGAGGACATTATCGCCATCGGCCAAACGCCAGGCCTTTGCGATAAGCCGCCCTTGGTGCCACCAATGGATGTGCCTCGGCGCAAAATCAGTACGCCAGAAGGGCACGCCGCTCTGGTGCATGCCTTGGCACATATCGAGTTTAATGCGATTAATTTGGCGTTGGATATTCTTTGGCGCTTTGCAGGCCAGCCTGAAGATTTTTATCGCGATTGGCTTAAAGTGGCGCGGGAAGAGGCTTATCATTTTTCTTTGTTGCAAGCGCATTTAATTACGCTGGGCTACGCTTATGGCGATTTTACGGCGCATAACGGCTTATGGGATATGGCAGAAAGAACCAAGGGCGATTTGCTAGCTAGGTTGGCGTTGGTGCCGCGTACTTTGGAAGCACGAGGCTTAGATGTTACCCCGCAAATTCGCGACCGGCTCAAGCATCGCGGTGATGGAGCAGGAGCCGCAATTTTGGATATTATCTTGAGAGATGAAGTGGGTCATGTGGCGATTGGTAATCGTTGGTATAAGGCGCTGTGTGATGAGAGAGGGCTGGAGACGATCGCCACCTACACGCAATTGGCTTTGCAATATCAAGCCGCAAAACAGCGTGGGCCGTTTAATTTGGAGGCGCGCAGGGCTGCGGGGTTCAGCGAGGCTGAGCTGGCGGCATTACAGTTGCCGGATTAATGTTTTGCCTTTGGGTTCACCGGAGCGGGGGCTGCTGCAGGCTTAGGCTTGTTACGCTTGGGGATTAACTTTTTAAGATCAAAGGCGCCGGTCGCCACCACACCCAGCCCACCAGCAATAAGCAAGATATACCACAGGATGATAGTGCTGCCTGTGGGCTGCATAATAGTGCTGGCATAGAGCATTAATTCGGCAGCGGCGGCAGCCGCCAGTAAGAGTAATAAACTGGATAAAAACCAAGTCAGTAAGCGTAATTTGGCAAAGTTGGGGGCTAGCGTCAGCAGAACATAGCCACCAATACTAAAGACAGGAAACAATATCCAAAGCCCGATACTTGGAGTGATTTCAACAATGCCTAGGGGCGCGATCAGTAAGAGGCTACCTGCCAATAGGCCAAATACAATCAGCAAACTGCCAAATAATAGTAATGCCATGAGGCTAGCCTCCAGATTGAAATGCTCATCTCTTTATAGACTAAGTGCCTATTCTGACGCACTCAATAAAAAGGCGATTAAAACCCGACTATGCCGAGTTTTAATCGCCTTTATTGATGGCTGCTAATCTGAGTGATTTATTTTACAATCACATTGCTAAAGTCCTGACGGCTAAATGGGCTGATTTTATAGCTGCTTACATTGGGTTTAGTCAGTACCGCAGCAATAGGATGGGCTAATGGAATCCATAATGCTTGGTCATGAATGATTTTTTGCGCGGCTTCATAAAGCTTGGTTCTTGCCGCTTGATCGCTTATTTTTTTACCATTGCTAATCAGTTTATCCAGCTGCGGATCGCAATAGCGGGCAAAGTTCAGCCCTGATTCTACGGATGAGCAGGCAAATTGTGGCGTTAAAAAGTTATCTGGGTCGCCATTGTCGCCACTCCAGCCCATAAATAAGAGATCGTGCTCGCCCGATTTAGCACGTTTGATGAGCTCGCCCCATTCAATCACTTTTAGCTCGGCTTTTACGCCAATTTTGGCTAAATCGGCTTGCAGCATTTCGCCGCCTGCGCGTGGATTAGGGTTGAGTGTGCTGCCCGCAGGGCGTATCCATATTGTGGTGCTAAATCCATTCGGAAAGCCTGCTTCAGCCAGCAATTGCTTGGCCTTAGTTGGGTCATATTTGTAATCTTCTAAGTTGATATAGCTCCAAGTATTAGGCGGATAAGGGCCATCGGCTGCGGTGGCCGTACCGTCAAAAACTTGCTTTAAATAGGCTTTTTTATCAAAAGCGTAATTCAGTGCTTGGCGCACTTTTACATTGTCAAATGGCTTGTGCTGGCTATTAAAGGCAATAAATGCGGTAGAAAACGCCGGTGTATCAATCACTTTTAGGCTTTTATCTGCCCTTGCCGCTAATACATCCTGCGGCTTAGGTGAGAGTGCAATTTGGCACTCCCCCATTTTTAGTTTTTGTACTCGAATGGCGGCTTCTGGGGTAATGGCATAAATCAACTTATCAATTTTAGGCTTATTGCCAAAATAATTTGGTGCTACATCAAAGCGAATATTACTGTCCTTTTGATAACTCTTTAATATAAATGGGCCAGTGCCGATGGGCTTGCTATTTAAGTCGGAGGTTTTACCTGCGGCCAATAATTGATCGGCATATTCTGCCGAATAAATAGAAGCAAAGCCCATGGTGAGTAAGGCAGAGAAAGTGGCTTCAGGTGCATTTAAATCAAAGCGCACCGTTTGCGCATCTATTTTTTTAACGGCTTTGACATGCTTGGGTAATTGAAAGGTCTGCGCGTGTGGATAGCCATTGGCGGCACTCTTATGCCAAGGGTGATTGCTGTCTAGCATGCGGTTAAAGGTAAATACCACATCGTCGGCATTCAATGCCCGTGTGGGTTTAAAGTAATCGGTGCTATGAAAAGCGACATTCTTTCTTAGGGTAAAGGTATAGCTCAGCCCATCTGGGCTGATTTCCCATTTTTCGGCAAGGCTTGGTACCAGCTTGCCTGAGGCTGCAT
Organism: Iodobacter sp.; assembly: GCF_025352645.1. Lineage (GTDB taxonomy): Bacteria > Pseudomonadota > Gammaproteobacteria > Burkholderiales > Chitinibacteraceae > Iodobacter. Next base: position 11,112 of record NZ_JANXSO010000151.1, on the reverse strand, counting down.
CGTAGTCAATTAGTCGATTAAATATAACGTCAGCAGAAGCATTAGTGGTAGTCAGTGAGTTGTATTGAACAACATCAAAGCCATCTGGGCTGGCTTCAGTGCACACCGTGAGCGGCTTGGCTTCTACGGTAACAGCCCAGAGTAAAGCAAATATGGGGAGCGATGAAATCAGGCGCATGGCAGATTCTCGATGGGTTATTTTTAGATAATACCGTGCTATCCGCGCTTTAAAAATGATTGTTTTGGCATATAGATAGCTGCTAATTGCTTTTATGACTCTAACATTTACTTTCTACTTGGTGTGCAGTGTCTTTCAATTATCTAATTTTGACTGGCGGCTAGCAGAGTTGCTCAATGGCTAAGCCCATAGCGCTATCGGCATCTTTCTTTAAAAACTCTTTACCCCCACGTAAATTGACGGACAACTCGGGCTGGCCTTGCTCATCAAATAAGAAGGTGCGGATAGGGGAAACAGTTTTTTTGCTGCAATTGATTTGTAGATCGGATTCGATACGGGTGATGCTGCCGTTTTCTGTTGGTTTAGGCTCGTGCAAATCATTACGGATGCGCGTTGTAATAATTGCACCTTTACGAAACTGGGTCTCCATCACCGAAATGGTGTTACCACTGCTGGTATGGCCTAGCTCTTTCCATCCTGCGGCATAACTTGGGGCGCTAAGATTAAATAAAAGGATGGCGGATAGTAGATATGTTTTCATTGGGGTTTCGCTTGGCAGATAGGCTGAGCTGATCTTAAAAGAATCTAGCTAGCACGGCGTGCGCCAAAGTACCCAAGGGGAAAAAACACGTTGAGCCAAGAAGGGGCCAGTAGGGCTGGGTCTACTGGTGTTTATTTTTTTCGCTGGCGATGTAAGGTCTGTGCGCTATGCCAGCAGGTCAGCATAATGGCAAGCCAAATAGGGATATAAGTGCCTAGGCCAGCGGTGCTAAATGGCTCGCCAAGGATAAACAGCGAAATCATAAATAGCATCACAGGCTCTACATAACCCAAAATACCGAGTAAGCCTATGGTGAGCAATTTGCTGGCCATTAAATAACAAACAAAGGCCGTTGCCGTCATGATGCCAAGGCAGGGAAGTAACACCCAGAGTATAGGCGTGCTTTGCAAGGCTGCTGAGGCAGCTGGATGTAGATAAACTAAGGCAATGGCTGCGGGTAAGATAAACAGCGTTTCTAGCAGAAAGCCGCTAAAGGGATCAAGATGCAAAGCCCTGCGTATCATTAAATACGGTGGGTAGCCTAAAGCGGTGACAAGTGTGACCCAAGAAAATGCACGGGTTAGCCAAAGCTCGTGCATAACGCCAAGTAATGCCAGAAAAACCGCAATCCATTGCAAGCGACTAGGGCGTTCTTTGTAAACAAAAAAGCCGACCAGCACCATCACTAAGGGCAATAAAAAGTAGCCGAGCGAGACTTCTTGTAAGCGGCCTTCTAGCGGAGCCCACATAAACATTAGCTGCTGAATCGCCAACAGCAATGCATTAACAGGTAGGGCCAGCCATAGGATAGGCTCGTGCTTAAAGCGTGCTAAGGTGCTGCGCATCTTTGGGCCATGCTTTAGCAGTGCTAAAAGCAGCAGCATGGCGGGTACGGTCCAGATTACACGCCAAGCAAAGATATCTAAGCCGTGCAAAGGAGTAAGTTGGGTGCTAAACCAGCCTAAAACTGAAAAAACCAGTGAGGCAATCAGCGAGAGTAGTAAACCTTGACCGGATAACATAAATGTTTTTTATTTGCGTTGGTGCGGGATAATACCACTTGTCGTGTAAGAACCGCTGTCACGGTTATCCCTTCTATTAATAAGAATAGTCATCAATATATAATGCGCGCCGACTTAAAGAACAGCATTGAAAAATGCTAAACTGCAGCGGTTGTTTAGTATAATTTGCTGTTTTTTTGCGACTTAAGCAATAAATGATGACTTGAAAGCGTGTTCGTAATGCTTAATATAATTATATTAGCAAGCTCGTTTTGTTAATGATGATTTATTGATTGGCTTATTATTTAATTTTTTCTAGCTAGTAAAATAAACAAAATAGACATAAAGTTAATTTAAGTAGTTGAATTTAAAAAAGCATGATCTTTAATGCTTAGGGGATTCACTTTATATCCTAATGCTGTAATAAAAGCACCATTTTAGTGGCACAAATATTGTGTGATCTACATCTTTATTGTTTATGCAGGATGGTAAGGTCTTATTTTTTTGCATGCTACTTGTTGGAAAGGCCAGCCTTTTTAGGGTAGGGGTGAGCGCCTACTACATAAAATACGTATGCCACTCCGCTTGTTTTTGTTATTTGTAATACATTTTTGCTTGGACTTTATTTCATAATTTATATGAGTTTGAGTGTTTTGTCGTTGTATGAATTTTTTATTTGTCTAATTAATCTGCTGGGTTTTATTTACAGCTCATTTTTTTCTTTTGCCCGTTAAGATGGTAAATCGCTATATCTTGTCATTGACTGAGAATTAAGCCATGGTAATCACAGATCTTGCTCCACTGCCTTTATGGCGTCATTTCGACACAATTTGTCGCTTCCCTCGCCCTTCTCGGCATGAATCTGCTTTGCGTGAGCATATCTTGTCGTGGGCATTAGGCCGTGGGTTGGCGGCGCAGTTGGATAGTGGTGGAAATTTAATTATTCGCAAGCCCGCGTCTCCAGGGATGGAAGATCGGCAAGGTGTGGTTTTGCAAGGCCACCTTGATATGGTGGCGCAAAAAAACGCTGGGCACACACATGATTTTATGACCGATCCTATTCGCACCCGCATCGAAAATGGCTGGGTGCATGCTGAGGGCACAACTTTAGGTGCAGATAATGGGATTGGGGTGGCGGCGGCCTTAGCCATGCTTGAGAGCAATTTGCCGCATGGCCCGCTTGAAGTATTGCTGACTATCGATGAAGAAAGCGGCATGACTGGCGCTCGATCATTGGAAGCGGGCTTATTGCAAGGTAAGTTACTTTTGAATTTAGATACTGAAGAGTGGGGCGAGGTTTACGTTGGTTGTGCAGGCGGGGTGGATGTTAGCTTAGGACGTAAATTAAGCACAGAGCCTCTTGCGGCGGGCTTTGATGTGTTTGAAATCGGCTTGACTGGCTTAGTTGGTGGCCATTCAGGCGTGGATATTCATTTAGAGCGCGGTAATGCGATTCGCTTATTGGCGCGGGTGATGAACGCCGCCAGCCGCGAGATTGAAGCCAAGTTGGTTTCTTTTCATGGTGGCACTTTGCGTAATGCGTTAGCACGTGAAGCTTTCGCTAAAATATCTGTAGCAGCGTGTGATGTGCCGCGTTTGGCCGAAATTGTGGATAGCTATCAAGCGCTATTTCGTGATGAATTAGCCGACACGGACCCAAATCTGACGCTTAGCCTAAAGCCATCGACTACCGATATCGTGCCTATTGCGGCTCATGCGCGCTTAGCGCTGGATTTACTGTTGGCCTTGCCACATGGCGTGCGCCGCTGGAGCAAATCTCTGCCTGGCGTGGTAGAAACCTCCAATAATCTAGGTGTAGTGAGCGTAGATAATGGGCGTTTTGAAGCGGTCTTGATGGTGAGATCACTCAAAAATATCCGCATGCGCGAGCTCGCCGATGCAATTACGGCAACAGGCCGCTTAGCGGGTTGTGTAGTAGAAGAAGAGGGCGAATATCCAGGTTGGACGCCCGATCTAAACTCAACCGCTTTAGCGCTGTTACAAAACACCTATCAGCAGCGCTATGGCAAGCAGCCAGCCGTGCAAGTGATTCATGCAGGCCTTGAGTGTGGCTTATTGGGGGCTGCCTATCCAAATATGGATATGGTGTCTTTTGGCCCTACTATCCGTGGCGCGCATTCTCCTGATGAGCGGGTAGAAATTGCCTCGGTAGCGTCGTTTTGGGAGCTGCTAGTTGATGCCTTAGCCGCCGTGCCTAAGGCATAAGCGCTGGATACAAAAAAGGCCTGCTCTTTTCAATAAGAGCAGGCCTTTTTTTTAATTAAGATGCCAATTTTAGCCCGACTACGCCGCTAACAATTAAGCATAAAAAGAAAATTCGAGTTGATCCTAGAGGATCGCCAAATAGCATAATGCCGCCAATTGTCACCCCTACTGCACCAAGCCCCGTCCAAATTGCATAGGCTGTACCTGCCGGAATGCCTTTCATCGCATAAGACAACAATGCCATATTCAAAAAAGATAAAACAATTGATCCTGCTACAGCCCAAGGATTAGGGTGTAATTGAATATATTTTAGGGATAAAGCCCAGATAATCTCAGTAAAAACGGCAACGCCTAATACCAACCAATAGCTCAACATAATAAGTGCCTTGCACACCACGGGCTAATAAACACACTCTATATCGGAAACCCGGAAGAAATACAGAGTAGGCCATTGTTACTTAAATCAGTTGCTGATTTAAGCCAATAGCATCAGCTAAGGGAGGGCATTTTCTGCGAATCACTCGCTTGCAGCAAGGGAAATAGTGGCTTGATAAACGTAAAAAAGCGGGCAAGGCTGCCCGCTTTTTATTGATAACACCGCTAAATTACTTGCTGGCATTAATTATATAGTGGGCCGCTGCAGCAAACTCTGCATCTGAGCCGCTATAACCGCCTTTAGGTGGCATTGCATTTAAGCCTTTAGTGGCAATGGCAATGGCGTTATCTACGCCATCTTTTAAGCGAGGAGCCCAAGCTGCCTTATCGCCAAATTTAGGTGCACCCGCTAGGCCAGCAGCGTGGCAAGCCATACACACTGAATCATAAATTTCTTTACCCTTAGTAGCTGGGTCTACTGCACCACCTGCCGCAGCACCTTCTACTTTAGGCTCTTCAAATTTAGCACCCGCTGAATTACCCATAAAGGCAACTGCACGTTTGACTTCATCATCCGTCAGATCAGCCGCGCCACCTTTAGCTGGCATTGCATTAAAACCTTTAATGGCGTGAGTCCAAAGGGTTTCAAAGCCTTTAGAAATACGCGCACCCCAAGCCGCAGCATCAGCAAACTTAGGAGCGCCTGCTAAGCCCGTGCCATGACAGGAAATACAGACGGCTTCGTAAACTGCTTTACCGCTTTTGGAGCCAGGAGGGCCACCATCTACAATCTTGATACTACCTACGGGCTGTAAGCGCGCTGACACTGCTTCTGTGGTCATTGTCGAGCGTGTGACATCAATGCCACTGCCTGACGTAAATAGCTTGATAAGCAGATAAACAAATAGCGGCACCCCAATCACTGCCGCCAGAATCATGCCAGCAATGCCCTTTGACGCTTTCACGTTGCTACCGCTCATTGTCATCCCTTTTTATGTAAGTTCATGAGTTGGAAATAAAACCATATATTATTGACGGGGATTATACCGACATTTTGTAGCAAGCAACAAAGCCTACACGTAGACTGATGCGCATAAACACGTTATTATTCGCTCCTTCCTCAAGTGCGCTCATAGCTCAGTTGGATAGAGTGTCAGTTTCCGAAGCTGAAGGTCGTAGGTTCGATTCCTACTGGGCGCACCAATAAAATCAAAGGTTTGCACTGCTTTAGGCAATAAAATAAAGCAGCAGCATCACCTCATCGCTGTATAGATACTCATCTAGTAACCCTAAAGTAATCATTGGCTTTGCTGTTGCATATCGCAGCGATATCGCTGATTTTTCAAAAAGTTGGCTGATTATTTATGTACTGAGTTGCTCAGTTATTGATTACTTTTATAGATTAGCCAAGATGTAATCAATCAATCGATCAGGTTTATCGGCTGCTATGGCTAATTTATGCTTGTAAGCGAGCTTAAAAATGAGGCGGAGGATGATCTTGCCTTATGCGAGCTTAGCTGTGGGTTTTTGTAATTTAGTGTCATATCCCGCATGATTTTCACTTTTTAAAGTGCCTAATACCTGATCGCTAAATAATGCATGACAAGTTTTCATAAGTTTTAAGCGCGCTAAAAAAGCGTCATACCGAGTGTTTTGCCGGGGATCTAAGTGGTGTAGCTGGATTTTTGCCCCAGACTAAAGTGAAGCTCGAAAAAACGATCGGATCTCATCATCCGCGCCTTGTATTATTTAGAAATATAGGTTTTTTTGAGGTTCTCTAAAGCTGCCAAGGGCAGGTTTGAACGCGGGAATGGAGATGCTGATTATTCTTAATGCCCATTAACTTATGACGCAGTACTTACTTTAAATAGGATTTAATAATTTGCAGTAGCACTTCTGAATCTTTTTGCCTTAGGGCTAGGTCTGGCTCTTGCACAATATGCTCCGTTAAATGGCCTTCAATCACCGCAGTCATTAATCCATTTACAGCGCCACGAATAGCGGCAATCTGCTGAAGAATGGCTATGCAATCTGGGACTTCATTGAGTTGTTTTTCTAGCGCGGTGGCTTGGCCCTGTATGCGCCTAACGCGCGTAAGTAGCTTGGCTTTATCTCGGTTTGTGTGCGTCATATGGGCTGATCTCTGTATACAAAAACGGAGTGCAGATTAGCATATTTATACTGGGGGGTAGTATCATGCAAAGATCAAAACGAATGCTACCCCCCCATGACTGACTTTTCTACTCTTTTGCAGCAGGGAAATGCCTGGCTGTTTATCCCCAGTGCCATCTTACTGGGGGCCTTGCATGGGCTAGAGCCTGGGCATTCAAAAACCATGATGGCTGCTTTTATTGTTGCGGTGCGTGGTACGGTTGCTCAGGCCGTGTTGCTTGGGCTTTCGGCTACGCTTTCGCATACGGCTGTCGTTTGGGCGATTGCTATGGCGGGTTTGTATTTTGGGCAAAGCTGGAATGCAGAGGCCACTGAGCCTTATTTTCAGCTTGCTTCCGCCGTGCTGATTATTGCGGTTGCAATATGGATGATGTGGCGAACATGGCGGCAGCAGTTTATTGCCCACGATCATAACCATCATGATACCAAGCAAATCGATACAGGTCATGGCTTGTTGCGCTTAGAGGTATTTGAAGACGGTGTACCGCCCCGTTTTCGTGTACTTAAAGAAAGCGCGCAAGCCACGGCTTGGAGTGCAGATCAGCTGCATATTGAAACAGAAAGAAGTGATGGTCAGCGCCAGCATTTCACGTTTATCCAGCGCGATGGCTTTGTAGAATCTGAGCAAGAAATCCCTGAGCCTCATGAGTTTATCGCCCGTTTACGCTTAGGCCACGCACACCATAGCCATGAGTATGAGGTAGAGTTTACCGAGCACGATCATCACCATGCAGATGATCAGGGGCTGGATGTTTCGGCTGCCGGCTATCAAGACCCGCATGAGCGTGCACATGCCAATGATATTCGCCGCCGTTTTGCCGATCGGCAAGTCACTACTGGCCAAATTATTATGTTTGGCCTTACTGGTGGGCTGATCCCTTGCCCTGCTTCTATTACCGTGCTGCTGCTGTGTTTACAGTTAAAGAAAATCGCCCTTGGCGCTACGCTAGTGCTGTGTTTTAGTATTGGATTAGCTCTGACGATGGTGGCTTCTGGCATGCTGGCTGCGCTGAGCGTTAAACACGTGGCCACCCGCTGGAATGGTTTTGGTGAGTTTGCCCGCAAAGCGCCGTACTTTTCTGGTGGGCTGATTTGCTTAGTTGGGCTTTATCTTGCTTATCAGGGAGCGTATGCCCTGATGTAATTCAGATCGGCAGGTGATCTTGCTTTGGTCTTTATCCCTTTACCGCAGAAATTATGTCAATGAAATATATGGCTTAAATATCGCACCAAGAACCCTGTTAATAGCGCTGCGGCTAAGGCGGGGGCAAAGGCGAGCAGGCCTATTTGGATGGCTAGCGGTGTCCAGACTAAAAAGAACACGCTAAAGCCGGTGAGGCCGATTAAAAATCCCCGTAACTGCAGTAGCAAAGGGTTGCGGCCTGTGTTGGCAAGGGTAAATGCTGGAATAACGGTGGCTGCCACCGGAAACCCCGCCAGTACGCCCGTCATGGTGCTGCCCAGCATTAAAGACAAGCTAGATAAGCCAAGCACCAGCAATAGCGCCGCCAGCATACGGGCGTAAAGCTCAATTTTAGGCAGCGACGAGCTATTGATCGCCTGTGGGCGCGGGATAAAATAAATGGCAATCCACAGCCCAGCCAGCACGCTGACGCTAACAAAACCGGACGACGCTAGCCCGCTGCCAGCCAGCGCAAAAGCCACCGCTAAATAGGCCACCCATCCGGCGATAATCGTACCCTGCCAAGCAAAATAGCGGCTGGCATGGGCCAGCACCAGCATATACACCACATTAGCCCACAGCCCCGCCGATGCCGACCCTGCCACTTTGATTGCATATTCTGGGCCATGCTCTAGCCACAGCGTGAGGATAATTGGGATAGCAACCAGCGGTAGACCGCCCAGCAGCCCAGCAATCTGGGGCCCCCAACGCCGCCCAGCCAGACTGGCCGCGGCAATCAGCAGTGGGGCGGCAAAGAGTTTAACGATTAAGGCATTTGCTGGCATGAGCGCTCGTTGGAAAAAAGTGTGGGGTGGGTATGTTTTTATGCCCATGCATTAAATCTGCATGGCAATGTGCTGTAGGGGCGTGCCGTGCCCTTGGTGAATGTACGGGTGGGCATGCCCCTCCGTGTTACGAGCCACGCATAAACATTTTATCCAGCTCGTTCAGCGTCATTCTGAACCAAGTGGGACGGCCGTGATTGCATTGACCGCTGCGTTCGGTGTTTTCCATTTGGCGCAGTAGGGCATTCATTTCGGTAATGGTTAGGCTGCGGTTGGCACGTACCGAGCCGTGGCAAGCCATAGTGGCGAGTAGTTCATTTTGCCTGCCTGCCAACACTTCACTCGCGCCTACGGTACGAATATCTTTGAGTACGGCTTGCGCCAGCTCAATCGGATTGGCGTCTTTCAGCAGCATGGGCAGGGCGCGGATAGCCAGCTGGGTGGGGGATTGCACCGAGATCTCAAAGCCAATCGCTTCCAGCGTCGCCGCGTTGTCTTCTACCGTGGCCACATCGTGTTTGTCCGCAGGAAAAACATGCGGGATGAGCAGTGGCTGGGTGGGCATTTGCTGCAGATCGAGGGCATTTTTAAGCTGCTCATACACCACGCGTTCATGCGCGGCGTGCATATCCACCACGATCAGCCCTTCGGCGTTTTGTGCCAAAATATAAACACCGTGCAGCTGTCCGAGTGCAAAGCCCAGCGGGGGTACGGTATCAGAGCTGCTGGCATTTTGAATTGCTGGCGCAATGTAGGTGGGCTGAGCCAGTGCGCTGATCGGTATGGCGGGCGCACGGGTGGATGGCATGGCGGGCATATCTAAACTGGCGAGCAGATTTTCTGCACCGGCAGCGTTAGATTCATTGTTTTGGCCACGCTTTAAATCACCAAACATCGTTTCATAAAACGCCATCGGAGCCTGCACACGCGGCTGCAGCGGAATATTCCCCTGCTGCTTATAAGCCATTTCTGCGTAATTTTTAGGTGTTAAGGCTGGGGTTGGGGCCATCGCACTAGAGTCTGGTGCGGCAATTTCGCCGGTTTCAGGATCGATGCCAGCAGGCGTTGTGCCCGCGCGGGTGCCTGCGAGCGCTTTCTTTAGGCTGGTGAGCATAAAACGGTAAATCGCTTGCGATTCACGAAAGCGCACTTCAATTTTGGTTGGGTGAACGTTGACATCCACCCCTTCAGGATCCAGCTCTAAAAACAAGCAATAAGCGGCGTGTTTATCGTGGTGGAGCACATCGCGGTAAGCTTCACGCAGTGCGTGTTGCACCACTTTATCCCGTACAAAGCGGCCATTTACAAAGAAATACTGCGCATCGCGGCTGGATTTACCCAGCGTTGGCGAGCCAGTAATCCCCCACAGGCGTAAGCCGCCAAATCCTTCATCTACCTGCACGCCTGAGGCTACAAACTCATCGCCTAAAATCGCCGCCGCGCGTTTGGCTAAATCACCCGCCAAAAGGCGCAGCTGGGCGCGGCCATTATGGGTGAGCGTAAATTGTACGCCAGGGTTGGCTAGCGCTAGCCGCTGCACCATATCGCTGCAATGCGCAAATTCGGTGGATTCTGATTTTAAAAATTTACGCCTAGCCGGTACTTGGTAATACAACTCGTGAATTTCAATCGCGCTACCTTGGCTGAGCGATGTTGGCTCGGGCTCGCTGACATGGCCGTTATCGGCATCTACCCGCCAGGCGTAATCAGAGCCTTCTTCACGGCTGCTGAGTGTAAGCCTTGAAACCGAGGCAATACTCGCCAGCCCTTCACCCCTAAAGCCCAGTGTGGCCACTTTTTGCAAATCATCCAAATCACGGATTTTACTGGTGGCGTGGCGGTGCAGCGCCAGTGGCAGCTCGTCTTTGGCAATGCCGCAGCCATCGTCAATCACCTTAATCAGCTTAGTGCCACCCGCCAATAGCTCGATATTTAGGCTTTGGCTGCCTGCATCTAGGCTGTTTTCAAGCAGCTCTTTTAGCGCAGAAGCAGGGCGCTCTACCACCTCACCCGCGGCGATTTGGTTGATTAAATGGTCGGGTAATTGCTGGATACGTGGCATAGGGGCGGGAGTGTGTTGATCAGGTAGCCGCGATTATACCTGTGTATCTGCTGTAAGCCTTGGGCACGATTGCCGCACTGTTGGGCATCGCCTTGGATTACTGATTAGGTGCGGTGATTTAGATTAATTAAACTGATTATGTCTCCTGCTCAATAACGCCGATGTAAACCTATTTTTTAGAACCACGCTCTGTTTTTGGATTGCTAGGGTGGGTGTAACCGGCGAACAACACTGAATAAAGACGCAGGTTGCACCCCAATCCTATCAACTTAAGCAATATGCTATTTGTAGGGCGGGTGCAACCCGCGAGTAGTGCTGAAAAAAACGCGGGTTGCACTCGCCCTACGATATTGATGAGGCGTTTGACTAAGAGACATAATCAGGTAACTATTAATTGCACTTATTTGCTGTAATTTTGCTTTTGTATGGATTGAACTGCACAAAGTGATTCCTGATTATGTCTCTTGCTCCGGAACCCTTGATTTAGCAATTCGTGCGGCGTAAAGTGAACGAACGTTCTGCTTTACGGAGGTGAATCATGTCCGTCAATGGCATCCAAATGCAAAAGGGCTTGTCTTTGCCTGAGTTC
>NZ_JANXSO010000116.1 GCF_025352645.1 Iodobacter sp. | reverse complement strand
TTCACCATCCATGCTGGCGTCTTACTGCGCTACGTGCCGATGACCGCTGGCCGCATGACCGGCATTGTTAGCCGTGGTGGCTCGATTATGGCGAAATGGTGTTTGGCCCATCATCAAGAAAGCTTCCTTTACACTCATTTCGCTGACATCTGCGAAATTATGAAAAAGTATGATGTAGCCTTTAGCTTGGGCGACGGCCTGCGTCCTGGCTCGATTTGGGATGCCAATGATGAAGCGCAGCTAGGCGAGCTAAAAACACTCGGGGAACTCACACAAATCGCTTGGCAGCACGATGTGCAAGTGATGATCGAAGGCCCTGGCCATGTGCCGATGCAATTGATCAAAGAAAATATGGATCTGGAACTAGATTGGTGCCATGAAGCGCCGTTCTACACCCTCGGGCCACTGACCACCGATATCGCCCCCGGCTACGATCACATCACCTCCGCCATTGGTGCCGCGCAAATTGGCTGGTACGGCTGCGCCATGCTTTGTTATGTCACGCCAAAAGAGCATTTGGGCCTACCGAATAAAGATGATGTGAAAGAAGGCATCATTACTTACAAGCTGGCGGCACATGCAGCGGATCTTGCCAAGGGCCACCCCGGCGCGCAGATTCGCGACAATGCGCTGTCTAAAGCCCGCTTTGAATTTCGCTGGGAAGATCAATTCAATCTGGGCCTAGATCCTGATCGCGCCCGCTCATATCACGACGAAACCATGCCAAAAGACAGCGGCAAAGTGGCGCATTTTTGCTCGATGTGCGGCCCGCATTTCTGCTCAATGAAAATCACCCAAGATGTGCGTGAGTTTGCGGCTAAACAAGGGATTGCCGAAGCAGATGCCAATCAAATCGGCATGCAAACCAAATCGATTGAATTTATCAAAAAGGGGGCTGAGGTTTATCACAAGGCTTAATGCCAAGGGCGGGCAAGGGATTGCTCGCCTAAGCATAAAGGCGTGGGCACAAAGGCGTGCCCACCCTACAATATGGCTACTTCAACCCAGCCAACAAAGCCCTCATGCAACTCCCCTACTACCTTCTTGCAATCATCATTGGCCTAATCGTTCCACTGCAATCGGCCGTCAACAATCAATTAAAAGGCGTCATTGGTGGCAGTACGCTACTGGCGGCACTTTTGTCTTTTTCTATAGGAACACTCACGCTGGCACTCTGCGCTATTTTAAGTGGGCAAAAGTGGACGGGGCTAAGCCAGCTAGGCCAAGCCTCTTGGTGGCAACTTACTGGTGGGCTAATGGGTGCATTGTTTGTCTTTGGCACTACCTTGCTTGCGCCTCGAATTGGTGTGGCAGCAATGGTTTCCTTGATTGTGGCGGGGCAAATTACTGCATCCTTACTTTTTGATCGCTTCGGCATCTTAGGGCTACCTATGCGCGAAATTGGCAGCCTGCGGATCTTAGGCGCGGTATTTATTGCGGTTGGGGTGCTATTAGTTAATTTTGGCCCACTCTTAGCAAAACGCTAATGCATCAAGACAAAGCAATTTGATTACAACAGTACGGCCTAAGCTTTTAAGCAATGTAAACATGGCGCTTGCTCTAGGCTAAACCTGCCACCTAGAATGAGTTTTCTGCCTCGTGATCGAGACCAAGATGGATGAAAATCAATTTCCAGTAACCACGCCAGTCAAGTCTGACTCTAATACCATCGCTGCACTAACTTGGGTGGGCAGTATTTTCTTTGGTTTTATCCCTGCACTTATCGTCTTTTTACTTAAAAAGGATGACCCTTTTGTGCAAGAGCACGCAAAAGAGGCGCTCAATTGGTCTATTACCGTGATGATAGGCTATGCCATTAGCGCGGTATTAACCGTTATTTTAGTAGGCTTTTTAGGCATATTTTTACTTGGGCTGGCCAATGTGGTGTTTTGCATTATTGCCGCCATCAGCGCCAGTAAAGGTGAAGCCTACCGCCTACCTTATGTGTTCCGCTTAATCAAATAAGTACTCTGCAATCAATTTTTCAACCTTATGCCAATCTAGTTCGTCATTCCCGCGTAGGCGGGAATCTAGCCTACTGAATTCCCGATAAAAACACTCGGGAATGACGATAGTTGCTCTAAAAGGCAAGAAGACTTATGGCTGTCCACTTCAGCGCGCTTAAAGCAACAAGGCCAGTGCATTTCCAATGCACTGGCCTTGTTATTAAGTGGATATGATTTAACTATTCCACTTTATTATGAAGCGAAAAAATCTTTTACTTTATCCATGAACGATTTAGCCCGTGGATTATGCTTATCAGAATCGCCTTGGCTGATTTCTTCAAACTCTTTTAGCAATTCTTTTTGACGCGCAGTCAGTTTAACCGGCGTTTCCAAAATCACATGACACATTAAATCGCCGGTAATGGCGCTGCGTACGCCTTTAATCCCCTTGCTACGCAGGCGGAACTGCTGACCGCTTTGCGTTTCTGCAGGGATAGTAATCCGCGCTTTGCCATCCAGCGTAGGGATTTCAATTTCCCCGCCCAAGGCCGCAATGGTAAAGCTGATCGGCATTTCGCAATGCAGATCATTGCCATCACGCTGGAACACCGAATGCGCCTTCACATGAATCACCACGTACAGATCGCCAGATGGGCCACCATTTACGCCGGCTTCGCCTTCGCCGCTTAAGCGAATACGATCGCCTTCATCCACGCCAACTGGGATTTTTACTGCCAGTGTTTTATGCGTGCTGACACGGCCAGTACCCGAACAAGGGCGGCATGGATCAGGGATGTACTTACCGCTACCGTGACAGGTTGGGCAAGTCTGCTGCAGGCTAAAGAAGCCTTGAGACACACGCACTTGGCCATGGCCACCGCAGGTGTGGCAAGTTTTAGCTTGCGTGCCCGCCTTCGCCCCACTGCCATGGCAGCTGCCGCATTCTTCATGCGAAGGGATCTTAATCTGGCGCTCTACACCACGCGCCGCTTCTTCAAGGCTAATTTCTAAGTTATAACGCAGGTCTGCGCCACGATATACATTAGAGCGCCCACCGCGATTACCGCCGCCCTGGCCAAAAATATCGCCAAAGATATCAGAAAACGCATCTCCAAAGCCTGCTCCGCCACCGCCACCGCCCATGCCTGATTGCTGATCAAGGCCAGCATGGCCGTATTGATCGTAGGCCGCACGTTTTTGCGCGTCGGATAAGACCTCGTAGGCTTCTTTACCCTCTTTAAATTTTTCTTCCGCATCCTTTGCATCAGGGTTACGGTCTGGGTGGTACTTCATTGCCAGTTTGCGATACGCTTTTTTAATCTCGTCATCACCCGCATCGCGGTTCACACCTAGCGTGTCGTAAAAATCTTTTTTAGCCATCTTTTTAATCCTGCACAGCAGGCTGCGCCCTGAATTCATCAACTGATTGCACATGGGGGCGAAGCATTCAATCTACAAGCCCCAGCAAAAAGATTAAGCAGCAGCAACTCAAGCCAGATGAGTAAGGAGCAGATTGCCAGTAAACATTGCCATAATTTTTAAAAACCTATAACTGATTATGCCCATGCCTCTTGTTCAAACGCCTCATAAACATCGTAAGTCAGGTGAACCCCGCATATTTATTGAGCATTGCTCACAGGTTTCACCCACCCTATAAATACAAAAACAGCAAACAGCGTGCAACTCTAAAAGAACGATTTGCATAGGCGCTATTGAGCAAAAGGCATAATGAGTAAAAATTTTATTTCATCCAATTAATATCAGAAAATAAAATAATCCATTGGTAATTATAAAATTATTATTTCATTTACCACTCACAATATAATTGTCACAAAAAAGCCGTGCTATCTCAATCTAAGCTAGAAATTTCTTATCAATAAACTATGCTGACTAAGCAGAAATAACCAGATTTAATAAATTACAAATCCATTTTAAGCATATACCCTTCTTTAGCTCCCTCATTGCTAATATTTTACCGCCTAGGATTATTCATTAGCAAATAGCTTGAATCCGCTCTCTATTTCAGCTATCAATAGCAAGAGCAATGTTTTCCTTACTTATATACAACAGGAACCAACATGATTTTTCTTCGCGAATACTCAATTTTTAAAAGACTAATTTCAGGCTTCCTACTGTGCTCCTTGTTAACACTCATAGTTGGCGTGTTAGGAATACTTGCTACCAAAGATATGTTTGATGAATCAATAAATATGTACGACAACCAGCTTGTGCCGATTATGGATCTAGCCAACGCCAATATGGAAGCGATTTATCATAACCGTGCTCTTTATGCCCATGCTTTAGAATCGGATGATAAAAAAATGGATCTTATTCTTCAATCCATGAGCGAGCATGAAAAAAAATATAATGCCCTAATAGATAAATACCGTGCAACCAGCTTAACCCCCTCTGAAAAAGAGCTATTAAAAAAAGCCGATAATTTTTGGCCAGCGTATATCAAAGCGGCCCAACCAGCTATCGCAGCAGGGCGAGCCAATGATAGTAAGCTTGCTTCTAAATTAATGGCCAATCAAGTGCACGCTGTCTTTCAGCCACTTGATGATAACTTAAGCGAATTAGTTAATTTCAATAAAAAACTCGCTGAATTATCTTTAGAAAAAAGTAAAACTCATATGCATTTTGTAATTATCAAAGCGATACTCATTACCGCAGCAGCCATTGTTCTTAGCTTTGTTTTAGGAAAAAAAATTGCATCCAGCATCAATGATCCATTAGAAAGCGTGCAAGAATCACTGCTCTTAATTAGCCAAGGTAATTTGGGCTCTAACATCAAAATCACCGGGCATGACGAACTCACCATCATGCAAACCGCCTTACAGCATATGCAAAAAGAGCTATCGGTAACGATTGCCCATGTGATTCATGAAAGTGATGAACTACTCACCATGAGTAGTGCCCTTGCTACCGCAGCGGAGCAAGTTGCCACCAGCTCGCAACTACAATCAGAATCAGCCGCATCCTCTGCTGCAGGCGTAGAACAACTTTCCGGCAGCATTGATAGCGTATTTTTAAGCGCAGCCACTGCCAATGAACAAGCGGGTGAAGCAGGCCAGCTTGCCAATTCAGGCACTGCCGAAGTGAGCCACTCCGCCCATTTAATTCGCGAGGTATTAGAAGGTGTTAATGCCAAGCTAATTGAGCTAGAAAAAAGCTCAATTCAAATTGGCAGCATCGCCGTTATTATTAAAGATGTGGCCGATCAAACCAATCTATTGGCTTTAAATGCCGCTATTGAAGCCGCCCGAGCTGGAGAACAAGGCCGTGGCTTTGCTGTGGTGGCCGATGAAGTACGCAAACTGGCCGAGCGCACCACCCACTCCGCAATGGAGATCACAAGTATGGTTGCTGGTCTTGGAGGGCAGAGTGCTTTATCGGGCAAATCATCGGGCAATCACTTTGAAAAAGTTGCGATTGCTTCTGATCAAACCAACAAGGTTATGGAACAAATCAAGCTAGAGTCAGGCAAGGTACAAGAGGCGGTAAGGGATATTTCTACAGCTATCTTTCAACAAAAATCAGTAAGTAGCGATTTGGCGCAAAATGTCGAAAAAATTGCCCAAATGGCCGAAGAAAATAGCGCAGCTGTACAAGAGGTCGCCAGCTCATCCAGTATGCTACTTAAACTTGCCGGTAGCTTAAAACAAGCAATGGGCCGATTTACATTGCTTGGGGCTTAATCAAATAGCCAAGATAAGCTAATACATAAAAAACACAAAAATCACGAGCATAGACTGTATTACTAAGTTGTACGACATCCGCTATTAAATATAGAGTGAAGCCATAAATACAAGATGGGTGCTGAGCAATGCGCAGCACCGTGTGAGACCGATCTGGCATAACATGGATAGCGCCTTTCAAAAGGCCAGCTTGCAAAACCATAAGATAATAATCAAAAGCCCCACCTTTGATGACTTGTAGTTTGCACAAACTAACTAAAGTTGCTATGAATACCTAATGTATTTCCTTACAAAGAAAAGAGGTTTGATCATGAGTTTTTTAAGTAACTTTGCTATTTCAACTAGACTCATTATCGGATTTTTACTTTGCGCCCTTTTAACGCTCATCTTGGGCATTTTAGGCTTTCAGGGGGCGGCATCCATGCAGCATCTGACTCTGGAAATGCACGATAATGAGCTGCTGCCTATAATCACAGTAGCCAATGCCAATATGGCGGCCATATATCATCACCGTGGGCTCTATGCCTATGCACTTGAGCCTGATGACGCAAAAATGGCAAAAATAAAAGACAGCATAAACACCCAAGAAGCAAAAATGAAAGCACTGCTCGATCAATATCGAGCGACTGATTTAAACCCAGAAGAAAAAGTGCTACTAAAACAAATTGATGATCAATGGCCCAAATACCTTGAAGCCACTAGGCCAGCCATGGCAGCGGGCCTAGCCAATGACGCAAAACTGGCTTCAGAGCTTATGGCGAGCAGCGTTGCGCCTGCATTTCAGATTTTAGATGATGACTTAAGTGCCTTAGTTGATCTGAATAAAAAACTCTCAGACGAAGCACTTGCCTCCAGCAGCAACGAGCTGGCCGCTATAAAAACCAAATCTATTGTCCTTACTTTGATTGCTGTTGCATTAGGCATTGCGCTGGGGCTTGTTTTAACCAAAAGCATTACCACTCCGGTTGCCCATGTGCGTAGCGCTTTAGATCGCATTAGTCATGGTGATTTAAGCGGGCATATTGATGTGGAGGGCAACGATGAATTGGCCAGCATGCAAAAAGATTTATCAAAAATGCAGGCCGATTTAAAAGCCACCATTCAGGGAATTATCCGCAATAGTGATGAGCTAGTTAATATGTCTGACCTGCTAGCCAGTGCATCACAGCAAGTTGCTATTAGCTCCCAAACCCAATCAGAATCTGCCTCTTCATCCGCAGCAGGGGTAGAGCAATTAACCGTCAGTATTGATAGTGTTTCTGCCAGTGCAACTGAAGCCAACCAACAGGCCAATGAAGCAGGACTGCTGGCTAATTCCGGTAGCGAAGAAGTCAGAAAATCAAACACGCTCATTGATAATGTATTAGAAAACGTCAATAGCACCGGCGCACATATTGCTGATTTAGAGCAAAGCTCGATCCATATCGGCAATATTGCAACCGTCATTAAAGATGTTGCCGATCAAACTAATTTATTAGCCTTAAATGCCGCCATTGAAGCCGCTCGTGCTGGGGAGCAAGGCCGAGGCTTTGCTGTGGTAGCTGACGAGGTAAGAAAACTAGCGGAGCGCACCACCAGCTCTGCACAAGAGATCACCGGCATGATTCAAACCATCCAACAAGGAACGCGTGCAGCGGTAAGCGGCATGCAATCTAGCCAAGAAAGTGTAAGCCAAGTCTCTAGCGCATCAGGGCGCACTAATCAGGTGATGGATCAAATCAAAGCGGGCTCCATCAAGGTGCAAACATCGATCAACGATATTGCCTCCGCCTTATCTCAACAACGCTCAGTAAGCACCGATCTCGCTCAAAACGTGGAGCGCATTGCACAAATGGCCGAGGAAAACCGCGCCGCAGTAGAAGAGGTTGCCAATTCATCGAACAAGCTGGTGCAATTAGCCAATGGCTTAAAACAATCTATCAGCCGATTTAAACTCAGCTAAATCTCGCTGGCAAAAAAACAGGCCCGCATCAGCGGGCCTGTTTTTCATTTAAATAAGCAGTGCTTATTTATCTTTTACTTCAGTGAATTCAGCATCAACTACATTGCCGTCATCTTTTTTAGCATCTGCTTCAGGGCCAGCTGCGCCAGCCGCTGCTGCACCTTCAGGCTGCTGTGCGTACATTTGCTCAGCTAATTTGTGCGATGCTTCAGTCAGCGTGGCTGTTGCCGCTTCGATCTTTTCTTTATCGTCCGCGTGGTCTTTCAGTACCAGCTCAACTTCGGCCATGGCCGCTTCAATCTTGGCTTTTTCGTCCGCGCCAATCTTGTCGCCAAATTCGGCCAGTGATTTTTTCACCGAGTGAACCATGCCATCGGCTTGGTTGCGAGCGCCTACCAATTCAGTCAATTTCTTGTCTTCTTCAGCATTTAGCTCAGCATCACGAACCATTGCTTCGATTTCAGCTTCGGATAAACCGCTTGAAGCTTGAATGGTGATGCGCGCTTCTTTGCCGCTAGCCTTATCTTTAGCGCCTACGTGCAAGATACCGTTGGCATCAATATCAAAGGTCACTTCAACCTGTGGCACACCGCGTGCTGCGGGTGGAATATCGCCAAGGTTAAATTGGCCTAGGCTCTTATTCGCCGAAGCGCGTTCACGCTCACCTTGCAATACATGGATGGTTACTGCTGTTTGATTGTCTTCTGCGGTAGAAAACACTTGCGATGCCTTAGTCGGAATCGTGGTGTTTTTCTTGATCAGCTTAGTCAAGATGCCACCCATGGTTTCAATACCTAGGGATAACGGGGTTACATCCAGCAGCAATACGTCAGTACGATCGCCAGACAATACCGAGCCTTGCAATGCAGCACCCACGGCAACCGCTTCATCTGGGTTTACGTCACGACGTGCTTCTTTGCCGAAGAATTCTTTAACTTTATCTTGCACCATAGGCATGCGGGTTTGACCGCCAACCAAGATGATGTCATCAATATCAGTAATTTTTAGGCCTGCGTCTTGCAATGCAATACGGCAAGGCTCGATGGTGCGGGCGACTAGGTCTTCAACCAAGCTTTCGTATTTAGCGCGAGTAATTTTCAGCGTTAAGTGCTTAGGACCGGATGCATCCATCGTCACGTACGGCAAGTTGATTTCTGTTTGCGTAGTAGATGACAATTCAATCTTGGCTTTTTCTGCCGCTTCTTTCAGGCGTTGCAGCGCCATTACGTCTTGCTTCAGGTTGATACCTGTGTCTTTCTTGAATTCATCAATGATGTAATCAATGATGCGTTGGTCGAAATCTTCACCGCCCAAGAAAGTGTCGCCGTTCGTGGCCAATACTTCAAATTGCTTATCGCCATCTACATCGGCAATTTCGATGATGGATACGTCGAATGTACCGCCACCTAGGTCATACACAGCAATCTTGCTGTCGCCTTTTTCGTGCTTATCCATACCAAAGGCCAGCGCAGCAGCTGTTGGCTCATTGATAATACGTTTTACATCCAAGCCCGCGATACGGCCAGCGTCTTTAGTGGCTTGGCGTTGTGCATCGTTAAAGTAAGCAGGCACGGTTACAACCGCTTCTGTTACTTCTTCACCAAGGTAATCTTCGGCGGTTTTCTTCATCTTGCGCAGTACTTCTGCGGAGATTTGTGGCGGGGCCATTTTTTTGTCACGTACCGAAATCCATGCGTCGCCGTTGTCGGCTTTAACAATGGCAAAAGGCATCAGGTCGATGTCTTTTTGTACTTCTTTATCTTCAAACTTGCGGCCAATCAAACGCTTTACCGCGTACAAAGTATTTTTTGGATTGGTTACAGCCTGACGCTTAGCTGGAGCACCAACCAAGATTTCACCGTCTTCTTGATAAGCAATAATAGACGGCGTTGTACGTGTGCCTTCAGCGTTTTCGATTACTTTAGGCTGGCCATTTTCAAACACTGCCACGCAAGAGTTTGTTGTGCCTAAGTCAATACCAATCATCTTTGCCATTTTTAATTTTTCCTTGTCTTCGCTTGCCCTTAGGCAGCGGTAAATTAACAACCATGTTTACGAAATGGGGATGCCACAAACATTTTCAAGTAGGGGCACGGCATGCCGTGCCCATTCATAAAATTACTTCGCCGCTGAAACCATCACCATCGCAGGGCGAATCACGCGGCCAGCTAACTCATAGCCTTTTTGCATGACTTGCACCACGGTGTTCGCCTCGCTTTCGCTTGGCACCATCGCAATCGCTTGGTGCTTATGCGGGTCTAGCTTGTCACCCATTGGGTTAATTTCGATCAATTGCGATTTCTCAAACGCCGCAGTGAGCTGCTTTAAAGTGAGTTCCACGCCATTTTTCAGGGCTTCGACATCACCGGTTTGATCGCTCAATGCCATTTCTAGCGAATCTTTTACCGCCAGCAATTCCATCGCAAATTTCTCAACCGCAAATTTGCGGGCTTTGTCGATTTCTTCAAGTGCACGGCGGCGATTATTTTCTGCCTCAGCCTTGGCATACAGCACGTCTTGACGGGCTTTCTCAATATCTGCAGTTGCAGTGGCTAACTGTGCATCTAAAGTATTACTTTCGCTAGATGCTTCAAGGCTCGCATCAACAGCTATATCAGCAGTGGCAGCCAATACTTCTTGTACTTGTTCAGTTTCGTTGCTCATAGGGAACTCCAGTCAAAACTATTTCAAACATGCAAAGGCAGATGGGGTTATCACGGAGCATTTCAAGAGCATAGATAGTAAGAGCGTGCAGTTTAAGTCTAGGAAATCAACTCAATACACCGTTGAGCACAGCGGTTTGAGCATTTTTATCCTTTTTTTCAGATTTTTTTTAGCTAATCTGCCACAAAAACACTCAAAAAATTTACATTTTTCTACGCAGTTTTTTCTTCAAACACCTGTTTAGCAGCATGTAGCTGACAAATAAAAATATATTAAAAACTACATTTATCTATTATTTTGCAACTTTATGCTTTTAAAACAGTCGTTTTAAGGTGGATTAATTCAAAGCTTATTTTCTTGTCATTTCAAGCACTTATTGACCACTACTTGACTCAATTCTTACTACAAAAAAAGTACATGAAAGCCCCAATATGTAGTCAACATTTTATAACTACAATCGAATGGTGCACTGCAAAATAACTCTGCAACACGGCTATAAAATGCTTTACTTAGACATGCAGCCCATCACCCATTAGGGAGTATTGTTATGAGTACGAAGGAACAAAAAATCCAAGCCATCCAGCAAGACTGGGATACTAACCCGCGCTGGAAAGGCATCACCCGCCCTTATACTGCCGCCGATGTAGAACGCCTGCGCGGTAGCGTGCAAGTGGAGCACACATTGGCCCGCCGAGGCGCAGAAAAGCTATGGTCTTTACTTAACGAAACGCCTTATGTACACGCTTTAGGCGCGCTAACTGGCAACCAAGCCATGCAGCAAATTAAGGCTGGCTTAAAAGCGATTTATCTATCCGGCTGGCAAGTGGCCGCCGATGCAAACATCGCGGGTGAAATGTACCCAGACCAATCTCTCTACCCAGCCAACTCAGTGCCACTGGTGGTGCGCCGCATCAATAATACGCTGACCCGTGCCGACCAAATCAATCACGCCGAAGGCGACGACAGCATCGATTTTTACGCCCCTATCGTAGCCGACGCAGAAGCGGGCTTTGGCGGCGTGCTGAATGCGCACGAGCTGATGAAATCTATGATCGAAGCGGGTGCTGCTGGCGTTCACTTTGAAGACCAGCTGGCATCGGTTAAAAAATGCGGCCACATGGGCGGCAAAGTATTAGTGCCAACGCGTGAAGCGGTAGAAAAACTAGTTGCAGCGCGTTTTGCTGCCGACATCATGGGCGTGCCAACGCTAGTTGTTGCACGTACCGACGCAGAAGCGGCTGATTTGCTGACCTCCGATGTGGATGCCAACGATAAGCCATTTTGCACCGGCGAGCGCACCCCAGAAGGCTTCTACAAAACCACACCAGGTCTAGAGCAAGCGATCAGCCGTGGCCTAGCCTATGCTCCTTACGCTGATCTTATATGGTGTGAAACAGGTAAGCCAGATCTGGAATACGCACGTAAGTTTGCCTCGGCTATCCATGCGCAATTCCCTGGCAAATTGCTAGCCTATAACTGCTCACCATCGTTTAACTGGAAAAAGAATCTAGACGACGCCACCATCGCCACTTTCCAGGCGGAGCTAGGCAAGATGGGCTACAAATTCCAGTTCATCACCTTGGCAGGCTTCCACGCACTGAACTACGGCATGTTTAACCTTGCCCACGGCTACGCTCGCCGCGGCATGAGTGCTTTTGTTGAGCTGCAAGAATCCGAGTTTGCAGCAGCAGACCGTGGCTTTACCGCAGTGAAACATCAGCGTGAAGTAGGCACAGGCTACTTTGACTCGGTCACGCAAGTGATCCAGCAAGGCCAGTCTTCTACCACCGCACTGAAAGGCTCGACTGAAGAAGAGCAGTTTCATTAAAACCTAAAACCCAGCTCTTAAAACACGGAGGAAAAGGAGAACACGGAGAGCCACGGAGAAAACCCTCTTGGTTTTCTCCGTAAAACTTTGTGTCCTCCGTGCTCTCCGTGTTTCAAGGTTTGGGTTTTCCCTCTAAAAATAAGGGAAAGATCATGACCAACACACTAGCAGGCATTCAAGTTCTAGGGCCTGTCAGCTCGGCCTTTGCCCCTATTCTTACTCCCGATGCGCTGGCTTTTTTAGCTGAGCTGCACCGTAGTTTTGAGCCGCGCCGCCGTGAGCTGATGGCCACTCGCGTCAATCGCCAAGCCCGCATCGATGCGGGTGAAGTGCCTGATTTTTTACCCGACACCCAACATATCCGCGATGGCAATTGGAGCATCTCTGCCCTGCCCGCCGATTTGCTGGATAGGCGCACCGAAATCACCGGCCCAGTTGAACGCAAGATGATGATTAATGCGCTGAACTCCGGTGCAAAATCATTTATGGCCGATTTTGAAGACTCCAATACCCCCACTTGGGAAAACCAAGTTGAAGGCCAGATCAACGTCAAAGACGCTTACCGCAAAGAGCTCTCCTACCGCTCTGCGGACGGCAAAGAATACAAACTCAATTCAGAAATCGCCACGCTGATTCTGCGCCCGCGTGGCTGGCATTTGATGGAAAAGCACGTTGAAGTTGATGGCGAAATCATGTCGGGCTCGCTATTTGACTTTGGCCTCGCGGTTTTTCATAACCTTGAATATCGTCTAGCCCAAGGTATATCGTGTTATTTCTACCTGCCAAAAATGGAATCGCATTTAGAAGCACGGCTCTGGAATGATGTATTTACCTGGGCCGAGGCTGAGCTGGCCGCACCGCACGGCTGCATCAAGGGCACGGTACTGATCGAAACTATCCTCGCCGCGTTTGAAATGGACGAGATCCTTTACGAGCTACGTGAGCACTCGGCAGGCCTGAATGCTGGCCGCTGGGATTACATTTTTAGCTGCATAAAGAAATTCCGCGTGAATACCGACTTCTGCCTCGCTAATCGCAGCCTAATCACCATGACCGTGCCGTTTATGCGCGCTTATTCCTTGCTGCTGATCAAAACCTGCCACCATCGCAATGCGCCAGCGATGGGCGGCATGAGTGCGGTCATCCCGATCAAAAACGACGAAGCCGCCAATGAAAAAGCCATGCAGCAAGTTCTTGCGGATAAAGAGCGCGATGCCAATGATGGCTACGATGGCGGCTGGATCGCTCACCCAGGCCTTGTTGCGATCGCTCAGGCGGCCTTTGATAAGGTACTGGGCAGCAAACCCAATCAAATCAACAAGCAACGCCCTGATGTGCAGATTTCTGGCAGCGATTTACTCGATTTTCAGCCAAGCGCACCGATTACCGAAGCCGGCTTGCGCGGCAATATCAGCGTAGGCGTGCAATATTTAGCCGCGTGGATTTCCGGCCTTGGCTGCGTGCCGATTCATAACTTAATGGAAGACGCCGCCACCGCAGAAATCAGCCGCTCGCAAATCTGGCAATGGATCAGATCACCCAAAGGCGTGCTCGACGATGGCCGCAAGGTTAGCAAGGAGCTGTTCCGCCAGTGGCTTCCTGAGGAGGTTGCCAAGATCCACACCAGCGGCCGCTTTGCCAGCACGCTAGATGAAGCCGCACAGATGTTTGACGAGCTGACCACCAGCGAGGATTTTGTCGAGTTTCTGACTTTGCCGGGCTATGAGCGTTTGAAGTAAGCTTTAATCTGTAAAAAATTAAAAAGGGAGCCAAGCGGCTCCCTTTTTTAACGCTAGGTGCCTTACCCACGTGAGCGTATCGCGACTCAAGGCGTGGGCATAAAGCACCCTAAGCCGTAAGGTTTACAAAGCAGCAGTACGAACCTGCTTAGCGGCTAGCACGCGATTATTGATATTTAGTGGTAAGTTATTTGGGTTTTGCACCACAACATTCTCACTAAGTATCGGCATAGTGCTTTGCACAGGGCTTTCAAAGCGCACTAGGATGTCGTAATAAGTGCGTAGGCGTTCAACAAAAATAACCGGCTCGCCACCACGGGCATAGCCGTATTTGGCAGATTTAAAGTATTGCGGATTACGCAGCAGTGGCAGCGTGGTTTTCACGTCTACCCAGCTATCTGGGTTCTTGCCTAGCTTCACGGCCAAGGCGCGTGCGTCGAGCAAGTGGCCAAGGCCTACGTTGTACGCGGCAAGGGCCAGCCAAGTGCGATCTGGCTCAGTAATGTTTTCTGCCAAGCTGTCTTTCATGGTTTGGATATAACGCGCCCCACCTTGAATACTTTGATAGGGATCTAGGCGGTTCACACCCAAGCGCTCAGCCGTATCGTTGGTAAGCATCATCATGCCGCGCACACCCGACATTGACACTGCCTCAGGATCCCACATCGATTCCTGATAAGACAGCGCGGCCACTAAGCGCCAATCTAAGCCGGTTTTTGTTTCCGCCTCTTTAAACCACTTTTTATAGCGTGGCAAAGTGGCTTTGCGCTTATCCAAAAACGCCATCGCATCAACTTGCGCAAGGCGATTCACATGGCCGTAATATCGATCAAGTAAGCTGCGCAGCTCACCATTTTTAGCTATTTTGCTAAAAAAGCCTTGGAACAAGCCATGCAGCTCGCTATCGCCCTCAGGCACGGCCCAAGCCAACTGCTGAGCAGAGCCCATTTCACGGCTAATCGCCACTTTAGGGAAGTAATTTTGCGCAACATCAGCAGCGTGCGAATCAACCATGGCGTAGCTAAGTTGACCATTGGCCACGCGCTCAATCAAATCTTCGCTATCACCATCTTCGACGATCTGCCAATTGAGATTGGGCTTGCTGACCTTTAGCTTATTCAGCGCCATCACATACTGTGGCAAGGTGCTAATCAAAGCCTCACCCGCTGTCAGCTCAGTTAAAACACTGCTGGCGGAGCGGCTGCTTGGGTAAACCAAGACAGGTTCAATGCTTTGGTAAGCAGGCCCAAATGCCAAGCCTGCTCCTTCAAAATCTTTTTGCACACCCACCGCAAAGTGCGCTTCATGCTGCTTTAGCCTGGATAACAACTCGGCATAGCTGTTGGTCACGATAAAACGCACCTTCAGCCCATTTGCTAGTGCAAAGCGAGTAACGAGGTCGTACTCCAAGCCTGCGTAATTGCCTTCAGCATCGACATAGAGTGTGGTCGGACCGTTTTGTACCAGTACGACGAGTTCTTGTGATTCTGCCCAAGGAAGAACCTGGTTGGAAGATTGCTGCGGCATATCGCCACAACCCGTTAGGACAACTGTTGCTAGAGCCATGAGCAAATGTTTCATGCGCATCCCGTTTGTTGATACCGGCCGCATTCTGCACTAATTCCTCCCTAAAGCACAAACTTTGCTTTGCCTTGGGTAAAAATTGCGCTAGAATTCGTCTCCTCTTTGGAGAGGTGGCAGAGTGGTTGAATGTACCTGACTCGAAATCAGGCGTACTCGCGAGAGTATCGGGGGTTCGAATCCCCCTCTCTCCTCCAGAATCAGTGAAAACGGCAAGCTTTCGGGCTTGCCGTTTTTGCGTTCTGATCCGACAAGGAGCGCCAGCATAAGGCCAAGCTTCTAGTCCACCCCAGTAAAAATTACCCTTTCGGCATATCCGGCAACTCAACAATCGCAAATTTTTCTAGCTGGCGCAAGTGATTCACCGCCTTCGATAGTAGCGCCTGTGCGGGATGCGGTAGAAAATGCTTATCGCATAAATTGGCGACTGGCAATAATCCCACTAGGCTATTTGTGAGCCAAACTGCATCTGCTTTTTTGACATCATCCAGCGTTAAAGCTCGCTTTTCGACCGCAAATCCATGCTGCAATGCAGCATCAAAAACCACCTCGCACATCACTCCATTTACCCCACTTTGATCGAGTTTTGGGGTGAATAAATGGGTGTCGCATAAAACCAACACATTGCTCATTACGCCTTCGATAACCAAGCCATCTCTATCCAACATCAGCCCTTCAAAAATACTTGGATCTTGCCATTCACGCCGCGCTAAAACATTTTCTAAACGATTCAAATGCTTAACCCCTGCTAAGGCAGGTTGCCAGCTGGCTCTTGTGCTGCAAACCCGCACATTGGCCCCCTGTTGATGCAATTCTTCAGAGTAATTGGGCAGTGCAGCAAGCTGAATAATTCGATTAGGCGTCAGTGAATCCACCGCGCCATAGCCACGTGCGGTTTCACCACGAGTAATGATCATTTTAAGAGTGGCATCAATCGGTGCAAGCCGGCGTAAGTCTTCAAGCAATACCGCCTCAGCAGGACAATTAATTCCTAAGGCGGCGCAGTCTTGTTGTAAGCGTGCGTAATGTCGCTGCCAAAACTCAATTTGCCCACCTTCGCAGCGCAAGGTACGGAACACCCCGTCACCAAATTGAAACGCCCGATCAGCCATACTGATGGTGTCTTGTAGCTGCCCATTAAGCAATATCATTCTTACACCGTTAAATATAAATGGTAAGGAAGTAGCTATACGTATCAAAAGCCATGTCATACAAAGTTAATAACGTAGAACGGGTGAAACCTTTAATCGACGTTGAAAAAAACGCGGGTTTCACCCGCCCTACGATGCTTCAACACTTGCAATAGATAGATCTAAGTTAATCGCCTAGAGTTTAACGATCAAAAAATTGCCTATCAATTTAAGCAAAATGCCATTCGTAGGGCGAGTGAAACCCGCGAGTGACATTGAAAAAACGCGAGTTTCATCTGGCCTACGATGTTTCAATGCTTGCAATAGATAGATCTAAGTTGATCGCCTAGAGTTTAACGATCAACAGTGCCCTTAAATTGATAGGACTGGAGTGAAACCCACCCTAAGAAAAACAAATCCCTTTGAAAGGCAGCGCCTATTCTTGCACGCCCAAAGCACGCAGTAAGCCACGCGCTTTGTGCCGAGTTTCTTGTAACTCACGCTCAGGATCTGAATCAATCACAATCCCTGCACCGGCTCTAAAATAGAGATGATCTTGTTTTTGCAAAAAGGTACGAATCAGGATATTTAGATCCATAGACCCCTCTAAGTTGATGTAACCCAAGCTTCCCGTGTAAGCATAACGTGGCCTATCTTCTAGCTCTCTGATAATTTGCATGCAGCGAACCTTAGGGCAACCTGTAATGGTCCCGCCAGGGAACAGCGCTCTTAAGACATCTGCCGGTGTTTGGCCTGGCGTTAAAGTGCCACGGACATTGGATTCAATATGGTGCACAAAGGCGTAAGTGGCTACGGCCATCAGCTCATCCACTTTTACCGTGCCTGGGTGGCAGATGCGGCCCAAATCGTTGCGCTCTAGATCGACCAGCATAATATGCTCGGCACGCTCTTTGGGCGTAGCAAGTAGGCGCGCTTTTAGCTCGGCGTCTTCAATAGGATCGGTGGATCTAGGATGCGTACCTGCAATCGGGCGGGTTTCGACCTGATCGCCTTTTACTTTAACTAAACGCTCAGGAGATGAACTCACCACTGCGCCATGCACGCCTAAATCTAGCAGGGTTGAAAATGGTGCTGGATTACGTACACGTAGGCTGGCAAATAGCTCAGCGGGGCTTAATGGCTGGGCCAATTGCACATCCCAGCCACGGGATAAATTCACCTGAAAAACGTCACCTTCTCTTATATATATAAGGGCTCGTTCTGCGCCTTGTAAAAAGGCCGCTGGCTCGTCCTCACTAATGGATGCAACTTGGGGCAAAGCGGGTTTAAATACAGGGCATGCGGCTAGCTTTTCTGCCAACATCTCCAGCTCTTCTAAGGTTTCCGCCACTAACCAAGCTTGGCCAGAGGGGCGCTGCAATACAATGGCTGCAGGAATACGTAACAATGCCGCAACCGGAAAATCCGCTTCAAGCCGATGCGCCACGTGTGGCTCAAAGGTAGATAGCAGCTCGTAGCCTGCATAGGCAAACCACCCCCCCACAAAGGGCGCATCCGCAGGCAAATCTTCGGGACGAGCTAAATTCAGATTCAGCGGCAGTTCACGCAAATCACGGACAAAAGCATCCCCCTCATCCGCAGCATAGATACGCCGCTCCCGAGGCAGGGCAAATAAGATATCCCAACCCGCGTGGCCGCCACCTGTTTCAGCCAAAGCAGGAAAGCGTGCTGGATCACTGGCATGCAGTGCCAATAGGTCTGGAGTAGTTTGGAGAGATAAGCAGTACATAGGTCGTTTTCTAACAGAGAGAGTTGCCTTATACCTTATCACTCAGGCAAGTGATAGTGCCGGATTAAATACCCAGCAAGAATTGCAAAAACGGTTATTTTTAGCGCTAAAATAGAGTTACATTACAAAAACAGGGGAAAACAATCATGCCCTTATTTGCGGCCTTACTTGCCATCATGCTTAGCAGCAGTCTTTATGCCGAAACCACGGCCAACTCAGTCTCTTCACTTGATGTAGAGCGCTATCTAGGTCGTTGGTACGAGATTGCCAGCTTTCCTATGTATTTTCAGCGTATGTGCGTGGCAGACACCACGGCGGACTATAGCAAGCAGGGTGAAGATAAAATCACCGTGGTCAATCGTTGCCGCAAGCAAGATGGCAGCTTTGCAGAGGCCGATGGCCACGCCAGCATCGTGCCGCATAGTGGCAATGCCAAACTAAAAGTCAGCTTCTTCTGGCCATTCTCTGCAGATTACTGGGTGTTTGGCTTAGGCGATGAGTACCAGTGGGCGCTGGTGGGCAATCCCAACCATAAATATCTGTGGCTATTATCCCGCAGCCAGACCATCAGCAGCCAAGATCTCAATGACGCACTAGACATTGCCAAAGAGCAGGGGTTTGATATCAGCAAGCTCAATTACACTTTGCAGCGGGTAGATTAACGCTCTGCAAGCCGCATAAAAAAGGCTACCGAAGTAGCCTTTTTTTATGCGGGGTATTCTTAATTAAATTTTACGGAATACCAGCGTGCCATTCGTGCCACCAAAACCAAAGGAGTTAGAGATCGCAACGCCAATCTTCATATCTCTTGCGGTGTTTGCTACATAATCCAGATCACAACCACCCGCGATATCTTGCTCGAAGATATTGATCGTCGGAGGGGATACTTGGTTATGCAGCGCTAGAATGGAGTAAATCGCCTCTACACCACCCGCGCCGCCCAATAAATGGCCAGTCATAGATTTAGTTGAGTTTACCGCCAGCTTTTTAGCATGATCACCAAAGGCAATTTTCAGTGCATTGGTTTCATTAGAATCACCCACTGGGGTAGACGTACCATGTGCATTAACGTAATCCACTTCATCCGGATTCACGCCCGCATCTTTCAGGGCATTGGTCACGCCACGTGCTGGGCCTTCTGCCGTTGGCGAAGTGATATGGTAGGCGTCTGAGCTCATACCAAAACCAATCAACTCTGCGTAGATGGTTGCGCCACGTTTTTTAGCGTGCTCGTACTCTTCCAGTACCAACACACCCGCGCCCTCCCCCATTACAAAGCCATCACGGCCAGTATCCCAAGGACGCGATGCCGTAGCAGGGTCGTCATTGCGAGTTGATAGTGCTTTCATAGCCGCAAAACCACCCATGCCAAGGCGGGAAATCGCGCCTTCAGCACCACCCGCTACCATCACATCGGCATCGCCGTACTGGATGATACGAGCCGCATCGCCAATGCTATGCGCACCTGTGGTACACGCAGACACGATGCCGTAACTTGGGCCTTGATAGCCTTTCAAAATAGTCACATGGCCTGCAACCAGATTAATCAGGCAACCTGGAATAAAAAACGGGCCAATTTTGCGCGGGCCGCCTTCAAGCAAGGCAGCGCTGGTCTGCTCGATAGACCAAAGGCCACCGATACCAGAACCAATATTCACGCCAACGCGAGTTTTATCTAAATCGGCAACATCATCGAGGCCAGCATCTTTAATAGCCTGCAAGGCGGCAGCGATACCGTAATGGATAAACACATCCATACGACGTGCGTCTTTAGCCGAGATGTACTCGGTAATATCGAAACCTTTAACTTCGCCAGCAATGGTGCAAGCTAAGTCACTAGCATCGAAACGGGAAATTTGAGCGATGCCAGACTGACCAGCGAGCAAGTTTGCCCAACCAGTAGCCACATCATTGCCTACCGGCGAGACATGTCCCAAGCCAGTGACAACTACTCTGCGTTTAGACACGGGGCAGTCTCCGTAAGTTGGTTCAAGCAGGTTTGCCGAAACCAGATGGAACAAGACCCCCACAATAAACGCTTACGCGCCCATCGCAGGGGCCTCGAGAAAAACGAATTACTTGCTCAGGTTAGCATTGACAAAGTCAATGGCTTGCTGAACGGTAGTAATTTTTTCGGCTTCTTCGTCAGGAATTTCGCACTCGAATTCTTCTTCCAGTGCCATGACGAGTTCAACGGTATCGAGAGAATCGGCACCGAGGTCGTTTACAAACGATGAGTCAATCTTAACGTCTGTTTCCGGCACGCCAAGTTGCTCGGCAACGATCTTCTTAACACGCTGTTCGATGTTTTCCATGAATTTATGTCCCAAGCCTTGTCTTAATTACTAAAAAAAACGTCGGCATTCTACCAAAAAAACAGTCACAGCATACGTTTGTCGAGTAACTTCGGTGAAATGCACAACCAAAAAACCACGCTGAACGGCAAAATAACTTCTGCCTACAGCATGGATACCACGCTAATTCATATACATTCCGCCGTTTACATGCAGGGTATTGCCTGTAATGTAAGCAGCTTTATCTGACGCCAAAAAACTCACCGCATCTGCAATATCTTGCGGATTACCTAAGCGTCCTAAGGCAATTTGTTCGACCAGTTTAGCCTTTTGTTCATCAGGCAGCGACTTTGTCATGTCTGTATCAATAAAACCAGGCGCTACAGCATTCACTGTAACCCCGCGTGAACCAATCTCACGCGCCAGTGATTTAGTAAAACCAAATAAGGCCGCTTTAGCTGCAGAGTAGTTAGCCTGACCAGGATTACCTGTGGCCCCTACCACTGAAGCGATATTAATAATGCGGCCCCAGCGCGCTTTCATCATGCCACGCATCACTGCTTTGGATAGCTTATACACCGGACGCAGATTAGTTGCCATAACGGCATCCCATTCTTCGTCCTTCATGCGCATCAGCAGATTATCACGGGTAATACCGGCATTATTAACAAGAATAGTTACGGGGCCAAATTGTTGGGTAATTGAATCAACAATCGCTTCACAAGCACCCTCTTCGGTAACTTGTAAACGTAAGCCACAACCAGTGTTACCTGCTTCTTTTAAATAAGCGGTAATTGCCTCTGCGCCCGCATCTGTTGTTGCAGTGCCAATCACTACCGCGCCAGCACGCGCCAAATCAAGCGCAATCGCTTGACCAATTCCGCGTGATGCACCCGTTACCAGTGCAATTTTACCTTCAAAACTCATGCAAAAATCTCCATCAATAGCAAAAGCTACGAATCTAGGGCGGGTGCAACCCGCCGTTTTACAAAGCTTTTATGAAACATCTTGACGAATTACACCCGCCCTACAAATATTTACAACATTGCTTTTAATGTTTGCAGTGCCGCAGCATCGACCAAAGCCACTTGCTGTGCATCTGTTGCAATACGTTTATTCAAGCCTGCTAATACTTTACCTGGCCCGCACTCCGCAATCACAGTCACCCCGTCCTGCGCCATTTTGGCGATTGTTTCTACCCAACGGACGGGTTCGTAAAGCTGGCGAACCAAGGCATCTTTAATTTGTGCTGAATCGGTATATGCGGCCACATCTGCATTATGCAAGACAGGAATCACAGGCGTATTGATGACAATTGTATCTAGCTTTTGTTGCAACTTATCACTTGCAGGACGCATTAAAGCGCAATGTGACGGCACAGACACTGGTAATAACATCGCTCGCTTCGCGCCGCGTGCCTTACAAGCATCACAAGCGCGTTCTACGGCAGCCTTACTACCTGCAATCACCACCTGTCCTGGCGAGTTAAAATTAACCGCCGCAACCACCTCACCCTGAGCGGCTTCTATGCAGGCTGCGATGATTTCATCATCCGCCAAGCCCAAAATAGCCGCCATCGCCCCCGTACCAACCGGTACGGCTTCTTGCATCGCCTCGGCACGCAAACGCACTAACTGCAAGGCATCCCCAAAAGACAACGCTTCGGCAGCCACCAAAGCGCTGTACTCACCCAAGCTATGCCCAGCCAAAACGGTAGGCTGTGCGCCACCTTGCGCCAGCCAAGCACGCCACACCGCCACACCCGCAGTTAACATCAATGGCTGAGTGTTGACGGTTGCATTCAAGAGCTCAATAGGGCCCTCAGCAGCCATTTGCCATAAGTCTTGCCCTAAAATAGCCGAGGCTTCGTCAAAAGTGGCTTTCACTACCGCCAAATCTGCCCAGCCATTCATCATGCCTACCGATTGCGAGCCTTGGCCCGGAAATACAAATGCTAATGCCATTTTTTACTCCTGCATGCCATGCTAAGGGGGCCTTTATAGCCCCTTTCCGGCGCTGTAAAATTCAAACAGTTATTTTAATGCCAGATAGACAAACGGCGCATTACTGCGCCGTTATGCTGATTAAAACTGGGCAATAACAGCACCCCAGGCAAAACCACCACCAATTCCTTCCATTAGCACTTTCTGCCCAGCTTTAATCCGTCCATCACGCACCGCAACATCCAAAGCCAAAGGGATCGAGGCGGCAGAGGTATTGCCATGCTCCGCCACCGTAACCACTACTTTATCCATACTTAAACCAAGATGCTTTGCGGTGGATTCAATAATACGAATATTCGCCTGATGCGGCACTAGCCAATCAATTTCAGATTGCGCCAAGCCTGCCGCTTCTAGCGTTTGCACCGCCACATCAGCCAACGCCCTTACCGCAAACTTAAAGACCGCATTGCCTTCCATATATAGCCATGGGCTACCCGTCAAGCTGCCATATTTTACTTTGGCATCAGCTTTTAAAATATGACGATAACGACCATCTGCGCGCAATTCTGTGGCCAGAATCCCAGTTTCCTCCGAAGGCTTCAGTACCACGGCCCCCGCGCCATCACCAAACAAGATGCACGTACCACGATCATCCCAATTAATCAGGTGTGACAGCGTTTCTGCGCCAACCACCACGGCGCATTTAGCCGCACCGGTTTTAACAAATTTTTCAGCCGTACTTAAGGCATAGATAAAGCCTGCACAAACAGCCTGCACATCAAACGCCGGAAAACCATGCACGCCCAGCTTATCTTGCAAGATACATGCTGTTGAAGGGAAAATTTGATCGCCGGTGGTAGTTGCCACAATCAGTAAATCAATTTCTTCTTTAGCCACACCAGCGGCTGCAAGAGCAGCCTCAACGGCTTTTAAGGCCAAATCAGACGTCATTTCACCTTCAGCGGCAATATGGCGTTCACGAATACCCGTGCGTGAAACAATCCATTCATCGTTTGTTTCAACGCGCTCGGCCAGCTCTTGATTAGTAAGAATACGAGCCGGTAAGTAAGAACCTGTGCCAACAATGCGAGCGTACATACATAACCCCTTATTCGATGACAGTCTCTTTAGCTGCCAATTCTGCAAGCTGATCTTGAACCTGTTCGGTAATGCGTTGAATCACGCCTGAGCGCGCCTCATCCATCGCTTGTCTCAGGGCCCAATAAAAAGCCACTTTGTCTGCGCTACCATGGCTCTTCACCACGATGCCTTTTAAGCCTAATAAGGAGGCACCGTTATAGCGGCGTGGATCCACTCTAGCCTTAAAACGAGCCAATACCGGCCACGCCAAGAGCGCAATAATGCGCGTCCACCAGCTGCGGGTAAATTCTTGTTTTAAAAATTCGGCAAGCATCTTAGCTAGACCTTCCGAAGCTTTCAGTGCCACATTGCCAGTAAAGCCATCACAAGTCACCACATCCACCGAGCCGCGATAGATATCGTTACCTTCTACATTGCCCTGGAAATTAAGCCGAGATGCTTTCAGTAGCTCGGATGCTTCTTTAACCGTCTCATTGCCTTTTTGGTCTTCTGAACCAATATTAAGCAAGCCAACCGTCGGGTTTTCGATTTGACGAGTTGCCGCCACCAAGCACGAGCCCATAATCGCAAACTGCAAAATATTGTGTGGCGTACACACCGCATTCGCCCCCAGATCTAGCACGCAGGTCTCATTGCGGCTAGATGGCATCATTTTGGCAATGGCAGGGCGATCAATACCTGGAATGGTTTTAAGCACAAAGCGTGCAGTGGCCATCAGCGCGCCAGTATTACCGGCCGAAACGCAAGCACTGGCATCACCAGACTTCACCAAATTAATGGCGACGCGCATCGAAGAATCTTTTTTATTCTTCATTGCCGACTGAGGCGATTCATCCATCGTGACCACTTCGCTGGCGGCATGTACACGCAAGCGGGGGCCTACCGTGGCATGGCAAGCTTTTAATTCAACGGCAAGAGCGTCAGGCAGGCCAACGAGCACAACACTCACATGGGGAAATTCTTTTAGGAAGCGAAGCACTGCAGGCACAGTAACGTGCGTGCCATGATCGCCGCCCATTGCATCAACGGCAACGGTGATATCCATCGGGGGCTACAAGTCCTGTAAGGAGCAGGAGAGCAATATCCAAGCAAAATACCCAAGCTCAGAAGCACGCTTCAATCACAACTCCAATGAGGCACAGACTGGGGAATCCAGAACGGCGAACGGCGCAAGGGTTGCCCGCTTGCGCCGCATATTATAACCAAAAGGTTATAAAGGGAATTACTCGCCCTTAGCTTTAATAACGCGGCGACCGCGGTAAAAGCCATTTGGGGAGATGTGGTGACGCAAATGTGCTTCACCAGTCGTTGCTTCAACTGCCAGCGCTGGAGCGGTCAGGAAGTCGTGTGCACGACGCATGCCACGCTTGGACGGGGACTTTTTATTCTGTTGAACAGCCATGATGTAGCTCCTTGAAAACCAGTTTTAAATTAGAGGACACCTCTAAAAATCATATTTCCGTCGCGATACTGCGTTGCTCACAAAAAATATCGCCTTACATATAAGCAATATGCTGCATCGATATTGTTTGTTCGCGCCTTGCCTTGCTTAGAAACTACAATTTTTAGAAGCGTCCTACAGTTGTTATTCCGCTTCCCTGGTTTTCAACTGAGCCAGGACAGCAAACGGATTCGGTTTTGAATCTTTTAAAACAATACGATCTGCACCGCAGTCTTCGTGCCTAGACGCGAAAGGCAGGGCAAGCAGAATTTCATCTTCTATCAACGCAATAACGTCAAGCTCGGGATCGATAACGATGCCTTCGAGATCTTCGTCAGCGTTTTCCGCATCATTAAGATGGGCCTCGTCTGGAAACTGTACGAGAGTGCTACCCACATTAACAAAAAAGGGCATCGGCTTTAAGCAACGTTGGCAAACGAGTTGAACTTCGCCTTCCACGTCAACAAACAACCACGGCCGCTCTAACTTATCAATGCCACTAGACAACTTCCAGACCATGCTGCCCTCAGTACTAGCAAGCAGATCATGTAAGCGGCCTAATTCAGACAGCGGGATCGTACCTTCAATCTTTTCACCCTCAAGAGCGAATTGACCGCTGTGAATAACAATCATAAGGAACCAGAACGAATACAAGAAACCGCGCATGATACAATCTTGAGCACTACCCTGTCAAAGTCATTTACGTAAGAGTCTAACAAATCCATGCACTTACCTCGATTAGTCCTCGCATCAACCTCACCTTACCGCAAAGAATTGCTTGAACGCCTTGGCATTTCTTTTGAAACGGCTGCGCCAGATTTAGATGAAAGCGCCCTGCCAAATGAAACAGCGGGCGATACCAGCTTGCGCCTTGCCATTGCTAAAGCCCGCGTACTTGCTGATCAATACCCGGATAGCCTGATTATTGGCTCAGACCAAGTCGCCCTTTTAAATGGCGAGCAGCTAGGAAAACCCGGCACTCATGAGCGCGCCGTTCATCAGTTAAGCAAAATGCGCGGCCACACACTGGCATTTCATACTGCACTTTGCCTTTACAACACGGCCACAGGCCAAGAGCAGCATTGTGTAGATATTACCCGTGTCACGATGCGTGATTACACCGATGCCGAGATCGAATCCTACTTGCAGCGCGAAAAACCCTACAACTGTGCTGGCAGCGCCAAAACCGAAGGCCTTGGTATTGTGATGATTGCTGCCATCGAGGGCAAAGATCCTGCCGCCATTATTGGCCTGCCGCTGATTGAATTAATTACCATGTTAAAAAACGAAGGATTTCCACTGCTATGAGCGGCACCCTGTATTTGATTCCTGTCCCACTAGGTACAGACACACTAGCCAGCGTGATTCCGGCGGACGTACTCGCCACAGCGCAGCGCTTGACGCACTTTATTGTTGAAGCCCCTAAAACTGCACGGGCCTTTTTAAAGGAATTTGGCACCCCGCACGAGCTGCGCAGCCTGTGGATGGAAGAGCTGAACGAGCATACTAAGGAAGATGCGCTCAGTGCCCTGTTAAAGCCGCTGCTGGATGGCCACGATGTAGGCCTAATGAGCGAAGCGGGCTGCCCCGGCGTGGCCGACCCAGGTGCAAACTTGATTCGTTTAGCGCACCGTAAAGGCATTAAAGTAGCGCCACTAGTCGGCCCATCGTCGATCTTGCTCGCCTTGATGGGGGCTGGTGCCAATGGGCAGAAGTTTCGCTTTAATGGCTATATCCCAGCGCAAGACCCTGCACGCCTTGAAGCAATTCGCACGCTAGAAAACGATTCCTATCGCAATAAACAAGCCGAGCTCTTTATCGAAACGCCTTACCGCAACGGCGCTTTATTTGATGCGCTTTTACTCGGTTTAAAAGGCAGCACCCAGCTCACCGTAGCGTGTGACTTAACCACCACCAATGAGTTTATCGTCAGCAAAACAGCGGCGGATTGGAAAAGCGGTGCAAAACCTGATCTGCACAAACGCCCGACTGTGTTTGTGATTTACGCGGCTTAATACAACAAAACCCACACCTTGAACCACGGAGAAAAAGGAGAACACGGAGGGCCACGGAGAAGGATAAAAGCATCAAAAGATCCATTTAAGCGACTTATTCGCCCCAAGGTTTTCTCCGTAAAACTCCGAGTCCTCTATGCCCTCCGTGTTTCAAGATTGGGGTTTAAAGATTTACTTCACCCAGCATCTGCAAGCTTCTTACCCGTTTTTTGAATTCTTTCTGAATCAGCTTAAACACATCCAACTCAAACTTGCGTGGCTTGGCCAGCAGAGCGGGAAGTTCGGCGAGGCTGTTGATTGCGCCTAGATAGCACCATTGATCAAACACTTGCAGCACGGGCGCCCATTCCGGGCCTTCTGCAAGGGCGACTGCACCTTGGTAGGGCCATGCTGGGAATTGGTAGCGATCCATTGCCGCCGCAAAGCGGGCGTTATGCGTGAGATCGCGCCCCACGCAGGCGCCACGGCAGCGGCCTTCCAAAAAGGCCGAGCAGGGAGCCAAGGATTTTGGCTTTGGCTCCAAACCTAAAATCTGCCGACATAAGCCGTGACCATCAATCACTTTATTCAGCACATTGGCGGCTTCGCGGCGGGAACGGAAAGGGCCAAATACCGGCTCAGAGCCCACCTCGGCCCATGGTGTCCAGTACGGCTGTAATACTTGGTCTTTTTCTACCAAACGCCAAACGCCAAGCTCTTTGATCCGTCGCTGCGGCGGGTTATAGCTAGGCTCTAAACTAGACACCAAGCTGGTTTCCAGCAGTAAAGCCCCTAGCTCGCCAGAGGTTTCATGCCAAGCCAGCCGTTGGGTGCGCTTAGCCAGCTGCACTTCCTTGGGATTGCCGTCACTAAAATGCGCCAGCACCCGCTTACGAATATTGTGATTTTTACCAATATAAAGCGGGACATCATCGTGGCCATAAAAAATGTACACACCAGATGATTCGGGCAGCTCGTCAATCTGTGCAGGGTCTAGTGCCGGTGGCAGTGCGGGTTGGCGCAGTAATTCTGCGATCGCCTGATGTAATACGTCCGCGCCATGATCTTTGAGCGCCACTTCTAAAAACTGCTGCAATAACTCGGCATCGGTGAGTGCGCGATGGCGGCCACCGCTAAAAGTCAGCCCATAGCGAGCAATCAGCGCGTCTAAGCTGTGCTTGTGCTCATTGGGGTACAGCTTGCGGGAGAGCTTAACCGTACACAGCACTTGCGCCTGTAAACGCATGCCGAGGCGTTTAAATTCTTGCTTTAAAAAGCCGTAATCAAACCGTGCGTTATGCGCGACAAACACCCTTCCCTGCAGCAAATCCAAAACTTCAGTTGCAATCTCAGCAAACAGCGGCGCATCTGCCACCATCTCATTGCTGATGCCAGTTAATTCTTGAATAAACTCGGGGATGGCTTGCTCAGGATTCACTAAGCGCGACCAGCTGCGGCTGCCCTGCTCATCAATCTGCACAATGCCTACTTCGGTGATGCGATCCCGCTGAGGATTCGCCCCCGTAGTTTCCAGATCAACCAGCACAAGGGGAAAGGAGAAATAGGGATTGTTCATTGACGGGGCGTTCCAGACAAGCAAGTCAGCTTGGTATTTAAATGTGCCTAACCTTAAACCACAGAGAAAATGAGAGCACAGAGGTCACAGAGAAAATCAAAAAATCGTATTTCTCTGTGAAACTCGGTGCTCTTCGTGTTCTCTGTGGTTCAGGATTTAGCAGTACTAATTAGGGCTTCACAAATCTAAAGCACTGATGGATTTTGCGGTTTCTGAAGTCTTCCGGTACCGATTCTGCAGATACATCGGTGCACATCGGTTTAAGCCAGTCATCCAAAGTAAAGGTGCGTAGATTATTAGAGAAATACAGCACGCCACCCGGCTTTAACAGGCCCATTGCGCTTTCTACCAGCCAAGATTGATCACGCTGGATATCCAGAATACCGTTCATTTTTTTGGAGTTAGAAAACGATGGCGGGTCCATCACGATCAGATCGTAACGGATGGGTTCGCTTAAGGCTTCTGACAAAAACTCAAACACATCGGCGCGCACACGCTGATGGCGGGAGGGATCCATGCCGTTTAAAGCGAAATTACGCTCTGCCCACTCTAAATAGGTATTTGACATATCCACGGTGGTGGTATGCGTGGCTCCACCGGCTGCGGCGTAAACACTGAATGAGCCAGTGTAGCTAAATAAATTCAGAAAGCGCTTACCCTTGGCTTCGCTCATTACCTGTTTGCGCGTATTGCGGTGATCCAAAAATAAGCCGGTATCCAGATAAGCACCTAAATTCACCCAGAATTTAAGCCCGCTTTCTTCCACCACAAAGTCTTCAGACAGCTCGCCTTCCAGCTTTTCATACTGCTGCAGGCCTTTTTGCCGCTGGCGCAGTTTCAGCACCACGCTGGTTTCTGCAATATCAAACACGCTTGCGCAGGCATTGCGGATGTCTTCCAGCCATACGGCGTGGTCTTCATCGCTTTCCATCCAGCCGGTAGCCACTTCTTGCAAGTGAATACGGCCTTCGTAAAAATCAACAATGACGGGAAACTCGGGCACATCTTTATCGTACACACGGTAGCAAGTAATTCCCTGCCGGCGGGCCCACTTACCCCAGTGTTTTACATTTTTGGCAAGGCGGTTACGAAAGCTAGCGATATCAGCCATTTTTTAAAATCTTGAGCACATAAAAGCAGAAGTGTAACACCTTGCAAGGCAGGCACCGATTTTGTGCCCGCCTACACTCTGCCCCTGATCAAAATTTCAGGCGCACCCTACATCTGCGACCTTAATGCCACAAAGCGATTAAACACCGGCTCTGGCACGTATTGCTGCACCACACCTTGCCACCCCGCAGGGCCAACCAAGCCCTTCACCATGGTAGAGCTGACTTCGGCAATTTCACGCGGTGGCATTAAAAATACTGTATCAATATGCGGGGCTAAATCGGCATTTACATAACGCATTTTGCGCTCAAATTCATAATCAGCCGCTTCGCGAATACCACGCAAAATAAAATGCGCACCTTGTTCACGGGCGTAATTAACTAAAAATGAATTTTCAAATGATTCCACACGTAAAGAAGGTAAATGTGCAGTGGTTTCTCTGAGCATGGCCAAACGCTCAGCCAAGCTAAATGTGTAGGATTTATCTGGATTATCGCCAATTGCGACAATCATTTCGTCAAAAATCCGCACCCCATGCTCAATCATCCATAGATGACCATTGGTGACCGGATCAAAACTACCTGCATATACCCCTCTACGCATGGGTATGACTTCCTATATAAAAGTTTGTGCCACTATACCACCGACAAACAATAAACTAATATCCGCTATCGGTTACACCCCATAATAAAAAAGGGAGCAATGCCATGATGAAAGCCATGCTATGCATTAGCCTGCTATTAACACCATTATGCCAGGCTGAAATTGTAATTGGTCAATCTGTCCCTACTACCGGCGTTGATGCCGAAACTGGCAAAGCATTAGCACTCGGCGCAACACTTTATTTCTCTAGAGTAAATGCCAACGGCGGAATTAACGGTGAGGCAATTAATCACCAGATCAGGGATGATGGCAATGATGCAAAACGTACTATTGCCAATACCCAAGAGTTAATTGATAAGCAAAACGCAATTGCACTCGTGTCATTTTATGGCACAAATAACACCTCAGAGCTAATCAAATCTAAAACATTAGAAAGGGCCAATATAGCCTTAATTGGGGTACATTCGGGTGCCGATATTATTCGCAATCATCCCTATATATTTCATACCCGTGCGAGTTATGGGCAAGAAATAGAGCGAATAATTCAACTACTCAACACCAATTTAGGCGCAACGCAAATTGCCGTCGTTGCGCAGCGTGATGCTTATGGCCAAGCAGGCTATGAGGCACTTAATACTGCACTAGCTAAACGGCAGCTTAAATTAGCCGGTGAAAGCTGGTATGAAAAAAATACCGCTAATACCTCGCCTTCTGCTCAAGCCATGGCAAAGCTCAATCCAGAAGCGATTATTCTGGTAGCTATATCCAAACCTGCAGCCAGTTTTATTAAGAAATTTAAAGAGCTGGGTGGCACATCACAACTTTATGCGCTCTCCCCCGTGCAATTTGAAGAAGTAAATAAGCAAATTAATAGCCGCGTTTCGCATGGTTTAGGCATTAGCCAAGCCTATCCTTTTCCAAACAATACTAAGCTGGCCTTGATTCGGGAATTTCAAGAAGACGCTGCCAGTGTATTAAAAGGGGATGAGCGTCCTTCCTACGCTATTTTAGAAGGCTATCTAGCGGCCAGAATCACCGTTGAAGCCATCAAGCGAGCAGGAAAAAACCCTAGCCGTAGCAGCGTTTACAATGCGCTCAGTAGCCTAAAGAATTATGACTTAGGCGGATTTAATTTAGACTTTAGCGATAAAAAACGTCAAGGCTCTAATTTTGTAGAGCTGACAATGATCTCACCGAATGGCAGTTTGAGCCGCTAAGGATTTGCTCATGATTAACTTCCCTCCTCTGAAACACCGTCATTCCCGCGTGCCTTTGGCGGGAATCCAGCAGCGCGGCTGGATCCCCGAGACAAACATTTGGGGATGACGGTTTATTTTGTTGGGAAGTTATTTCACACCAGACCCTCAATAGCAAAGGGGCACAGTTTCCCGCGCCCCTTTGTGCATTATTTAAGCAGATAAGGCACGGCCTGCCGTGCCTCTACAATTGAGTGAGTGGCTTTTATACCGCGATAATTTGCAAGGTATTAGCACCCAAACCTGCTTGAGAACCCCAAGTCATGGCAAAGCTGTCGCCGGCATTGACGCGCTCATCACGCACCAAGGCCATTTTCACGTGGGCAATCTGTGCATCACGCTCATTGCCTACCGATTCTGGCATCAACATTGGCTGTACATGACGATACAAAGCCAGCTTGCGGTAAGTTGCAATATTTTGTGTCACCGCCATAATAGGTACGGCGCTGATATAACGTGACAGCCATAGCACCGAAGTACCCGAATCAGTCAGCGCCACAATGGCACGCATCGGCAAATGACTGGCTGCATATACTGCCGCCATAGAAATCGCCTGATCGATACGCTCTACACCTTCGGCGGTAATAAAATCATTATCGCTTTGCATATCGGCGTGTTTTTCTACTTCTTGGCAAACGCGCAGCATCGCTTCTACAGCCTCAACGGGATATTTACCCGCAGCCGATTCAGCCGACAGCATCACCGCATCGGTACCATCCAACACCGCATTAGCAACGTCAGACACTTCAGCACGGGTAGGCACTGGGCTACTGATCATGGATTCCATCATTTGTGTTGCGGTGATGGATAACTTACGCATGTGACGAGCCATTTTAATCATGCGTTTTTGTAAAGCAGGCACGGCAGCATCGCCCACTTCAACCGCCAAATCGCCACGTGCCACCATAATACCGTCGGATGCTTCTAAAATTTCTGCCAGATTGGTAATGGCTTCAGTACGCTCAATCTTAGCAATCAAGCCGGCTTGGCTACCTGCAGCCAATAACAAAGTGCGCGCCAAATGCATGTCGCTGCCACTTTTTGGGAAAGACA
Source organism: Iodobacter sp. (assembly GCF_025352645.1). Lineage (GTDB taxonomy): Bacteria > Pseudomonadota > Gammaproteobacteria > Burkholderiales > Chitinibacteraceae > Iodobacter. The sequence continues at coordinate 1,108 of NZ_JANXSO010000116.1, read as the reverse complement.
CCGCCACATAATCAGCATTTAAGGCTGCTGCGGTTTTGATGTCTGCCATATCTTTATCTGTCAGTGCTGGAGCCGTTAAGCCGCCACCTTGACGATTGATACCCTTGTTATTAGATAAGGTACCGCCCACCAAAACCTTGGTTAAGACTTTAACACCCCTTACCGAGATAACTTCCAGCTTAATTTTGCCGTCATCAAGCAGCAAAATATCACCAGGGAAAACATCATTAGGCAGTTCTTTGTAATCTAGGCCTACATAATCCTGATTACCCAACTCACAAGCCGCATCTAAGATAAACGCAGCGCCTTTTTCTAGCTCAATCTTGCCCTGCTCAAACTTACCAACGCGAATCTTTGGGCCTTGCAAATCAGCAAGCACCGCCACAGATTGCCCAAGGCGCTCTGCAATCGCGCGAACTAAATTAGCGCGGTCAGTATGGTCTTGTGCCGTGCCGTGGGAGAAATTCAGGCGCACCATATTTACCCCAGCCACAATCAGCTGTTCCAAAACTTTAGGGTCGTTGGAGGCTGGGCCGAGGGTTGCAACAATCTTTGTGCCTCTAATCATTAGGTAATACTCCTGAATAAGGGGAAATTTGCACATCAAGGAAAATATCAAATATCGGGCGCTTGCCCATATTGCTTACTTATTTCTTGGTTTTGATCGCGATCATACCTACAAAACGCTTACTCTGCCCAAGCACATATTTTTGCTCAAGCCTATTGTGGTAATCCCCGTCAATGAAGCAGTTAAATCAAAATAGCGAAAGGTGTTTTTATCACACCAGTAAGCATACGCCATCCCAATCAGGGGAATTAGATCCAAATCAGCAAGTCTTTAGTCTACTTACCAATCCGTGCCATTAACTCGGCATTCTTCGCCTTACGCTCTTCTTTAGTCATGGCAGGCTTTGGCTTGTCTCCCGCCAAGCGCCCGCTAATAACGATGTCATCGGGAGGCAGCTCTTTTAAAAAGCGGCTTGGCTCGGTGATTTGCCACTCCCCGGCACGGCGGCGCTTGCCGCAATAGCTAATCGTTAAGCTGCGCTGAGCACGAGTAATGCCCACATACATCAGCCGCCGCTCTTCTTCTACCATATTGCTTTCG
>NZ_JANXSO010000065.1 GCF_025352645.1 Iodobacter sp. | reverse complement strand
ATCCAACAGGCTTCAAAGAAATGGACGATGCCGATTCAAAACTGGCGAATGGCGCTGAATCGTTTCGTTATAGAATTTGGTGACCGGCTGAACGGCCACCAATAATTCCAAAGGCATTTACACAGAAAGATTTACAGGCTCGTTTTACCTGCGTTGATATGGCTATTTTGCTGAGCAGTATCTTTGCCATCGGCATGGCCGCGACTCAGGCTGCCGTTAGCGGTGACGCCATAGCTGGCACCGCCTTGCCCAAAGGTAATCGCAACACCCGCACCCCAGCTTGAGCTGCTGTTTTTGCTGTGCTGCTCGCTCTCATCCAGCGCCGATTGCAAGTTGATATCGCCATCCGATTTCAGCTTGATATTGCCTTTGGCATTGATCTCGCTACCCAGCACATTCAGCTGGCTGGCTTTACCATCGCCCACGGCCAAGATTTGAATATCGCCACCCGCATTTAAAGTGCTGCCGCTATGGCTGATGCTGCTGGTTTTGGTGGTGCTTTCAGATTTGGGTTCGCCGTAAGTAATGCTCACGCTCACCGAAGAAGGATCTGAAAAAATGGAGCAAAGTCTTGCAATACAACAAATAGTTTAACTAAATTATTACATTGCAAGACGGTATCTGACCCTCGCTTTCCTCATGCCCGACACCGTCCAGTTTACTTGGCTAGCCTTGTTTCAATGCAGCCAGCGAGAGCACTTCGTCATACTGCGGCCAATCTTCCCGCGCCCGCTTCAGTACCCCTTGCATCAGTTCATCCAATTCGGGTACGGGTTGCTCAGGCGGCAAGCTATCGAACGGTGCAACCATCAGTGGATGATCCAACACGGGATTCGCGAACCCTTCCCATTCGCGCAAACGGAAAATGAACAAAATCTCAATCGGCACGCGTTCCAAATGCCAATCTGAGTTGAAATCATAAAATTTCTTCAGCGTGTCTTTGCCAGCTTGATGGGTATGCCGATCACACGCAGCCAAGAGACAAGGTATTAAGGCTTCTGGGTCAGGAGTTCGCCAGAGCTGGAGCAGCATTTCATAGATCGGCTCGTCGTAGGCATAGCCTGGCCATTGGTGCGACAGATCGCCCACCCAATCGGCAAACAAGCGCAACATAAAGGCTTGGGCGCGACGATGCTCTTCGGTGTATTGAAGCTCTAATTGATAGCTGCGATTCAAAGCGGAGTGAATCAAATACCCATGAAAAATTACCGCGTCTTTCCAGCCTAATATGGCCATCGTCGCCATCATTTGTGCCGCTGTCTGCGTACTAAACATACGCAGACCACCATTTTGAGAATCAGGAAATAAAACATCAAATTGTTGATGCCAAAAATACGCCTGTTTGATGCCAACTTCGTAATATCGCATCCAATGCACCAGCTTCCCCAGCCACAGTGGATTATCTGGCGCAGTGGCTAATACTTCATGAACTTTGATACGACCTAGTTCCTCTGACCAACTATGAGTAGCATTGCGCTTATTGGGGATTTTCTTGTCCGATGAAGAATCTTCCCGTGTATTGTATTCGCGGATGCGGTTCAGCTCCATTTCAACCAGAGTTACATCAGAACCCGCCCAGCCAGCCTCTAGTGCCTTGATATAGCCGATAACCGTTTTGTATTTTGTCCATTTAGGATTAACCCCAGCTCGTTCACAAATCCTTATTTTTTCGGCCATGATTCCACCTTGAATGCTGTTTTACCTGTTGTGCTGGGAGCCGGAACGCCCACCTTCACTGTGATGCCCTGTATTTTGAAGTCACCTGAAGCCATTGCCTCGCGAATTTCGGCGATCAGCACTCTGTTTTCCTTAGATGCTACGGCAATATTGGGTTTGGCAAGCCATCCACGAAGCCTTGCCGTAGGATCCCCCGCCGCATCCTTAGCAAAATCCACACCATTTTGCGAGGATTTTGCATCCATCACCACCACCGTGATCTTATCGCCGTTGATTGACACCAAACAACCATCGCAGCCATGACCGCTGGCATTTTGCAGTGGCTTGAATGTCAAGCCGGTTTTCTCATATAGCATCTGGATGGCAAGTTTTTCCCCCAACTGACCATCCTGTCTCAGCATAGTGCTGGTAACTTGAGGTCCATCAATCGTTTTGCCCAGTAGGCCATCCAGTTTAGTGAGACCGTTAACCTTATTGGCAACATTGGCAGCATCTTCCGCTTTCTTCGCAAGTTGCGCTGCATCCAAAGCGGTTTCAGTGGCCTTGCCTACATTTTTAATCGTTCCAGCACCGCCGCCAATTGGCAAACTTGCGACGGTTTCTCCGGCTATCCGACCAATTGTTTCAACATCACCCCGCTCGTAGGCCTGAGCCAGTTTCTCGCGCTTTTCTGGCGTCATTGCACCCAATAGATAAGGCAAGTTATCCAGATCAGAAACATAATCCCATGCCGCGCCAGCCCCTGCCTTGAGCTGCGTTTGAGCTTGTGGATCACCAAATAAGGCTTTAAATGCCGTTTTAGCGCCCGAGTAAGCACTTTCAGCACCATCAACCATCGATTGGCCGTAACCTTTAAGTACATCGCTGGTATTAACACCGCCCATACTTTGCTGCGCGAGAAGTGTAGCTTCAGTTTCTTTTTCTTTTGCTACAAACGTTAAAGCTGCATCAGCCAGCAAGGAAGTTGAGCGAATATAGCTTGCCGCAGCATTGCGTACATCCTGCCGGATTGCGTCGCATTGGGGAGTTTTAACATTAGCGCAAGCATCTAAAGCAAGATTTGTTGCGTCATCTTTCTTTTTAAGTGCTTTCGTTTCTTGTTCACACTTGCTATCGCATTTACCAGAGAACTTCAGTCGAGTGAGTTGCTCTAGTTTTGTCGCCTCAGATTTACTGAGATAGTTATTCTCCATCTCAATCTGAGCCGCGTTATTCGCCGCCGCCGCATTGCCATCCGTTGCCGCAACAATACCAGTGATGATGGAGCCCACCAGATTCTTACGTTTTTCCTTTTCGCTGGCGGTCATCTTATCTGCATTGGTGTTTTCGATTTCAGATAGGACGTTGTTGATGACGACGCTGGAAGCGGCTCCCACGGCGGCGCTGCTGCAGTTGCTGCCGGAAACAGTGGCTCCGGCGCAGGAGGCGATGGCGTGTAGGGCGGCGCGGACGTTTTGGCTAGTTTGGTTTTCTTCGCCATCCACTTTCTGGAAGCTGTTGGCTATCTCTTTGATTTTTTCAGCGCCCAAGCTTTGCACGTAAGCCACGGAGGCGTTTTGCACTAGTCCCGTTACGCCGCCGCTAACATTACCGCCCACGGCCGCTTGCAGTGCGGTCATGGCGCGGCCATAGTCTCCGCCAGGCGTCCATCTATCTGCTTCGGTTTTTTGCTCGCCCAGACTCGTTATTTGAGCATCCAGCTGGCGGATCAGTGCCTGATTTTGCTGATCTTGTGGCTTGGCTTGTTCTGCACTTAAGCTGGCCGATGTGCCGTCCAGTGCTTTTTTCGCCGCATCCGCCTCAGCCGTGCGGTTGGCCATAAAGGTGTTGCCTTCTTGCAGGAAGGTTTTGGTGGCGCTGAATAGCTCGTTGATTTTTTCAGGCTTAAAATCATTGGCGAGTTGTTGCTGTGCGCCATCGGTATCGCGGTTCAGGCTGGCGATG
>NZ_JANXSO010000145.1 GCF_025352645.1 Iodobacter sp. | reverse complement strand
AAATCCACTTTATTTTGACCTCGGGCCCTGCAACAGAAGGGCCACACGCAAATCCACCGCCCCCGCCAAACTTGCTGTCACTTGGTTTGGGTGGAAGCCCTCCCCCCCATTCCCCATTAACGCTGTATTTTGCAATGCTTCTATCTGTGTAATTAAAGCCCTGAAGGCAAACACCATAGCTTGCCGGTTGTAAAAAGCTCCAAATACCCCAGCCAAGTAGTGAGATCAACACAATAGCGGATAGAGGATGGATTTTCTTCCAGTTTATTTTTTTGCTCATTGCGGTGCACTTTCCTGCTCTATCGCATCCAGCAAATCTATTTTCCTTTTTGCGACTAAAGCCAGATTGGCGTTAAGCCGTGGGCTATGAAAACAGGAAACATCCCAATCCAAAGTCAGCGCGCAAAAAGTGTACTGTTGTTCTGCACGATTTAAACCATATTGTTCTAGCAATTGAACTGAATCATGCACTCGTGCAAAAAGCCCAAAATTATTGCGCTCTAAGGGAACATGCTCATTCGCCATTAATTGAGCAATCAGCCAATGGGGGCGATTTTCTTTATTTAACAAATCCAGTTGTTTTTGTTTCAAATGCAATGAGGATGCACGTTTTATCAATAATGGCTGGGGCTGCTGCTGTTTGACTTGGCCAAATGGGTCCAGATAAATCCACTGCGTAACAGGCGCTAGTAATCGTTGCCATTGTGGTTTGCTAAGTGCCCGTTCTAATTGGGCTAAAACACAAGGATCGTAAAACCGGCAGAGCCCAGTATGCCCATTAGGCAGCTTTACATCACTTAATATGCACCAATATCCGGCGATTTCATCAATGGACCATTGGCTATTTAACCAAGTCACTGCATGCGGATAATCGATGCTTAAATTAAGGGTGAATTCTAGGCTGGATTGGGTAAGCGGCAACAGCCATGCAGTTAAATCAGGCTGCGTACCTTCTGCAGAGCCTTCTAAAAGATTACGCCAAGCTGCTTGTTGGTTTTTCCATTCGGCTTGCTGCAAAGCAGGAATTTGTGATGCATCAAGCGTGGCATACCATTTTTCCCCTTGAGCTAAGGATGTAAGAACCGTGGTTTGGATTTCGTTCAACATGACTATGCCCTCTCACCAATGGCTTGATGAGTCAGCGCCATTTCTTTCATGCACTCACGGCATGCTGGCTGGTTAAATTTAGGCAATGGCACGTTCATGCTGGATGGCCCGCTCATATCGTGGGTTGCACCTTTAATACTGACTTCGCCAGGGCAATGAATGTCGATATTGCCGCCTTTTATGCGGATATACGCGCCACCGGCGGTCATCAGGATTTCGTCTTGGGCCACCACCGAGAGGCTTTCTTTGCAGGCGGTGATTTTGATGCTCTTATCGCCGGTGATCTCGATATCGTCGCTCTGTGCTTGCAACTGGATTTTGCCTTTGGCTGCGATCAGTTTTAGCGCGACTTTATCTTTTACCCCAGCTACAAACAGGCTGATATGTTGGCCTACGTTGTGTATCCAGCGGCGGCCGGAGGTTTGGTTGGTATCACGCTGGGCGATTTGGTCGATGTTGGTGCCTGCGGCAATCGTCTGGCTTTGCGGGCTAGTGATGACTACGCCGTCTTCACCGTGCAGCAAGATGATTTTTTGCTGGCCGGTTTGGTCTTTGGATTTGCTCTTGCCGTCTTGATCGGTGTTGCTGCCTGCTTCAAGGCTTTTGCTGGCGTGTACGTGATGATAAAGGTGGCCGGTGCTGGCTTTGCTGCCGGCGCTATTATCGGCCTCAACGGTTTTGCCCTCGTCGCCGGTTTCTATGGTGTCGGCAAGCTGGTTGGTGGCCGTTTCGCCTAGGCTTTGAGCGAGTGAAAATGCAGATTCAAGCTGGCTTTGGGCGGGGCTGTGGTCGAGTTGCTTGCCGCTTGCACCGTTTTTGGCTTCGGTACTAATGAGTAAACCATTGGCGCGGATTGCGCCTTGATTGTCGGTGCGTAATTCAAACCCTTCACCGCGTGGCTCGCCTTTGCCGTCGGTGCGTGGGTGGATTAAATAACCAAGGTTGAGCTGGGTTTTACCGTGCTCGCTAGATAGCTTAGTGCGGACTTCGC
>NZ_JANXSO010000143.1 GCF_025352645.1 Iodobacter sp. | reverse complement strand
TCGAACAGGCTTCAAAGAAATGGACGATGCCGATTCAAAACTGGCGGATGGCGCTGAATCGTTTCGTTATAGAATTTGGTGACCGGCTGAACGGCCACCAGTAATTCCAAAGGCATTTACACAGAAAGATTTACAGGCTCTTTTATTTGCATTTATGCGCGGCCTTTCCATTTTGCATTGCAGCGCTGCTGCAAATATCGGAGTGCACGCTCCATGTAAAGATCTGGATATTGAGGGTCTTTATTGGCAAGGGCGGCTTCGGCTTCGGCTTTTAAATCATTTTGCCAAAAATCATTGATTTCCTCTCGCTGGCTCATCGGCACATTGTTATCAATAAATTGCGTGATGGCTGAAGCATTAAAGCCATGGTCGCGAACATATTGCGTAATGGCGATGGCTTCCCGTTTAAGCATGGCGGCTTTAAAGGGTAGCTCGCAAGCACTAAATAGCAATAGCGTGGCTAGCGTTTCTGAATCTGAATCTAGCCCAGTGAGCCGCTGCCAATTATCTGCAATGCCTTGGTCATATAGGCTGATTTCATTATGCCCACCACGTAAATAATAAGATTCAACGTGCTGATTGCCAGTTTTAATTTTTGGCAATTCATTTTGAATAAACACATTCATCTCGACTTGGGCGCTGGTTTGAATAGCTGCTGGGGCGACTTTAAAAAAAGCGGCTAAATGTTCAGCATTGAGCGTGCTTGTTTTCTTTTTCGCTATTTTAATATAGCGATCATAGTCGGCACGGCGCAGTGGTTTTTCATCATTGCCCATGGCGTAAAGCATCAGCATGCTGCTTAGAATCAGTGATTCCGCATCGCAAATATCGTCGCTGGCGAGCTTTAATTTCTTTGCTAGCCAAAAGCCTAAATCAATCTTGCTTTGCAATAGCTGGCCTTCGCGTAAATCGGCTTGATATTGTGGCCAAGAAAGACGCTTTTGCGAGCTCATGATGTTTAAATAAGATTGCTGTTCATCAAGCGATATACCACCTGATTTAATCAATAGGGTGTTTTGTGGCAGCCCCGCAATATTGCGCAGTAAATCAGCGCCTTTTTTAGAGTGGGATAGCAGGGTGTTATTTTGCAATGATTGCGCGGCGATATGGATATCACCCTTAGATAGATCTTCTAAATAAAGGCTGATTAAATTGACGGTACGAATAAGCGCTAGTTCTAAATCTGGGCGTAAATAGGCTGTGCCAAAGTAATTGGCGATTTGCACGATGCCCTTGGCTAAATCAGCTTGGATTATTGTGCAACGCTCAGGTGTAATAAAGCCTTGGGCTACGCCGTAGCTCAAAGCTTTATCAAAAAAACGCCGCTGATCAAAAGTGGATATTACTGTGGAAGCGGCTCCCATTAAATTGCAGACTCTTCAATATCGTCGCTGCTACTATTGCAAATGGCTTGTAATAGCTTATCCAGTGCATCTGGGTTGATCTCTATTTTTTGTGCTGCGCGTTGACAGGCTGCCAGCATCCGGCTTTGTACTTCATCAATAAGATGATCGAAGGCATCCGGAACTTCGTGAAATAAAATCCACAAAGTTTCTTTCCAATCATTATCCGCAAGTTCGGTGCGGGAATAGCCCCAATCAACCTTATCCATGATGTTTTCGCTGGAGTAGAAAGCCTCAAAAAATGCGCTGATTTCTTCTGTATCAAGGATATTTTCGTCGTCTAAAAACGGTAAGGGCGTGGTTTCTAAATGGGCGCGCAGAATAAAATTGAGCGCAACTTCATAATGCCCTTCAAAATAATCCGCCAGAATACCCGCGCCGCCTTTTTGCTCAAAAATGGCGGTCAGATAATCCGGTGCGGTATCGGCGTGTTTGTAAATAACCGCATTCATCATGCCGCGTAGCTTGTCTTTATTGCGCTCGCCATAGAGCTTATCCAGCACTACCGCCCGGGCAAATTGCTCAGGAGAGACAACTAGGCTGAGCACTGTTTCTTTGGCTGAGTCATATTCACGCAAGATGGCCAGTAAATCCTTAGGGGCAACATCTTCTAAAATGACGGACAGGGCATGATCGCCGTGTTCGTCAGCAATGTCAGATAGCGCTTTTTCTGCGCCGCTAATATCGCCGACTAGAATCAGCTTTGAGGCATTGATAATTGCTGGATGCATGATCGTCCTTAATTAGCGTCTATGGTTTCAAAGCCTTGCTCGGCTAGCCAGTTGGAGCCAGATTCGCCTAAATCATCGCTGTCTTGCTCATCATTATCATCGCCTTCATCGTTGTGCTCGTCCGGCTCTGCTGCTGTATTTTTAGCGGGGCTATGTGAGCTGTGAAGACGGTGAAATTCGAGTGCCGCGCTGCTTACTAAAAACACATCGCCGCCGTCGGCTTCAATCGCCGCATCTACCAAGGGCTGGGCCCAATCGGCAATACTTAGATTGTCTTTAATCTCGTCCCAAACCATAAAATCATCGTCATCAGGCTCGCTACGCATCAGGGTGCGCATCATTTGCGGTGCGTGAAAGCTAAATGCGTTGTAAAAAGCGACCGCTACCATTTCGGGGCTAAATTCAATCATGGCCAGTAGCGCTTCAAATTGCTTGCGCTTCTCGTCTAGGCGTTTTTTGATGGCAGAGCGGCCTTCAGAATCGGTCATTAAATCGTCAAGCTCTGCGCTATACGCCGATGTTAATTCTTCAAAATAAGGGGAAAAACTCAATTTAATATGCCTTGTATATAGAGCGCCGAAATTTCTTGGGCAATTTCGAGAGGATTATCAATCAAGCTGCGCTGCCGGTAATTATCGTAAGCTTTGCGGCGGGTAGCATCACTTAAAATCTCATAGGCTGCTTGGATCTCACGAAAGCGCGCTGGCGCAGCTGGGTCAGGATTTTTATCTGGGTGAAATTTTGCCGCGTTTTTGCGGTAGGCAGATTTAATTAGATCGATACTGGCATTGGGGGACACGCCGAGCTTTGCATAATGATCGCTGTTTAAAGACACTGCTTTATCCTTGGTTAAGGTGATCGGTATGCCAAGCAAAAAGCCCACATCTTGAATGCGGGCTTTTAAATATCTTGTTTTTGATGGTTTGGGGCGGGGGAGGTGCCCCTACACAATGCTGCACTTTGCTAGCGCCCACACCAAATAACCCTCAATTGTATGAATTAAGTAAAAAATAGTCAATGGTGCATGGTATGAGCGGTAGGATTAAGCCTAGGCTTGGGTAGCAGTTGCCATAATAAAAAACGGGAGGATAAGCTCTTCCCGTTTGATATAAGTAGTGAATAACAAGTTTCCATGCATTTTAGGCGGGCTAAAAAAGCGTCATCCCCGCGTGTTTTGTCGGGGATCCAGCCGCGTAGCTGGATTCCCGCCTACACGGGAATGACGATGCTGATTTCCGTAATACACGATAACTTATTAACGCTAAGGACGAGCGTAGATTAGCGACTAATAGGCTTGTAGCGAATACGTTTTGGTTTTGCGCCTTCTTCACCAAGGCGTTTTTTCTTGTCGGCTTCGTATTCTTGGTAGTTGCCGTCAAAGAATTGCCATTTAGAATCGCCTTCACACGCTAAAATGTGCGTAGCGATACGATCCAAGAACCAGCGATCGTGCGAGATCACCATCACGCAACCGGCAAATTCTAAGAGCGCATCTTCAAGCGCACGTAGGGTTTCGATATCCAGATCATTAGACGGCTCATCCAATAGCAAGACATTGCCGCCCGAAATCAGCGTTTTAGCCAAGTGTAAGCGGCCACGCTCGCCACCTGATAATTGGCTGACAATTTTGGCTTGATCCGCGCCTTTAAAGTTAAAGCGGCCGATGTAAGCACGGCTGGATGTTTCGTAGCGGCCAACGGTCAGAATATCGTGGCCGCCAGAAATCACATCAAATACCGATTTATTGCCATCGCCTAAGGAATCACGGTTTTGGTCAACATAGGCCATTTTGGTGGTGGTGCCGATTTTTACCGTGCCGCTATCCGGTTGCTCTACGCCTGCAAGCATCTTAAACAATGTGGATTTACCCGCGCCGTTTGGCCCGATAATCCCCACAATTGCACCAGGTGGTACGCGGAAGCTTAAATCATCGATCAGTAAGCGATCGCCAAAGGCTTTGCTGACGTTTTCGAATTCAATCACTTCATTACCTAAGCGCTCTGCCACGGGAATAAAGATTTCCTGTGTTTCATTTTGCTTTTGATAATCTTGGCTATTCAGTTCTTCAAAACGGGCAATCCGTGATTTGGATTTAGCCTGACGCGCTTTAGGATTTTGACGAACCCATTCCAATTCTTTCTTAATGGTTTTTTGGCGTGCAGATTCTTGGTTTTCTTCGGTTTTTAAACGCGCTTGCTTTTGATCTAGCCAGCTAGAGTAATTGCCTTTCCAAGGAATCCCGTGGCCACGATCCAGCTCTAAAATCCACTCGGCCGCGTTATCTAAGAAATAGCGATCGTGGGTAACGGCCACCACAGTGCCAGGGAAGCGGCACAGGAATTGCTCTAGCCAATCGACTGATTCAGCATCCAAGTGATTGGTTGGCTCATCGAGCAGCAACATATCAGGCTTGGAGAGTAGCAGTTTACACAGCGCCACACGGCGCTTTTCACCGCCAGACAGATTACCAATGATGGCATCCCAAGGAGGCAGGCGCAGCGCATCGCCCGCGATTTCTAATTGCAGCTCGGCATTGTCGCCAGAGCTGGCCGAAATAATCGCTTCTAAACGCGCTTGCTCGGTCGCGAGCGCATCAAAATCTGCATCTTCTTCGCCGTAGGCCACGTAAACGGCTTCTAGCTTGGCTTGCGCTTCAAACACTTCACCAAGGCCCGATTCCACTTCTTCACGCACGGTTTTAAGTGGATCAAGCTGTGGCTCTTGCGGCAGATAGCCGATATTCAAGCCCGGCATCGGCGTGGCTTCGCCAATGATATCTTTATCAATACCGGCCATAATTTTAAGCACGGTGGATTTACCCGAGCCATTCAGGCCTAAAACACCAATCTTGGCGCCAGGGAAAAAGCTTAATGAGATATCTTTTAAAATTTGACGCTTCGGCGGAACAATTTTCCCGACGCGATTCATGCTGAAAACATATTGAGCCATTTGTTTTCCTTAAATTAAGGGAGTGAATAGTTTGCGGGCAGCGATGTAACTCTGCCAATGGGCATAAGCATAACATTCATGCCCAATAAACACTGCTTTGACAGGTGTTTTGCAATGAAAATAGCGGTGCTAAATAGGTATGCAAGCGCTACTGAATGAGCTATTCGAAGTCTAGCCTTCCACTTATTCCTGTTTTATGGCGATCTATTAAATGAAAAAACAATCTTTTCACCAAGTAAAAATCAAACTTACGCCAGGAGCGCCCAATTAATCTGTGGCGAGGATTGTCGCGTCTTCTCGGTGGCGAAGTCGTCTGGGCTGAACGCCATGTTAGGCATAACGATAGTCAAGGTTATAGGCAGCAAGTGAAGACAAAAATAGAGTAGAAAAACCGGTTTTCATAGGGTGTGCAAGTCGTGTTTCTTGCGCACCATTTTTCTGTGCAGAGGCTACGTCGTTGTACACCCTATAAAAAGCGGGTTCACTCCATGACAAAAGCTTAAGTTGATGCCATATAAGTAAAGGCTCAGCCGCTCCACCGCCTTGACGCTTAAGTTTCTGCTAGCAGTCGTAGCGGCAGTAATTCATCGATGCGGCTGTTTGGCCAAGTGGGTAACTTTTCTAAGGTGTCGGTCAGCCACGCTTGTGGATCGAGTCCG
>NZ_JANXSO010000124.1 GCF_025352645.1 Iodobacter sp. | reverse complement strand
AAGAAACCGCAACGCAATGGCTTTGGACTTACAATAACGAACGTCCGCATATGGGATTGGGCGGCATCACCCCGAAACAAAAACTGGCATTACATGCCTAGCCTCTACTTTTAAGTGAGCTTAAAAACGGGGGGATTACCGGGGCTTTCTCGCTGTTAGATCACTTCATTCTATTTAATCTATTTCCGGTAAATTCAGCATCCCTGTATGGAAGTTGTATTCATACACCTCGCCATAACGGCCCCATTCCACGGCCACATCTAGCACTTGCTTGGCTTCGTCTTCGGCTAAGAATTCTTCTAGTAAGCGCAAGAAGGGCTCTTCTGCAAGCTCGCCAGATTCTTCTTTTTCTAGGCTGTGGCGGATGCGTGCGGCCAGTGCAACGTGCTGCAGCAATTGCTGGCCAAATATTTCTTTACGGGTGGCTTGATCGGCTTGGCTGTAATGCTGGCCTAAAACGGTTAAATGGATATCGCCCTCGGCTATATGCACCAGATCTAGCAGGCGTAAGGCTTCGTAAATTGGGAATAAATCTTCATCTAGCAGGCCCGCTTCTGTTGCCAATTTTGGCAAATCGGCATGGCCGTGGAAAGGCTCGTCAGCCAGCATTTCTAGCAGGCCTTCTATCTGGCTGATTTCTGCATCTGGCAGGCGATAGCCCGGATGTGCCGCGTGCATTTGGCTGCTGGTGGTGGCTTCTTGCGGCTCGGCGGAGCTGGTCATCAGGTTATAAACTTCGTCGATCAAGGCCCGCACTTCGGGTGAATCTTCTGAGCGATCACGCGGTAAATTAACTTTAATTTCAGCCCGCACTCGGCCTGGGTCGCTAGAGAAAATCAAGATGCGGTCGGCCATCATGACGGCTTCTTCGATATTGTGCGAAACCACCAAAATGCCTTTCATTGGGGTTTGCTTGTCTTCCCACAGCTCCAGCATATCGTTTCTGAGTGTTTCGCCTGTTAGTACATCCAGCGCAGAAAAAGCTTCGTCCATCAGCAAAACATCCGGTTTCATGACCAGTGCGCGGGCGATACCCACGCGTTGTTTCATCCCGCCCGATAGCTCTCTGGGCAGCGCGCCCTCAAAACCAGCAAGGCCAATCAGCTCAATGGCCGCTTCGGCTTCTTTGGCTCGCACCGCTTTAGCAATGCCTTGCGCTTCTAAGCCTAGCTCTACATTTTGCTGCACTGTTAGCCAAGGAAATAGCGCAAAAGACTGAAACACCATCGCAATGCCGCGTGCGGGGCCAAATAGCGGGTGGCCTCGGTATAGCACTTCGCCTTTATTGGCGGGCAGTAGCCCTGCAATAATCCGCAGCAGAGTGGATTTGCCAGAGCCAGATTTACCCAGCAGCGCAACAATCTCGCCCTCGTGCAGGGTAAAGTCAACGTTCTCTAAGACCACTCGCTCAGAGCCATCGGCAGTACGAAAATGCTTATTAACGCCGCGAAGTTGAATCAGTGCTTGGCTCATAGCTTTACCTGTTTATTCATTGTTGTTTTGTTAAGTGCTTGTGCAAAATTTTTATGGCAAGGCGATACAACGATGCAAGAAAATTTTTGCCGGTCTACTTAGTAACTCATTTTTTCTTCGGCAATGGCATAGAGCTTGCGCCAAACAAAGCGGTTAAAGGCCATTACAAAGCAGCACATCACGCTAATGCCCAGCGCAATTCTGGGGAAGTCACCAGTGGCGGTCATTTCGGCAATATAGCTACCTAGGCCGGTGGCGGTAAGCGTGGTGTCCCCCCAGCTGACATACTCTGCCACGATGCTGGCATTCCATGAGCCGCCAGAGGCCGTAATTGCCCCCGTTACAAAGCTTGGAAAAATGGCGGGTAATAAGAAGCGCTTCCAGCGTAGCCAGCGGGATAAGCCCAAATTATCTGCGGCATAGCGCAGCTCGCCAGGGATGGAGCTGGCCCCAGCAATCACGTTAAATAAGATATACCACTGCGTGCCAAACACCATTAAAGGGCTTAGCCAGATTTCTGGATTAAGCTTAAATTTAACCAAGCCCAACACCACAATCGGGAACATCAGATTGGCCGGAAAAGCCGCCATAAACTGCGCCACCGGTTGCAGGCGTGCCGCATATTTGGGGTTTAAGCCCACCCACACCCCAATGGGCACCCAGACGATCGAGGCTAAAACAATCAGCACAGATACCCGCAGCATGGTTAGGCAGCCCAGCCAGAATACCCGCCCAACCTCATGCCAGCCGACTTCTGCATGAACAAATACGGCTATTTTCCAGCAGGCAAACAAAGCCAGCGCGGCGATGATGGCATCCCCCACGCGCTCTGCCTTGGGGTTGATTGCCTTGGGGCGGGCCAAGATGGACGTGCCGTCGTAGGGTTTTTTAAACAGCAATAGGCCGCGCTCTAAAAATGCCACCGCCCAGTGGCTAAAGTTTTGCACTGCATTGGTTCGGCGCATCAAGGTGAGTAACCAAGACTGTGGCTCATCCTCGCTGCCAGATTGCTCAAACTTAAATTTATTGGCCCATGCAATCAGCGGGCGAAATAATAGTTGATCGTAAATCAGAATACCAATCAGCATGGCTAAAATAGCCCAGCCAATGGCCGTTATATTCTGCTGCGAAATAGCCAGCGCAATATAAGAGCCAATGCCTGGCAATTTAATATTTTGATTTGAAACAGATATTGCCTCAGAAGCCACTACAAAAAACCAGCCGCCAGACATAGACATCATCATATTCCACAATAGCCCAGGCATAGCAAATGGCAGCTCTAGCCGCCAAAACCGCTGCCATGTCGATAAATGGAATATTCTAGCCGCTTCTTTTAATTCAGATGGCACCGTGCGCATGGATTGATACAGGCTAAATGCCATATTCCAAGCTTGCGATGTAAAAATCGCAAAAATAGCCGCGCATTCAACGCCTAATAAATTGCCTGGAAATAAAGCAATAAAGCCGGTAACGGTAATAGATAAAAACCCCAGTACCGGAATTGATTGCAAGATATCTAGCGCAGGCACCATCACTTTCTCGGCCATGCGATAGCGGGCGGCAATCACTGCAAAAGCAAAACTAAATAATAGCGATAATCCCAGCGCCATCAGCATGCGTAAAGTGGTACGCAGCAGGTAATAGGGCAAATAGCTAGGCTCTAGTGAAATAGCCAGTGGCGTACCAATATGGTAAGGCGTGGCCATTTGCGATGCACCAAATGCCATTAAAATAATCAGTGCAATAATCAGCGGCAGAATCAGCCAATCCCAGCGATTGGGCTGCACGCCACGCTGCCAAGCTTGGCTGGAAAGTTGTGAGTGATCCATACGCGCTATCCACAAAAAAGATCCGTATCTTTACCCTGACGAAAAAGGTCGTAAGGAGATGCGGCGGCGCGATTATCACCCTTTTCTACGCTAATTTTGTACTTTTTTTGTTACCAAATATTAGGGTATTCGCGTATGGAGAATGAGCTTGGATCTGATTGCGCCATGCGGTTGGAATTGAAGGCAGGCTATTGCATTAAGGCGTGGCCATGTGGGGGGAGGGCAATCCTATCAACTTAGATCTATCTATTGCAAGGAAACATCGTAGGGCGGGTGCAACCCGCGTTTTTTCAACATGACTCGCGGGTTGCACCCGTCCTACAAATGGCAGATTGCTTAAGTTGATAGGATTGGGTGGGGGGGGGGCTGGAGTTATGGATTGTTTATTATTGCAAATGAGGGTGTTAATTAATGGCTGAGCATTAACAATTAGGTTTTAGTGGTATATCAGCAAACACCAAACGCAAAAAAGCCCTGATTAATCAGGGCTTTAGTGGGGCTTCTTGGCGGAGAGAGGGGGATTCGAACCCCCGACAGGTTTTCACCTGTGGCCGCTTTCCAGGCGACTAACTTAAACCACTCATACATCTCTCCGCGAGAAGAGGCCGAATAATACTCAATCCCCAGTGGATGCGCAAGTGCTAATGGCGTTTATTTTTATATTATTATTGCTAATAGCCCAATGAGGAGAGATTCAATTCAATTAATCATTATTAAATCAATGGGCTATGTGGAGGGGGAGCTTTAAAACTTTTAAGGGTAGCATTTGTTTTAAGTGCAGGCCTCTGGTGTTTTGCTTGAAATGATTGGCATAGGGTGGGGTTATTTGTTTAATCAGCGGCTGTCACTGGGTGATTTAATGCTGTATTTCTGATCTTTTGAGTGGGCGTCATATTTGTTTAGCGCTGTGCATGCTTATACCCCACGATTTAGCCCAATAAAGTGCTGTAATTTGGCGAGGATTTCTGAGCGGGCGGCAGGAGGGGCGATGTTATCGTCGTTGAGTAAAATTTGTTCTTCAGTTTGGCGTTTGACCAGCACTTCAGAGAAAACGCCAGCTAGCTCGGGGCGGGAAAGTAAAATTTGTTGGAAAGATTCTTTATCGATGCGGTAGCACTCTACATTGCTGCTGACCACCACGGTGGCGCGTATGGCTTCACCAGTCATTAATCCCATCTCCCCAAAAAAGCTGCCAGGCCCTAGCTGGGCCAGTAATTTGCGCTCTCCCCTAGTGGGCTGCACCCAAGCTTCGGCCTCGCCCTTGATAATGATATACAGCCACTCTACTTTTTCGCCTTGGCGTATCATCACGTCCCCCGCCACATAGGGGGTAAAGCGCAGTTTATCGGCGAGGGTTTGTAGCTCTTCTTCTTTTAGTGAGGCCAGTAATTCTAGCTTTTGCAGTACGGCTAGCCGCTCTTGGGTGTGTTGTTTGTGCCGGCCTTCAAAGTAGCGCTCGTTTTCTTGGGTGACAAATACTTTGTACTGCGGGGCGGCTAAGCGCAGGCTGTTGCGGCGTAATACGGCATCAATCAAGGTGCGGATTTGTGAATCGGTGGGATCGTCATTTTGTAAATCGGTGAGCCAATAGCGGGCGGCGTAGCGAGCATTGCCTTTCTCTACATTCATTAATAGGCAGGAGGGCGGCGGGTCTTGCGCCACATTGGGCGGGGCGGCTTCGCGGATGGCGGTTTCAATCAGTAGCATCACTTGGGTGGGTAGGGTATCTAGCCCCACTTCAAACCAAATCCAGCGCCGCCAAGCCAGTGGTTTATCAACCCGCTTACCAAGCAGCTGAAACTGGCCTTTCATCAACATGCCGTTGGGGATCATTACGGTTTCGCCATTACGGGTTTCAACCCGCGTGGCGCGCCAAGATAAATCAATCACTCGCCCGGTTAACTCCCCTAGCCGAATCCAATCGCCTTGTTCGATCGAGTTATCTAGGTGTAGTGCTAGCCCCGCTAAAATATTGCCCAGCGTGTCTTGCATGGCAAAAGCCAACACGGCGGTAATGACCGCTGATGTGGTGACCAGCTGCCCCAGCTCTAAGCCTGCCAGATGTAGGCGATAAAACACCCACGCGATCATGGCGATGGCTTCTAGCAGGTCTTCCAGAATACGGGGTGGGTAGAGGTGGCATAAAGGGGCAATTAACTGAAATAACAGCATCCCCCAATAACGGATGATGGCAAAGCCAAGGATCACCATGGCGGTTTCATGTAAGGCTTTGGCTGGGCTGCTGAGGTTGTAGTTGGTGAGTTGTTGGCTGGTGTAGAGGCCGATGCCGCTAAAAACCAGCAGCAAAACGGTATTGATTAAACGTCGACGACTGGTGCGTACACGGTAATACAGCAAACCGCCAAGAATAAGGCTGATGAGCAGGAAATAAATCTGTAGCTGTAAGTCAGAAGGCGGGGTGAAACCATTCATCGCAATACTCCAGCTTCAAGGAGGCTTTCCTTGTTTGTAGCCTTTGATTGCGAAAATACCTAGGGGATACCTTACTTAATGCAGGGTCAAAACCCAAGTCCTGAACCACGGAGGGCGCAGAGAACACGGAGTTACACGGAAAAAAACTAAGCTGATGAGTAAGCTCACACGAAACCCCGCGCATCATTCCCGAATGCTTGTGGCGGGAATCCAGACTCTGTAGCTGGATTCCCGTTAAAGGTATGCGGGGATTGTGGATTTAGGACGCAGTGTTTTATCGCAAGACTATTTGGCAATAGCCGATTACTTCGCTCGTCGAATAAGCTAAGTTCATTTTCTTCGTGCTTCTCCGTGGTGCAAGATTTGGGTTTGGTTTATTACAGCCTTACACAATCCATAAAGTAGCGGGTTTCACCGCTGCTCTTATCTGCTACCAAGCCGTGGATATAGGTTTCAAAGCCTGGGAAGCGCTGGTTAAAATCGCGGGCAAATTTGAGGTAATCAACAATCGTCTTGTTAAATACTTCGCCTGGAATTAATAGCGGAATACCTGGCGGGTATGGAGTCAGCATCACGGCGGTGATGCGGCCTTCTAGCTCGTCGATGGCGACGCGGTCGATCTCACGGTGCGCCATTTTGGCGAAAGCCTTGGCAGGCTTCATTGCCGGTTCCATATTGGATAAATACATATCGGTCGTCAGTCGTGCTACATCATGGGAGCGATAAATGCCGTGGATTTGCTGACACAGATCTTTAAGGCCAATGCGCTCGTATTGCGGATATTGGGCAATAAATTTCGGCAGAATGCGCCATAGCGGGGCATTTTTATCGTAATCGTCTTTGAATTGCTGTAAGGCGGCCACGAGAGTGTTCCAGCGGCCCTTGGTAATGCCGATGGTAAACATAATAAAGAAGGAATAAAGGCCACACTTTTCAATCACCACGCCGTGCTCAGCCAAATACTTGGTGATAATGCTGGCTGGAATCCCTTCGTCAGAGAACTTGCCGTCTAAATCTAAGCCCGGAGTCAGGATGGTGGCCTTGATCGGGTCGAGCATATTAAAGCCGTCGGCGATATCGCCAAAGCCGTGCCAGTTGTCGCCAGATTTCAGCATCCAAGCATCGCGGTGATCCAAGCCTTCATCGGTTAGATCATCTGGGCCCCACACGGTAAACCACCATTCGTCACCGTACTCTTCGTTCACTTTGCGCATGGCACGGCGGAAATCCAGTGCTTCAACCAAGGATTCTTCAACCAGAGCGGTGCCGCCTGGTGCTTCCATCATGGCCGCTGCCACATCGCAAGAGGCAATGATGGAGTATTGCGGGCTGGTGGAGGTGTGCATTAAGTAAGCTTCGTTAAATAAATCACGATCTAGCTTACGATTTTCTGGATCTTGAATCAGAATCTGCGAAGCTTGGCTTAAGCCTGCCAGTAGCTTATGCGTGGATTGGGTGGAGAACACCATCGATTCTTTGCAGCGTGGGCGGTCTTCGCCAATGGCGTGGTAATCACCGTAAAACTCGTGGAAAGCGGCGTGTGGCAGCCATGCTTCATCAAAGTGCAAGCTGTCGATTTCGCCATCGAGCATGCCTTTGATTTCTTCGACGTTATACATAATGCCGTCGTAAGTTGACTGAGTAATGGTCAGAATACGCGGCTTGAAATTAGGATCGGCCAGTAGTTTTTCGCGCGCGAAGGGATTATCCATCATCTTTTTGCGGATGTTTGCTGGCTCAAATTCGCTTTTTGGAATCGGGCCGATAATGCCGTAATGATTGCGGGTTGGCATCAAAAATACCGGCACCGCGCCCATCATCATGATGGAATGCAGAATCGATTTGTGGCAGTTACGATCCACCACCACCACATCACCGGGAGCGACGGTGGAGTGCCAAACGATTTTGTTGGAGGTGGAGGTGCCGTTGGTCACAAAGAATAAGTGGTCGGCATTAAAAATGCGTGCAGCGTTGCGCTCGGAAGCGGCAATCGGGCCGGTATGGTCCAGTAATTGGCCTAGTTCTTCTACCGCATTACACACGTCGGCACGTAGCATGTTTTCGCCAAAGAATTGGTGAAACATTTGTCCAACCGGCGATTTCAAAAACGCCACGCCACCTGAGTGCCCCGGGCAGTGCCAGCTATAAGAGCCATCTTGGGCGTAATTGGTCAGTGCGCGGAAAAACGGCGGGGCCAAGGTATCCAGGTAGCTTTTTGCTTCGCGGATAATATGGCGGGCGACGAATTCTGGCGTGTCTTCGTGCATATGAATAAAACCGTGTAATTCGCGCAACACATCATTAGGAATGTGGCGTGAAGTGCGGGTTTCACCATAGATATAAATGGGGATGTCGGGATTGCGGCGGCGAATCTCTGCCACAAAGCTGCGCAGGCTGGTGAGCGCTTCGTGGGTTTCTTCGGCGGAGCCGCCACCGAATTCTTCATCATCAATCGATAAAATAAAACCGGATGCACGGCTTTGCTGCTGAGCGAAGGAGGTTAGATCACCGTAGCTGGTGTAACCCACTACGTCTCTGCCCTCGGCCTCAATGGCCGCCGCTAATTCACGAATACCGGAACCACTGGTGTTCTCGGTGCGGAAATCTTCATCGATGATGATGATGGGAAAGTAAAAACGCATGGGCAAAATCCTTGCAAACGCACAAACAGTACAAAGGACGGCAAAGCCGGAAAGGCGCGTATATTAATCCTAAAATGCTTCACTATGTGACCAAAAATGAAAACAATTACCGTGTGTGTAAATCGACGTTTAAGTGGGCACGCATCTTGTGCGGCCAGAGGCAGCGAAACGCTAGCGCAAGCCTTAGAAAACATAGCTTTAAGCCAGCCGGATTTACGCATTATGCGCCTGCCTTGTATGGGCGCTTGCGAGGAGGGGCCAAATGTAAAAGTAGTCGGCGGCGACTTGTATCACGGCGTGACGTTAGCCATGTTGCAGAAGATTTTGCAGGAGATGGATGCCATGTAGGGGCAAGCCCCATATGCGCTAAAAAAGTTACAAGGCCCAAAGCTTTATTTCCTCTGTGAAACGCTGTGGTTCTCTGTGGTTTAAAATTTAGCAAACTGATTAATATTATAAATTTTTTGCTTAGTACCTATGCTGGCATGCCGTGCCCGCTGCACTCAACATCCGCTAATTTTTTTCCATAATCCCTGTGCGGCATCTGGTGTGATCGGGCTGGCGGGGCAGCCGCTCTCCATGGTGCATTGATACAGGCCATTACCCGATTTAGCCCATGCGCCCCAGAGTAAATCTTTGCTGGCGCTCCATGCATAATCGCAGGCGTCGGCGGGAGGGCTGGGTAAGTCGCCAAGGGACGACCAGTTGATTTGGCTGTTAAGGCTGATGTATTGCTTATCGCCAAAGCTGTCTTTCCAGTCTAAGACTACTTGCACCGCTCTTTCTACTTGATACAGCTTTTGTGGATCGGGCAGGGTAGCGGCGGAGGGTGGGTTTTTTGCAATGGGCGGGCAGCCGTAATCTGGAGGTGTTTTGGCAGGGCTGCTGATGTCCTTGATTAAACTAATTCGGCGGTATTCGGTGGCTTTGCGCACAATGTTTTCTAATTCGGCTTGATCATTGCCAGCGCTGCCGCTCACCGTAATGCCCCCTACTATGGGGCTGCGGCGTGGGCAAAGATTGCTTTGCCGTAGTTTTTCTAATTTATCTTGGGCTAAAAACAGCGCTTCATTCCGGCTTTGCGCGATGCTATTGTTTTTGATGGCATTGCTCTGCAGTGCATTAAGTGCCAAGGCGGCAATGCCGATCAGCAGCACGGTGATCAGCACTTCTATGAGCGAAAATCCAGCATGCTTTAGCATTTGCCTTCTCCGCAGAAGTCATGCCAGCTGCCCAGCTTATTGCCGCTTAAATTGCCCCCTGAATTGGCCCCAATAAACATGCGCTCATCGTAGGCCACATTGATCGATCCTAGTGAGCCAGAGCCAGGGTTGTGTGCGCAAGCGCCATAGAGGCAATCGCCTGATCTACTATCAAAAACCCCGTTTTTAACCCCTTCAATATCGCCATTTACTGCCATTGCCCCTAGTATTTGTAGGCTGCCATAAAGGTGATTGGTAAAGAGCATGCCATTAATTAAGGTGCTGTCAGAAACCGTGTTACCCCCTGGCCCATTGGCCGTAAGTGCATTGGCCGCACTGCCACCCACTACCACGATGGCAGGCGCAAAGTGTGGGTAGCTGCTGCCAATTTCGCAGTTTGAAGGGGGAGTAAAATTGCCATTAATCCAAATTAGCCCAGCAGCTTTGGGGCATTCAGTCACGGTATCGCTACCTAGCGGTGGATTATATTGACTGGCTTGGGCTTTAAAATCGGCAGGGCTCATGCCAAAGAGGGCATTAAAGAGTTGCAAATGAGATAGCTTGGCCAAAGGGGTGTTATTGGTGCTATCGGGCGTAAGTGGCGCACCCCAATAAGCAAAATCACCTCCTGTCGACACATTACATGCCGGTTTGGGCTGGCCTGAATTAGGATCTAGGCTCATCGAGCCACTCATATCAATATGGCCTTTTACCGTGAGTGCAATTTTTTTAGGATTAAATATTGCCGTACGCGGTAAATCAAAGCCACGGCGCACCACCGCAGCGGTTTGGTCATCCGCAATATCAGCACAAAAAGGGCCTTTAGTGCTTTTGACATCCACACAGCCCTCGCTGCTGACAATGCCGTTGGCTAAATCCACGGTGCTGCGCCATGCCGTGCTGTCGGTATTAATGCTTTGAGCGTCTAATTTTTGAAATAGGCTGGTGGTTTTATTGGAAAAAACCTGATTGTTTCTTTTAAATTGCTCAGAATGTTCATAGCTATCACCATTGTTACTTATATCATCCCAGCCACAGTTTTTAGCATTAGGCGCTGCTATTGTGGATGTGGATTTTTTTAAAATAAGGCCATCGTAATTGCTGTTGGAATTAATGGCCTCAATATCTTTACGCATCTGCAATAGAGTGGCTTGCGCACCCGCCTCTGCGGCTTCAAAGGCTTGTGTTTGCTGATAATGATTGACTGATGTTTTTTGAAATAAATAGCTGTTTTTATTGGTAGACAGCACAAAAATGGTCGCTATTAAAGTAAGAATCAAGGTGACAGCCAGTGCCGCAATGCCTTTTTCTGATGCTAAATAGTCGTGCATGCTTTCCTCTTTAGTCTGTCTTGAAGAAGCCTAAGTATTCATGCGCAACTAGATTTGAATAGCTGTAGATTGGTGCTGAGTGAAACGAAGCCCAATAATACGGCTAAGAATGTTGAGCTTCGCATGCTCAGCGCCAACCTACAAGATACGTCCATATTCAAATTAAGTGATACAGCTCAACTTAGCTTGTGTTTGTCTAAAAATAAATATATATGGGTTTATTTATCTATTATGCTTCTTGCTCAAATAAAGCCATTTATTACATAGATGCTTTGAAGTTGATAAACCAGACAATCTACAAAAAACAAGGAAGTGGCATAACCGGCTTCTTTATTGTAAAAAAGGACGATTACGCAATTGTATGTCTTGGTTTAAATGTATTTGTAATTTACCTGTATTATCAGTGGCTTCTAGATCAATGTCTAAATTAGTAATCACCTCTTTGATCTCTGTACCTACTTTTTCAAACGCACGGTAGGGGGTAATGCTAAATTGGGTAATGAGCATATTGCGATTACTATTTAATTCTTGCCATGTGCCATCATCGCATCCACTGGCATTGTTTGATGTGAGCATTTTAATAAAGCCTTTGCCATCTGCTGATGCGGTATATTGAAAGCCATGTGCGTCTTTATCTGGAAAATCAGGGTTATGGTAGCGATATAATAGACAAGTCTTATTCTTGCTGTAATCCAGTAACCAAATTTTACGCATATTAGGCATTTGTTCTTCAAGCGGATGATAGCCTGCGCGGCGTAGGTCTCGGCTAATTAAAGCCAAGATAGCTTGCGCATCTTCTTGTAAAATAATACTGCGCTGGGTATCTGTACTGGTAAATAAATGCGTAAGTGATAAGCTGGAGATCCCTGCCAAAAGTAATAGCCCTATTGCCGTTGCAATCATCATCTCAATTAAAGACAAGCCTCGTTGCTGATAAATATTTATACGCATTCTGCATATCCGCCAAAAGTAATACTGCCCTTAGGGCGGCAAAGCGTAGATAAGCCGGTGGCGGTAATTTGTAATTGCAGCTGGTATTGTCCAGATTGAAAGCTAATAAATTGTAGAGTGGTGAAATTAGGTAGGCCATTATAATTATGGAATTTATTTTCTTTAATGGCATCGCTAAGTGCAATTAATTCTACGCCTTTATGCTCAGTAGCTTGTTGCTGGCGTAACAAAGTGCTGCCTTCTTGGCATGCATTAATTGAGCAAACCGCCAGTGACCAATCGGTGTTGCTAAGTCGTTTTGCCATATAAAAAACAGCTGGGCTATGCACCCCACCATATTTAACCGCGGTACTGCGAGCAAATAGCCAATCATTTTGCGCTTGCAGTGCCGCACTTTGCAGGCGATAGCGCTGCATCATGCCGGTAAAGCTGGGGATGGCAATGCCTAACACAATGCCTAATACGAGCAGCGTGACCAGAAGCTCGATAAGGGAGAAGCCCCGCTTGGGGTAAAATAGAGTAGAGGGCATGGTGGTGCTAAAGGTAGGACGTCAGTCTTTATAGACTAAGTCAACGCAGGATGGGGGGACTGAGCCTGATTATATACTGGCAGATATAAGCGGGGAGTGTTGCAGCCTAGCGCGGATAGCCATCAAAACGATAAGCCGCACGTTTTGATGGCCATATAGGCTTTAAAGGTAACGAACCCAACGCACCTGAGGGGAGACTGGGGCCGTGCCAGGAGTGCCGGGCTTGATAACCCCTGTGCTTGGCCTGAAATTAGGCGGTAGTTTTTTTAGATCAATTGTGGTGCTGTTTTTGATGATATTTGAAGACTTATCACCACGCGCTTGCGCTTTAATATAGCCATGTAGGGTTATTGATCCACCATACTCCGCATCGGTGCCATATAGATTGCCCGCCCACACATTGCCAAATATTTCATTGGTATTTAGAAATGCAATATTGCCGCCTTCATAGGTTTTATTATCTACCTTATTAAGGCTGCCTGCCATGGCTGAAAAATTACCAATACCGCCATCAATTTCGCTATTCCATGAGTTTGTTGTATTGGTAGAGCATAGCTGAGAGGGTTTAAGGCCAAAGTCGGTATCATTGCAATAGCCTTGAGGGGCATAGCGTGTTCCATTTTGCATGCCAGAAAAAGCCGCATAATTAGGGGAGTAAATTTGAGCTTCTCTGCTTTTAAAGGTTAAAGTTGCAATAAAGGTATTGTAATAAGTACCTTTGGCAGTGATGTTTCCTTCAAACCAAACAATGCCAGGTGCAATATTTTTTACTGTTTTGTCTGTGGCTTCGAGCGTCCATGTTTTTAAGCTGGCATCGTATTTAATGCCGCTCGCTGTAAGTGCAATTTGATTGCTTTCGGCATCAAGGCCAATACAATTGGCGTTGGGTATTAGTTTTGTACCGCAAAGAAAATAATCACCGTCAGCGATGCCCGTTACACGTTTTACTTGTACTTTAATTTTATTATCTTTATCCACGGTAAAGGCGTAATTAGCTAGGCTTTTGTAATCATAGGCATTAAAAGCTTCATCGCTATTTATTTCTACCATAGGGATATTCACAACTAAACCGCTTACTTCGCGAACATTTGGGGTTGTTACCCAGTTTGCTGCTGTTTTATTGATTTGGTTTTTAACTTTGTCATATTTAGGTTTGTTTGTACTGCCATCATAGCCATTTGCTGTATCAAATTGAGCTAATGTTTGGATCGTATATCCCACTATGGCGGGGTCAAAGTTTTTAGCAGCATATCCCGCTGTTGGGCTCAATTTTGCATCACCAGTGATGATAAGTGTTTGGCCTACTAATAAATCATGCACTGTGCCTGCTTGAACTGTGAGGTCTTGATTCGTTGCTGCATAAATAATGTCTTTTGAACTTTTATGAACAATATTACCCCTCGCCAGCACCGCATCTGCGCGGGTACTGCCAGACATCGTGACATTGCCGTTTGCATGAAGTAGTCCGTAATCGCTGCTAGATTCGACATTAATATTGCCCGTAGCACGAATAACGGTAGGGTCAGATTCTAAGGTGGTAATGGAATTAGATTTTAAATCGACATCGCCTTTAACGATGATTTCAAAATTACTGATATCACCCTCAAAAATTTTAATATCACCACTCATTTTTAAATCGCCTTCAATACTCACTCCTGAAAGTAGGCGGGGTGGGGTGGGGGGGGAGCCTGGGGTAATCACGATATTTGCGGCGAGACGAGAGCTGGCTGCCAGCGGAGTGCCTGTTGCTGCACTGCCGGTTACTGTAATACTAAATTGAGTGGGATTGGTGGTGGGCAGGGCGCTGGTGACTTGTAATGCAATATTGTTTACACCCGTAAGGGTAATGGTTTGTACACCGCCTGCCGTGGCGGTGGCAAGCGCTTGCAGTTGGGCAGATGTCATGTTTGCAAACACAGATTGCGCAATATCTAAGCCTTGCCACGCCCGCATCTGCGCCTGAGTACTGGCCAGCGCCGTGCTTTGCTGCTCTTGCATGCCTTTAACGTAGAAGTGGCCGCCTAAAACGGTTGCGGTTAAGGCCATACCCACAAACAGCAAAATGAGGATGGTGGCCATGCCTTGTTGGTTTTTTTTCATGGTGCAGTCACTAAATTAGATAGGCAGCTTTGAGAGTTCACTTGAATCTCATTGGCATTGTTTGAGCTAATCAGCACCGTGGCGCGGCCTCCGCTGCTATAGCCAAACTGGGTGCAATTGGCGACGGTGCTTAAGGTAAAGCTAAACGTGCCCTTAGTGTCCTTAGTGCTCTTAGAGGCTAAAGCTCTGGAGGTAGTCCAAATCGGGCCGCTCCAATCACTAATATTTGTGCAGTTAACTGGGCCAAGTAGCAGCAAGCCTTGAGTGGCATTGGAGATGAGCGCAGAGCATTGTGTCGTGCCCGAGGTGTTGAATCGCCATATCAATGCATTGGCATTGGCTCCGCCTACCGTGCCGCTGAGGGTGTTGCCCGCTAAGCTGGCCCCGCTTAAGGCGATGATATTGCTACTTACGGCTGCGTTGTTAATGCCAAAGCCCGCATCTTGCAATAGCAAAGGGGCGATAGTCATGGCGCTGCTGCGCTCGCCATCCTGAACGCTCATTTGCTTCGTGTTGATAGAAATGCCGATGGAGTGGCGATACATATTTAGCATCGCCACTGCGCTGATTAAAGAAATGGTCACACCAACCATTAAACTAATCAGTGAAATACCTGCTTGGTTGTTAATTGAGGGAGATAACACCATCGCCCCCAAGTAATGCTTTATTGCTGTCGTTTGCTTGCGTTTTCAATATGGTGTTCGTAATGACGGTATCTTTAGCAATGGTGATTGTTTGCCCTGCAACGGTGGCGGTGACTGGATTGCGCTCACAGGTGGCTGTGATATCCACACGATTGCCTGCAACTGTAATGGGTGCAGCCGTGGTGCAAAGGTTACTTATCCCCGCTGTTTGCGCTTGTTGGCGTAGTTGAAACAAAGCCATATTCAGCATGGAGCTGTTTTTTTGTGCGACAGATGTTTTTGCCACTAAATAGGTTTGGCTGATCATCATTACAGAAAGCAAAACAATCGAAACCAAGGCCTCGATGAGCGCTTCACCTTTTTGATTATTAAACGAGGGAGCCGGCAATTTGGTCTCCTTTTTCAGTAATGGAAAAATTAAGTTGGGCAGCACTGAGCCCATTACGGTCGAAGCTAATTGTGACATCTGCCGCATTATTGATAGTGACAGCACTCCTTTTGGCAAAGGACCCTGTCCATAGGGTATTGCTGGCATCGCATGCGGTATTACCTGGGCAAATAGCGACGTGCGTTCCGGTGATTTGCAAGGTGGCTGTGGTGCCATTAGCTGCAGTGGCGTTTCTAATCGCCAATGCCTTGGCTTTGCTATGCGCTAGCTTTAACACGCTTTCGGATTTTTGCAGATCACTGGAAACCAGCCAGCTTGAGCCTAATGAGACGGCTGCTAGCATTAGCATGATAAAAATCACCAGCGTGATCATCAGTTCAATTAGGCTAAAACCCGCTTGCTTACCAGTTAGTGAATCCACAATCGGCTCCTGTTGCGGTTCTGTCATTGTTTTGCTTAAGGGTAATGGTGCAAGTGCTGCCATATTTAGCGCTTAGGGTGTAAGTATTGGGGGTCCAGCTTGTTGTGTAGACAAAGCCTTTGCGGGATGGATTCCACCCCTCCATCAGTGTTTTTGTGGCTTCAGTGCTTGTGCTTGCGCCCTCTGCACCATAAGAGAGATTGCGTTGCAGCTTTTGCTCAAAATACAAAGATAAAGAAACCAGGTCACCCGCCGCAGATTTGGCGGCGGCTTGGCGGATATAGCGTTGATAACTAGGCACCGCAATGGAGGCCAAGATGGCAATAATGGCCACAACAATCATCATTTCAATTAAAGTAAATCCATTTTTTTTCATAACATCTCTTATAAATATTCTTTGCGAAAAGCGCGTTGGCTTAGGGTTGTTTTCTAGGGTTTAGCTTTAATACTGCTTTTTAAAGTGTTTGTTCTTTTGTAACGGCTTCTTTGTTTTTTCTAATTTGATTTAAATTTGCAGTGTAAAGATCAGTAGATTGTGTCTCTGCTTCAATTTGGTTAAGTAGGCGGCTGCGGATTTGTGGGCTTTTTTCGTGATTGGTCTGGTTTAATAGCGCGGCAATTTTGGCTTTCGCCTCAGTGATTGCTTTTATATTACGCAGCTCCATTTTATTGAGGACTT
Source organism: Iodobacter sp. (assembly GCF_025352645.1). GTDB lineage: Bacteria > Pseudomonadota > Gammaproteobacteria > Burkholderiales > Chitinibacteraceae > Iodobacter. The sequence continues at coordinate 21,951 of NZ_JANXSO010000124.1, read as the reverse complement.
CTAGCGTTTCATTGCTGGCACTGGCTGGTGTGGACGCGGTTGATTGAAGACGACTCTGTTGTCCAGTAGCTGGTCTAACTGTTTTCAAGCTTGCTTTTGGTGACATTGTTGTGGCGTCTCCATAGGAAACGCTGCCATCGGCTTCTCGTTGTACATACACCGTCGATGCGATTGCTGTTGCCGCCATGAGCGAGGCACCGAAAGTTAATATTTTACGAAGCATAATCAAATAACCTTGTTGAGATGAGGCGCTTAAAACCGTTGCATTAAAATGCATATTTTTATTTGGGCCAACAAGCGGGTGGGGAGTGTGTTGTTTGCTTGTTGCTTATTGTCATGACTAAAGTTGTACAGCCTTGGTCTAGTGCTTGAGAGCTGCCCTTTATTGCGGTTGCTGTAATGCGATAGCTTGTTGCAGTTGGGCTCTTGATCAGTATGTTGTAATAACCATGTTTTGTTTTGATAGCATCGCCAGCTAAATTAAATCCCATTGCGCTAAGCGCATTACTATAGCTGTTGTTATTCACCCGCCATTTTTCCTCAGCCAGCTGGATCTTTGCCATCATCAGTACGGCATCGTTCCGGCGGCTTTTGCGCACCATCTCTTGATAATAAGGTAGGGCAAAGGCAGCAATGATGGCGATAATGACCAGTGCAATCACCAGCTCGATCAATGTAAATCCTCTGCTCATAAGGTATTCACTTAGGGTGTTTTATTTACTAGTAAGATGGTAGTGGTATTACTGCTGATGATCAATCTATTTGTAATCTTCAAGCAGAACGTAGGTGTATTGCCGATGAATGGCATTGGAATATAATGTTTCTATAATATTAGATGGCTGCAGGCGCAAAACAAGCTTAATATTTAATTGTTTACTAATGTAGTTTTTTATTCTACTTTATTCATAATTAATGTCATATTGTTTGATTTTTATATGAATATTTAGCATTTTTAAAACCATAAGTAATGCTGTGCTTAGGTAGATAGAGTGTTTTTTGCTTGGTTTTCGAGTGTTTTGTAAGTGTTTTGGCTTGATTTTCAATTTAGATAAGTGATGGTGATTGGCGTTGTTTATGCTTGATGAGATAGGAAATTGGTATTGGCTATTTTTTCTAGGCAAAAAAAATCTCCTTCGCGCCTTACTGAAGGAGATTTTTAAATTGGAGAATAAAGCGTTTAATCGCCCAGTTTTTGATGCGCTGCACGGCCAAGGCGATCGTGCACGGCAAGCCATGCTGCTTCACCCTGAGGAAGAACCAGTAAAATAGCATCTAAGCCTAGCTGGTCTAAATCACGTAAGGTGGCGTAAATAACTTGCGCATAATCATTGGCGTTATCAGGCATGACTACACTCTGTGCGCTGATGTTTTGCGTAAGGGCTAAAGTATGCACAATCGCTAGTTTTTGCCCGCTGCGCCGGATGGCTTCGGCCTCAATCTGTGCTTGGGTACCTGTTAACAAAGTGGTGCGCGGTGCATAGTGCGAATCTAATAGGCCAGATACACGGATGTTGGCGGTTGAGGTGGATTTTTGATGCTCAATCGTTTGGCCGAGCACCGCTTCAATGGCGGCCCGTGGTACGCCACCGGGGCGGAGTAGCACGGGTTTGGGGCCAACGAGGCTTACAATGGTCGATTCAACCCCGACATCACAAGCGCCACCATCCAAGATTAAAGACAGTACCTCAGGGCTAAATTCATCGCGCACATGCTGGGCGGTGGTGGGGCTGACGTGGCCAAATTGATTGGCGGATGGCGCAGCAAGCCCGCCACCAAAGCGCTTTAATAGTTCATGCGTAATAGGATGGGCAGGCGCACGCAATCCAACGGTATCTTGGCCGCCAGTTACGGCATGGGATACTTGGGCTTGTTTCTTAAGAATAAGTGTCAGCGGGCCTGGCCAAAAGGCATCGCATAGCTGCCAAGCGGCTTCGGGAATGTCGGTGGCCCAGTCACTGAGTTGTTCTTTGCCTGCAATATGCACAATAACTGGGTGATCGTTGGGGCGGCCTTTGGCAGTAAATATCTTGGCCACGGCTAAGGGCTGAGCTGCATCAGCGGCTAAGCCATAAACAGTTTCTGTAGGGATGCCGACCAGCTCTCCAGCAGACAAAAGGGCGAGGGCTTGATCCAGATCGTGAGTCATTGGTGCTTTCGGGCAAAAGAGCCAATTATACCTTGATGCACTGCCTACGCGAAGGGTGCTGGATTTCTTATAGTGCTGAACTACTATTGTTAGCGCTGAAATTATAATTTTCAGTTATATACTCAGGATGGATAAGTCTTTTACGCGCGATAATATCAACCGTACCCTGCATTAATATAATGCGTGCCCCAGTGGGCAGTTACAGTAAATAAACATCAGAAAGGATGATAAATGCCCTTATTAGATAGTTTTACCGTTGATCACACACGCATGCAGGCGCCTGCCGTGCGCGTTGCAAAAACCATGCTCACCCCAAGTAAAGACACAATTACCGTATTTGATTTGCGTTTTAGTGTGCCTAATCAAGAGATTCTTTCTGAGCGTGGCATCCATACGCTAGAGCATTTATTTGCGGGTTTTATGCGCGATCATTTGAATGGTGATGGGGTAGAGATTATTGATATCTCGCCTATGGGCTGTAGGACTGGTTTTTATATGAGCCTATGCGGTGCGCCAAGTGAGGCACGCGTGGCCAGCGCTTGGAAGCTGGCGATGCAAGACGTCTTAACGGTAAAAGAGCAAAGCCAAATCCCTGAGCTAAACGAGTATCAGTGTGGCACCTTTGTGATGCACTCACTTGAAGAAGCGCAGGGTATTGCGCGCAACGTGATTGAGCGCGGCATTGGTGTGAATCGTAATGATGAATTGGCGCTATCGGATGCGCAGTTGCAAGGGCTTTAATTTGTATTGGGTGGGTAATAAAAATTGCCCACCCAATATTTATTAATGCGATAAATCGCTGCCTGCACTCATTTGCTGATTTTTCATTACAAACAGCAAGGGCATTACACAAAGCATAGCTAGGCCGAATAGTAAAAAAAGGTGCGCAAATGAAAGCATTTGCGCTTGCTTGGCAATCTGTTGGGCCAGCAGCGCTTGGGCTTTGATGGGGGCGAGCGTTTCGGGTGTGCCTATAAGTAATAATCTACTTTTTAATCCGGCCAAGCGCTCAATTGTTTGTGCGCTATTGGCAATCACATGCTCATTAAGCGCCGCCCGTTTTGCATCGCCTAATTGTGCTAATAAGGTGGCAGAAACTGCAATACCTACGCTGCCGCCTAATTGGCGAGTTAAATTATAGAGGCCAGCGGCATTAGGAATTTGCTGTGGCAAAATATTTGCCATCGTTAAAGTATTCAGCGGCATAAAAATCATTCCCAAACCCATGCCGCGAATAATCATTGGCCAAAGAAAATCACTCATGCCTGAATCAGTCGTGAAATGATAATGCAGCCACATCCCATACATAAATAGCATTGCGCCAATAGCAATTAACACTCGGGCGGATAAACCCCTCGCCACTAGCTTGGCTGAAATAGGCATCATCATGCCTGATGCCACCGCAGAAGGTAAAATCATCAGCCCCGTTTGCCATGCGGTATAGCCCATGAGGCTTTGTACATAAACGGGGAAAATAAATACCGTAGAAAAAAGCGATGCACCTAATAAAAACGTCATGACTAGACCTGCAGAAAACTGCAAGTCTTTGCAGATGGCTAAATCGACAATAGGATATTTTATTTCTAATTGGCGAATCACAAAGAAACTTAAAGAGAAAAAACTGACTAGTGCATAACTAATAATCTCTGGAGACGTAAACCACTCCAGTCGCTCCCCGCGTTCTAGCATAAGCTGTAATGCGGCAATGCCCGCAGCCATAAGCAGCAAACCAATATAATCAATTTTTTTAATTACTTGCTGATGTTTAGAATCAGGCATGTAAATCAGCGTTAAAAATAGCGCAATGCCGCCTAGTGGCAAATTAATATAAAAAATCCATGGCCAAGAGTATTGATCAGTTAACCAGCCGCCTAAGGTGGGGCCAAGCATGGGGCCGGTCATAATCCCCATGCCAAAAATAGCCATGGCTGTGCCCATTTCCTTGCTGGGGAAAGTTTCAAATAGCGTAGATTGCGCCGTAGCAATGAGCCCGCCACCGCCTAATCCTTGCACAATACGCCAAAATACGAGGCCACCTAGGGTAGTGGCATTGCCGCAGGCAAAAGAAGAAAAAATAAACAGTGCAATAGATAAAATAAAGTAATTTCTGCGGCCAAATAATTGTGATAAAAAGCCAGAAATAGGTAAAACAATCACATTGGCAACTACGTAGCCAATCGATACCCAGGTAATCTCATCTAAGGTTGCACCAAGGGTCCCCATCATATGGGGAACGGCAACGTTAACAATACTGGTGTCTAATAGCTCAAGCACGCAGGCGAGCGTCACCGTAATCGCAATAATATAGCGATTAGCATAAATTTTTTCTGGGGTATCCGAGCGGGATAATCCCGGCAAAATATCTTTCATATCGCCCTTGGTTTCATTCTATTCGGTATTAAGGGATACGGCATACCGCCGCATCTCTATCTGTTTTAATCTGTATTTGGGATGTTTTTTATGGCGTATGAATCGTGACATTCACAGATAAGCCAGGGCGCAGTGGGGAGTCTTTTGGTAATTCATCTAAAACAATCTTAACTGGAACGCGCTGCACTACTTTAGTGAAATTGCCGGTTGAGTTATCAGCGGGTAATAGGGTAAAGCGTGCGCCTGTGGCTGGGCTAAAAGAATCCACTTTGCCTTTTAGCTTTAAATCTGGAAAAGCATCTACTTCAATTTCTGCTTCTTGGCCTAGTTTAATTTGTTTTAATTCGGTTTCTTTTAAATTGGCAATGACCCAAATTTTGTCTGTTGGTACTAAATACATCAGTGTTTGGCCGGCTTGAATCATTTGACCCGGCTCTACCGCTTTTTTGCTGACCACGCCAGCAGCCGGTGCATAGACTTGGGTGTCTATCAGTTGATTGCGGGCAAATTGTAGGGTGGCTTCTGCGGCCAGTGCCTTGGCCTGCGCAGACTTGAGCCCTGCCGATGAAACGGCAACTTGCTGGCCTGCGGCATTGGCACTCTCTTTGGATGTGCGTAAGGCGGCTTCAAGCGCGGCGATTTTTGCTTCGGCGGCTTTGACTAGGGTGTCTGCGCTTTCTAAGGCAGATTGGCTTAACATTTTTTGCGCAGCTAGCTCTTTGCTGCGGGCCAAGTCTTTGCGTGCTTTGGCTGCATTGGCGCGTGCTTCGGTGATTTGTGCCTCGGCGGTTTGCGATTGCGAGCTGGCAGCGGCGGCATTGGCTTCTGCTGCGGCGATTCGTGCTAGCGCTTCACCTGGCTGTTTGTCATGACCAGCGGCAGAGAGTGCCTGACGATAGTCGGCTTCAGCTTGCACTACTTTGACTTGATAATCACGTGGATCTAGCTCAATCAGTAAAGATTTTTGTGCCATTTGTTGGTTGTCACTTACGGGTACAGCTTTTACATAGCCGCTAACGCGGGCGGCAATGGGCACAATATGGCCTTCTAGCTGGGCGTTATCGCTACTCACATGGTGTTTGCCCCACCACCAGCGGTAGCTTAAAAAGCACAGCACAATCAGTAAGATAAGCAGCAGAATATTGCGTGCAGGGGAGGCCGGTTTTGTGCTCATTGTTTTATCCGCTGTGGGGGTCGTGCTCATGACTGCTCCGAAAGGGCGATGCCGTTGAATATAATATCAAGGTGAAAATCGGATAATTGATTCAAACTGTAAGTAATTGGATCAAGCTTGGCGTAGGTATGTCGCCAGATGCTTGTCAGTAAAATAGGGGAAAAGATGGTTCTGGCGAGCATATCTGCATCAATTGGGCGAAATTCACCGCTGTCTATCCCTGCCTGAATCAGGTGAATTAAGAGTTTGCGTGAGCGTTTAACCACAGTTTCAATATAAAAATCGCTCAGCTCAGGAAAATTCCCTGCTTCTGCAATCATCAGTTTTGTGATGCTGCCTTTGCATTCGTTCATTGAGCTAGCCCAGCTGCTCATCGCGGTTTTTAAGCGTTGGGTGGCAGAGGCTTGGCTACTCATGACTGCTTCTTCAATTCGATCCAAATTAGGTTGGATTGTTTCGAGGATCGCCGCCTTAAACAGTGCTTCCTTGCTAGAAAAATACAAATAAACCGTGCCCTTGGTGACGCCTGCAAAGCGGGCAATGTCATCAAGTTTGGTGGCTGAATAGCCTTTTTGATGAAATAGCAGTAGCGCCGCTTCAATGATTTCAGCGGGTCGGGCTTCTTTGCGTCTTTGGCGGGGGAGTGGCTCAATCTGCATTGATGTATACTTTATTTAATAACTGACTGGTTAGTTATTAAATAGATAGGCAGAAGTAATGTCAAGAACATGGGCGTATCGGGTGGTAAAAAATAAGGGCGGCTCACCTTTGCCAGCAGTGGTTTGCTGGCAAAGGTGAGCCGCCCTTATCAATTAAAATGAGGTCTGTAGCCTCGCTTATGTGGCTTTTAGAAGCGTTCTGGCAGTTTTTGCAACAAGATAATGCGCTTGTTTTCTAGGCGGATATAGCCACCAAATACCAGCTCTTTCAGAATACGGGCTATCATTTCACGCGATGAGCCAACTCGATCGGCAATGGCTTGCTGGGTGAGCGGTTCAGAAATCATTTCTTGGCCATCGGCTTCGGTGAGCATGCCTTCAAATAGTGCACGAACACGGCCATAAACATCGAGCAAGGCTAGGTTTTTCATGGTCAGCGATAGGCGGCGTACCATACGGGCCAGATTCATAATCAGCTGATCTTTGGCATTCGGTAAGGCACCCAGTGCTTCACGGAAGTCTTGCTTAGAGAACATCAGGAATGATGAATCGTCTTCAGTTTGGGTGGACCATGAGCGTGGCTCGTCGTCAATCAGCGATACTTCGCCAAATACATCGCCTGCTTCGCCAATCATAAAGACAAATTCCTTGCCTTGATTGTCGCTGGTAAACGAGCGTGTACGGCCTTCTAAAAGGATGTACATGGCTTCGCCAGGATCACCCTCACGAAAGAGGAAGGTGCCTTTAGGTAGGTGGCGCTTTACGGCTGCATTTAAAACGATGTCTAAATCTTCATCAGCAAAGTCTTGAAAAATAGCAGTTTGCGATAGAAAGTTTTTAAGTAAATGATGGTCCATGACGATTATATCTCCGTGGCTCAATGCCTATTTTTGGCAAAAGTATTGGGTGTTAAAAATGTTCAGGTAGTTTTTGTAGCAGCACAATTCGGCGGTTTTCAATGCGAATATAGTTGCCAAATACCAGTTCACGCATTAGTTTTGCAATCATCTCTCTGGATGAGCCAACACGATCTGCGATGGCTTGTTGAGAAAGGGCTTCTTCAATATAGCGGTGGCCGTTTGCTTCTATGGCTAAACTTTCCAGTAATAGCCGCATACGGCCATATACATCCTTTAATGCTAACGACTTCACCATCTCTGCTAAGTAACGATTGGTGCGTATCATGTTTCGTAATAAATTTTTGTTGAGTAACGGGTTTTTTTTCAGTAGCTCAAGAAAAGTATTTTTGCTAATGCTGAGTAATTGACAGTCTTCGGCGGCATCAATTGAGAGTGCGCGTGGCTCTTCATCAATAAGGGCCATCTCGCCAAAGCTACTACCTGCTTGTGCTACATAAAAAACAAACTCTTTCCCTGTATCTGCGCTAGAAAAACAACGTAATCGCCCTTCAATGAGTACATACATTGATTCGGCAATATCGCCTTCAGCAAACAATAATGCCCCCTTATTGAGGATGCGGCGATTGGATATTTTTTCAATTGCCGCTAGGATATCGTTGTCTAAGTCCGTAAATAAGGGGACGGAGGCCAATAATTGGCGAAGCGTTAAATGTGGGCTCATTAGTGTTCTGCTTTATCGGCTTCCGCTGGTTTTTCTTCGGAGGCATCATGCTTTTCGGCTTTTTTGGGTGCAGTAGACACAGCCGGAATGGCTTCATCCTCTGGAGGTGAAATAATGTCTATTTTCTTTTGCTGCATATACTCATTCATATCTTTCCAGCCCGCAAAAATATCTGCTTTGGGAACCCTAGTATTGCGGCGATAGCAATCTTCTAGTGCTCGCCCGCTATGGCGGCAGGCAGCACCTATTGCCTTGCCATTTGCCTGCTGTTTATTGACAACTTCCATGACTTTGTCGCAGCCACTGAGTGCAATTAATGCTGCAAAAACAATAAAGGGTTTAATTATTTGGCTTATTTGCATCGTTAGTATGCCAACAGTATTTTCATTAATCTCAGTGTAAGTGAAAAATCAGTAGTCTGTTTAAGCTTATCTTTAGCAAAACAAAGACCGACGGTGAGTCGGCCTTTGTAAGGTGCTAATGAATAGGCAATTTATAGTTGTTGAATCCCAGCAACCATCCAACGTGGATCGCCATTGATTGGGCGTACAAAATGCCAGATTTCTTGGAACGATTCAGGCGCTGCATGCAATGATTCGCTGACCTTGCCATAAAAACGCACGCTAGAAATCATTCGCCCTTCTTCTGTGGCGCAATCAATTAACTCGGCATTAAGTTCTGGAAATTCTGCAGGCTCTTCATTGCCGCTGATGTCTTTACTTAATTCATTAAACAGCTCTGGAGAGAGGTATTTACGCATTTCATTGACTTGCTCAGGGGAGTGCAAGGTTTGCATATGCATAAAGCTGCCGCGTGCTTGGCGTAAAAATGCGGCAGTCTCGGTGCCATCAGGCAAGCGAGTGATGGCTGCGGAAACCGGAGCTGCGCTCGCTGCTTGATCGCCCATACGGAATACGCGATCTTGCGCCGGATTGTTGTCCTGTTGTGGCATTGAGCTTGCCATGCCAGCAAAGGCGGGGCTGGCCGCTTCTTTACGCTTACGCATCATGCGCATCACAAAGTATCCACCCGCGCCTAATAGCAGTAGTAAGCCCCAAGGGAAGCCGCCACCTGAAGATTCAGAGGTGCCAGATGCGTGATTAGAATTCAGTAGGTTACCAAGTAGGTAGCCACCTAAAGCACCAGCAGCAACGCCACCAAGAATCGAGCCCATGCCGCTACGTTGTGGTTGTGGGGCTGCAGGTTGTTGCGCAGGGGCCACATTGCGTTGTGGAGGAGGCGCAGCCGGACGTGTGGTTTGACTACGCTGCATGCCGCTAGAGCGGCCACCACCTACTCGTTTTGCTTCAGCAATGCCGCTAGCAAACAAAGATGCAGTGAGTAGGGTAACCATAAAAGTACGACTAAATTGGCTCATGCCAAGTCCTTCAGTGAAAGATTCATAGCTATTAGTGAGGGTAGAGGCGAACAAGTTCAAGTCTTTTGCAAAAAAAATGCAAAATGACTTGTAAGCAAAGGTGGTGGATGGCGAGTTTTAAAAACATTACCCCTGTACGCTGGCAATGTTTGACGCCATATTTGACTTTAAATACTTGATGTTATGCAGTCGAATTAACAATAATATTTTGATATTACGAAAACGGCTAAGACAAGCCGCTGCTGCAACGCCCATAGGTACAAGGTAGGCGCGCTGCTTGCTACCCCGTTTTATATTGGGTGTAGCAACAGCGCACCTACGATGTTTATGGTTTTTTCTTAAGGTTCAAGCAGAAGATAAACGCAGTAGATGCCGGAGCTCTAGCCGCGGTGGCCACGCTCTATGGTGACGCCAACTCGGCCTACCTCATGCAAGATGCCCAGCTTGGTAACAGAGACCTTAGCCCAGGGCGCGCCAAAGTCTTGAAGAATAAGCTGGGCAATATGCTCGGCTAAAGCTTCAAGCAGTAAAAAATGGCGCTCTTCGAGTACTTTGCGAATGTGTTTAACCACAGCATCGTAATCAATGGTATCGACAAGATTGTCGGATACACAGGCTCTTGCAGAAGGGATGCCAATTTCTAGATCGAGCTCAACAACCTGAGGCGCAACGCGTTCCCAGTCGTACCAGCCAATAAGGGTGCTTGCACGCACGGTGTGTAGATAAATGATGTCCATGATGGGGTGACTTGATTGGGTTTAACCCAGCAGCGGCCATTTAGCTTAAAATCGGAAGCTTACGATTGTAGTGGATTTAGGTATGACACCGTTAATTCTAATTTTAGTCAGTTATCTAATTGGCTCGCTTTCTTTTGCCGTGATTGTCTCTAAAGCCAGTGGCTTGGCCGATCCGCGTAGCTATGGATCGGGAAATCCAGGCGCCACAAATGTGCTGAGAAGTGGTAATAAAAAGGCCGCCGCACTCACTTTATTGGGCGATGCCTTAAAGGGCTGGCTGGCGATTGCCTTGGCACAGTGGTTGGCAATGCGTCTTGGGCTAGGCCCAGAAGTGGTGGCTTGGGCTGCTATCGCGGTCACTGTTGGGCATATGTGGCCAGTATTTTTTAGCTTTAAAGGCGGTAAGGGCGTGGCCACGGCCGCAGGTATTTTGTTGGCGCTGGATTGGCGGCTTGGCTTAGTGACTTTGCTGGTTTGGCTGGTGGTAGCTAAAGGGCTGAAAATTTCTTCTTTAGCCGCACTATTGGCTGCATTATTGGCGCCGGTTTTGGCGTGGATTTGGCTGGTTTCAATGGCACAGTTCGCGGCTGTTGTTGTGATTTCAATTTTGCTGATTTGGCGTCATCAAAAAAATATCAGAGATCTTTTAACCGGCAAGGAAGGACAGATTGGTGAGCAAGTCGGTAAAGAGTAGTGTGTCTTTAGTTCGGGTTGCTCGCCTTAGGGTAAAGTTTGCTTATGTCGCCTTGGCCTGATGCTAAGCTCGTTTTTTAGTATTTATCTAGGCACTTTAGGTGGCTTTGTTCGATAGATTAAATTGCTCTACTCAGGAAGAAAAAACATTGATCGCTGCCAGTGGCTAATAGTTTAGCCCCCTTGGCAGAGTTTTCTGAGTATCTGCAAAAGCTTGTTAAGATTGAGTAGGCAAGGCTGGCATTACAGGATGGGATGGTTCGTGTGCGAGCAGTGAAAAAGCCGTAAACATGAAAAAGGGCAGCGCTGCGGCTGCCCTTTTTTCCTGAGATGGCCACGTTGGTGGCTCAGGAGTACTTGTTGTTGGCACGAACAATTTGCGCTTTTTCGCGCACCCATTCGCGGTCTTTCTCTGTGTTGCGTTTATCGTGCTGCTTTTTACCCTTGGCTAAACCAATATCAAGCTTAATAAAGCCATTCTTAAAATGCATATTAAGCGCGGCCACGGTGTACCCTGCGCGCTCAACTTTAATCGATAGTTTTTCGATTTCACGTTGATTAAGTAATAATTTACGTAAGCGTGTTGGCTCAGCTAAAACGTGGCTCGATGCACTAGTGAGCGGGGAGATATGCGCCCCCATTAGCCAAAAATCGCCACGTAGATACACCACATAGGATTCTTTGAGTTGTACGCGCCCAGCACGAATCGCTTTAACTTCCCAGCCTTCTAGCATAAGGCCTGCTTCAAAACGTTCTTCAATAAAGAAGTCGTGAAAGGCCTTTTTATTATCGACGATCGACATCGTAATGAGTCCGGTTTTGTTTCACTAAAGTTTGATTCTAACACTTAACACAGGAACACACTGATGCGGAAAATTCGCGTTATTTACACAGGTGGCACAATTGGTATGCTGCCAAGCGAAGAAGGCTATGCGCCAGCGCCTAATTACTTACAGAATCAACTGCAAGAACGCTATCCTGGTTTATCAGTGTTGGAGTACACCCCTTTGCTAGATTCTAGCGAAATGACCCCCGCGTTATGGAATCGCATCGCTGCCGATATTGCTGCAGATTATGAGGATTACGATGGCTTTGTGCTGCTGCATGGCACAGATACTATGGCGTATACCGCTGCAGCGCTGTCTTATATGCTAGAAAACCTAGGCAAACCGGTAGTGGTGACGGGCTCGCAGATTCCTTGGTGTGAGCCAGGTACAGATGCACTAGAGCATGTCGCTGCCGCCTTGGCCTTGGCGGCTATGCCTGATTTTTGCGAGGTGGCCGTGGTCTTTGCTGGTTTGTGCCTGCGCGGTAATCGAGTCAGAAAGATTGATTGTGATGGCATGGCTGCATTTGCATCTCCCAATTACCCTGTACTGGGGGAGTGGTCAGAAGGGCGCTGGCAAATGTTAGGCGTGGCAGCGAGTTTGCCACCAGCACTTGGGGTGTTTCGCTTGCAATGCGTTGCCGATACGGCAAAAGTGGTTACCGCCAAACTTGCCCCAGGTTTTAGTGCAGAATGGCTGGCAGCCTCTTTGCAAGGCTTGGATGGTGTGGTGCTAGAAACCTTTGGTGCGGGTAATGCGGGCAGCCCGCCCGCTTTAATGGCGGCTTTATCTGCTTTGGCGGAAAAAAGCTTGGTGGTAAATTGCACGCCTTGTTTAATAGGGCGGGTAAAAATGGGGCGCTACGCCGTAAGCGGCAGTTTGGCCGCGATGGGGGTGTTAGATGGCGCAGATATGACGCCTGAGGCCGCCTTAGCTAAGCTCTATTACGTGCAGGCTAAGCATTTGGATCGGGCTGAGCTGGTCGCGTTATTTTTGTTGCCGATCATGGGCGATCGCACAGAGTAGCTTTTTAGCGCACTTGGCTTGGCGTTTTTGTTTTGCTGTGCTATAGTGCGCCCCAATGTTCGACGGCGGGTCTCCTCGCATAGCTAGAAGGTTAACTTGGTCAGGTCCGGAAGGAAGCAGCCACAGCTTTTGATGCTAGTGCCGAGGGTTAGGCTCGCCACCTTCCCCTTTTTAGTGATGTATTCTTATTTCACTATCGTTTTATCTCGATTTATCCCCTCATATTAAATTTAAAAAATAATATTAAGCAGCTTTTTTTTGTGCGGATTGTTTAATCTACGGTGCTTATGCGGCGATTGATCCATATCAATACGCTAAATGCTCGTTTGCGCCAAAATGGCTTTCACGCGAGCTGATGCTTCGTGTATCTCCAGTGGTAATTTTGCGCCGCGCACTGTCGCGGCGCTTTTTTTGTCTGCATTTACTTGTTTTCGTAAAAATGGGTCAGCATAATGCGGCATCTATATTGCGACGATACTGATGAAAGCCCTTTTTGATCTCTTCTCCGTTATCCTGTTTTTTGTTACCTACTCAATTACTAAGAGCATTTACGCTGCTACTGGGGTTGCTATTGCAACGACGACAGCGCAGGTGGCTTGGTCTTGGTTTAAGCATCGCCATGTTGATGCAATGCTATGGCTAAGCTTTGGTTTGATTACCGTTTTGGGTGGGGCAACGCTGTTATTGCATAACAAAATGTTTATTCTGTGGAAACCCACTGTCTTGTATTGGGTCTTTGCCGTTATTTTGTTTGGCTCCCGCTATATTCGCGGAAAAAACCTGATGCAAAACCTCATGGGCCAGCAAATGACGCTCCCTGCCAAGCTTTGGGATCGGGTTAATTTGGCGTGGGTCTTGTTTTTTGTGAGTATGGGCATACTTAATCTCTTTGTTGCCTTTAATTTCCCTGAAGATTTGTGGGTGAAATTTAAAATGTTTGGTACATTGGCGCTGACACTGGTATTTGTACTACTGCAAGCCTTTGTGCTTTCACGGTATCTTACCGATGATGCAGCAACAAAAAAGGAAGAGTCCTAATGCTTTACGCCATGATTGCTGAAATGCATCCAGATGTGGCTGTAGCGCGCTCGCTAAGCCGTCCGGCGCATTTGGCTAGGTTAGAAGAGCTGAAAGCGGCAGGTCGCTTAGTGTTGGCGGGGCCTTTTCCTGCTATTGATGCCGTTGACCCCGGCCCTGCTGGTTTTACAGGTAGTTTGATTGTTGCTGAATTTGATACACAGCAAGCTGCGCAGGCGTGGGCTGACAATGATCCTTATGTAAAAGCAGGGGTTTATGCAAATATCATTGCAAAGCCCTTTCTTCATGTTTTACCCTAGCCAAATGATTAGCGAAGAAATACACTTACGCCTTGCTGTATTGAAGCCGGAATACGTTGATGTTTACGATGATAGTGCCGCACATGCGGGGCACGCAGGAAGCGTGGCTGGCGGTGGGCATTTTGATTTAACCATCGTTTCTTCAGCGTTTGCAGGTAAAAATACTTTGGCGCGTCATCGTATGGTGATGGCTTTATTTGCAGATTTAATCCCACATCCAATCCATGCGCTCAGTATTAAAAAAACACTGACGCCGGACGAGTTGTAAAATCTATCGAAGCTTTACTGACTTGAGAACAAAGGACTGAACACATGCGTCAACCGAATCGTATTGCTCTTGCTTTAACTGCTTGCTTTTTGTCAGCTACATTTGCAGCAACTGCTGCCAATGTAGCGACCGTTAACGGCGTTGCTATTCCTGATAGCAAGGTTGATTTCTTCCTAAAGCAAGTGGCAGAACGTGGTCAAAAAGATAGCCCAGAACTGCGTGCACGCATCAAGGAAGAATTGATCCGCAACGAAGTATTGTTCCAAGAAGCACAAAAGAAAGGCGTGGAAAAAAGCCCAGAAGTACAGCAACGTCTTGATATGGCAAAGCAACAAATTCTGGTTGGCGCTTATGTGAATGATTACGCAAAAGCAAACCCAGTAAGCGATGCAGATCTTAAGAAAGAATACGATAAAATCAAAGTGAATTTCAGCGGCAAGGAATACAAAGCACGCCATATTCTGGTTAAAACCGAAGAAGAAGCGAAGGCTGTTCTGGCTGACCTGAAAAAAGGTAAGAAGTTTGAAGATATTGCTAAGGCAAAATCTGCAGACAAGGGTAGCGCTGTAAATGGTGGCGATTTGGGCTGGTCTACACCAGCTAACTACGTGAAAGAATTTGGCGAAGCGCTGGCTAAATTGCCTAAGGGTAAGATTTCTGATCCAGTGAAGACTCAATTTGGCTACCACATCATCAAATTAGATGATCAACGTGAAGCTAAGGGCCCTTCATTTGAAGAAGTTAAACCAGAATTGACACGTGAGCTGCAAGGTCAACGTGTGCAAAAAATGGTTGAAGAATTACGCGCTAAAGCAAAAGTTGAGTAATCAATTTAGCGAGTGCTTATCGATTTTGTTATAAATCGATAGCCCATAAAAAAGCCCCGTTCATTGATTTGGCGGGGCTTTTTTATGGCGGAATTAATTCAATTACGCAGGGGTTTTATCTTTAAATACGATGGTTTTTACCGCGGGAGCCGTAATCAACAGGGCGAGTCCGCCGCAGGATGTTTCACGGTATTTGGCATCCATGTCTTTGCCTGTGGCGTACATAGCGGCAATAACTTTATCTAAAGACACCTTGGGCGTGCTGCTGCGGTGCATGGCCATTCTGGCGGCATTGATGGCTTTAACTGCGCCGATCGCATTGCGCTCAATGCAAGGAATTTGTACTTGGCCGCCCACAGGGTCACAAGTCAGGCCTAGATTGTGCTCCATCGCAATTTCTGCCGCCATGCATACCTGTGTAGGGCTGCCCCCCATTAGCTCTGCTAGCCCAGCTGCAGCCATAGAGCATGCCACGCCTACCTCACCTTGGCAGCCCACTTCAGCGCCTGATATAGAGGCGTTAAGCTTATACAGGCAACCAATCGCACCAGATGCCAAGAAAAAGCGCAGCGCGCTGTCTTCATTAAGGGGCTGAATAAAGTGATTGTAGTAAGACATGACGGCCGGAACGATGCCACAAGCGCCGTTGGTAGGCGCAGTAATCACTCGCCCACCTGCGGCGTTTTCTTCTGACATAGCCATGGCATACATATTGACCCAATCCATGACATTGAGCGGATCTTTTGCAATATCCAGTGAGCTAGTCAATAAATGATGCAGGGCAGGGGCACGGCGTGGGATGCGCATGGGGCCGGGTAGGTTGCCTTCGGTTTTCATACCGCGCTCGATACTGCTTTGCATGACCTTCCAGACTTTAGCGAAATGGCTATGAATATCTTGTTGGTCGTGGAATGCTTTTTCGTTTTCGAGCACGAGGGCTGAAATGGATAAGCCACTTTCTTCGCACATTCCTAGCAAATCATCGGCACTTAAAAAGTGATAAGGCACGGGCTGATCATTGCAACTACCTACATTAAAGTGTTCTTCATCGACGATAAAACCGCCGCCAATCGAGTAATAGGTTTTGCTGAGGCAGCATGTTTCGCCGATGAAAGCACGTATGGTCATGCCGTTTTCGTGCAAGGCTAAATTACTATTCTGAAATTCAAGTTTAAAGGCAACACGCTGTTGGGTGCGGCCTAAGCAAATGGTGCCGCTTTGCTCAACATCCTGCACGATGCCCGCTACGCTATCTAAATCGACGGTTTCAGGTAGGTTGCCAGACAAGCCCAGAATAATGGCTTGATCCGTACAGTGGCCCTTGCCTGTTAAAGATAGCGAGCCATAGCAATCAACGATCACTTTGTTAACCGCGCCAAATTGACCTGTTTCTTTTAATGTAGCTAAAAATTGATGACCCGCTTTCATCGGGCCAATGGTGTGCGAGCTGGATGGGCCAATGCCAATTTTATAAATATCTAGGGTGCTAAACATGACAGATTCCTTGTAAAAACAGCCTGCCTATAGAAAGCAGGCTGTGTGTTACATATGGTTTTGTTTTAAGCAAAGAGGCTGTAGAAGATGGCTGAGATAGCAATTAGACCGATCAAAACAACAAAGGCATTGCTTGCTACGCCAGAGTACTTACGCATGGCAGGCACTTTTTGAATGGCATACATCGGCATCAGGAACAACAGTACGGCGATGATTGGGCCACCCAGTGTTTCGATCATTCCCAGAATGTTTGGGTTAATGGTGGCAACCAGCCAAGTGGTAATCAGCATAAAGATTGAGCTGTAACGTTCTAGCTTAGTATTAGAAATACTTTTGCCACGTTGACGTAATTCTTTATGTACCAAGCCGTGCAGACCTTCTTTTGCACCAAGGTAATGGCCTAAATAAGACTTAGTAATGGCAATAAAGGCAATGATAGGGGCCATCCAAGCAATAACAGGATTATCAAAGTGGTTAGCAAGGTAAGAAAGAATCGAAATATTTTGGGTTTTAGCAGCGATTAAATCGGCAGGTGCCAAGCTAAATACACAGCTAAATACAAAGAACATCACCGATAGCACCATCATAATGTGGCTACGCAGTAAGATCTTTGATGCCATTTGATCTTCTTTGCCTGGGTGTAGTTTCTTTTGCCCCAAAGCAAAGGAAGAAATAATTGGTGAGTGATTAAACGAAAACACCATTACCGGAATAGCAAGCCATAGCGTTTTATAGAAACCGGCGCTGCTAATTGCATCCGTAAAACTGCCTGCATGATCAATCACTGAGCTATTCCAGTTAGGAATCAGATACATAGCCAAGATCATCAGTGCAAATACAAAGGGATAAACTAATACACTCATGGCTTTAACAATAAAGTCACCACCCAAGCGCACGATAGACATTAATCCCAAAATTAAACACAGCGCAAAAATGCCGCGTGTAACCAGATCTGTTCCCACCGCGATATGCAGTTGGTGGGTAAGGAAAGACAGCACCGTATTGGTAATGGCGACGCTATAAACCAGCAAAATAGGGTAAATAGCAAAGAAATAAAGCAAGGTAATCAGCTTGCCTGCGCCTTTACCAAAGTGCTCTTCTACCACTTCAGTAATATCGCCTTCTTTTGTAGAGCCAGAAAGCACAAAACGGCTTAAGCCACGGTGGGCAAAAAAGGTCATGGGAAGCGCTAAAAACGCCATGATGATTAGAGGCCACAGGCCACCAATCCCCGCATTAATCGGTAAAAATAAAGTACCCGCCCCTACGGCAGTGCCATAGAGGCCAAGCATCCAGACCGTGTCTTGCTTGGTCCAGCTGGAGGCGCTGCCCTTTGGTAGCGCTAGATCGTTGAGTGTTGTGTCGGACATGATGTTTTCTCGAGATAAAAATAATTGTTTTAAATTCGGTGGCTGGTGTGTGTAGTGCTTGGTTTTTTATTAGTTGGTATTGTTTTTTAAATAGCGATAGAGCGTGGGCTCTGAAATAGCGAGTAAAGAAGCTGTTTTTGCAATAAATCCTTTCACCAGAAATACCCCGTTTTGCTCTAGTGTTTGCACGATGGTTTTTTTGTCGGTGCTGCTTAAGCGTTTGGCTTCGATGGGGTAGCTCGCTAGCGCTTGATTAATAATGTCGTCGCCTAATTGTTCTACTGAGTGACTGAGTAATTCTTCGCTTGGGCTGTTTTCCTCGTGTTGAAAATAATTACGCAGTAATTCGGCGGCGTGCTGCAGGTGATGGTCGTTGCGATTGATGCAGAGCATGGCAAGGGGCTGGCCCGCTGCATCTTGTAACAGCATGCTGGAGCTGCGCATGCGGTGGCCGTCATGGGTTTTGCCTGGGTAATTAGTGCGAAATGGCGCTTGGGCACTGCTCTGGCATTCATGCAGTAAGCGCAGAGCAAAATCAGTGGCTGGAGCACCAATTTGTCGGCCAGAAATTGGGTTTTTAATGATGCAGAGGGAGCGTTCAAGTTCGGTCATATCGTGCACCGCGATCTCTACGGATTCCCCCATCACTTGTGAGAGAAACTCGGAAAGGGTGTTTAGGTCTATCGAGATATGCATGATAAAAATTTCTTGTCTTGATAAGTTGATGCGAATTCTACCCTCAGTATTTTGTTTGGTATGTTGGATTAAGTACGTTTGTTGATAGTCATCAATAAATATTTTTTCACAAAAATAAAAAATTATTAATATAAAATTTCAATTAATTAGCTAATTTGCATATTTTATTAAAAATGCTGAGTGTTTAGCGCATTTTTGTAAATTTTGGCACTTAAGGTCAATGTCATATAATTTACTTTTTTGTTGTATGTTTAGCAAAAAATGCAAAAAGCAACACCCACCATTAAAAAAGAGGGGGGCTTTGTATGAAGTCTTATGGCATAAGGCTTGGGGAAGTATTGGGTGGGGCGGAAGGACGCTAAGATTATGCTAGGCGTTAAGGCGAAGTTTGTACCAGAGCAGGCCAAGTAGTTCGTGTAAGGCAAAGCTGCTATTGATGAGCGCGTTTGATTTTGGCAACAAGGATAAGATGGAAAAAGGTTCTTGATTGGCATAATCAGTCGGCGCTATTTCCACGTTTAATCCCACCGATTCAAACGCAATTTTTGCGCGCGGCATATGCACAGCTTGGGTAACCAGCAATATTTTTGCACCCTTGGGTAGCAGCTGGGCGCTAAATTGGGCGTTTTCTTGGGTATCAACGGATTCGTTTTCAATCCAGCGCACGGGGATATTGAACTCATTGACTAGTATTTTTGCCATGAGCTCGGCTTCGCTGATGCCACCAAGTGGTTTGCCGCCACTCACTAAGACCGGCAACTGGCTTTGTTTTGCAAGTTGGGCGGTGTAGCGCAGCCGCGTAAGTGTGGCGTTGTTGATGGTTTCGCCTTCAATTTGATCATAAGCTGCAAAACGCTTGCCGCCACCTAGGCAAACAAGGGCAACAATGTCTTTTGGAATCGATGTGAGCGCTGGCGGCTCGATGAGGCGAAGTAATGCATTGGCAACGATAGGTGTTGATAAGAGGGTGAGTGTAATCAAGCTACTGGTGATGATGCCCCTCCCCAGTCTTGGCTTGCGGGAGAGTAGCGCAAGCCCAATCGCGATAAGTAGTAAAAAAAGCCCAGGTGGAAGTAACCATGCGGCAATCGTATTTTTGGCGAGAACGGCGAGGTGCATAATGCTCTAGTGCTGTGAGGGTGGGGGATTATATCGCTGATGCCTTACGGTAGTATTGTAGGCGATGATAAAGTTGACTCCATGTTCCGAGCAAGGTAAGCCAGTATGCGGATAAAAAAGGCTACCTACTCCGGAAAGGGTGAGCCAGTGCGTTGGCTAAAATAGCCCCGCACTTTAGTCGGGTCTTTGAGCCCACGAAAGTATTATTTAACTGATGTTACGCAGTAAAAACCTAAATATTGAACCACAGAGAGCACGGCGTTTCACAGAAAAAAAAGGGATTAAATTTAGCTGTTTTGTGGGTTTTTTAGGCGCTTCCAAACCCAGTCTCCTGAGTTTTTATCGCTATTCGTGGCGCAGGGCTTAAAGCTCCCCTTAAATCACGCATCCAATCCAGCGGGGCGGGGGGCATGTGCGCTAACTAAATAAAGTTACATAGAGCCTGAACTGTGCATGAAATGGCACTAAACCTTGAAGCACAGAGGAAAAGGAGAGCACAGAGGACACAGAGAAAGGCAAAAAACAGGGCTTTATTTCCTCTGTGGGCCTCTGTTTTCTCTGTGGTTTAAGATTTAACTGAAGCGCGGCGCGAAAAATCAGGCCT
This sequence comes from Iodobacter sp., assembly GCF_025352645.1. GTDB lineage: Bacteria > Pseudomonadota > Gammaproteobacteria > Burkholderiales > Chitinibacteraceae > Iodobacter. The sequence continues at coordinate 1,645 of NZ_JANXSO010000124.1, read as the reverse complement.
ATTGTGCGCGATAAATGGGTTGGCTGCATTTTCCATCATTTGAAAAAGAATTTCATGTTTATCAGCAAAGGGGCCAAGCGGCCCCTTTGCTTTTGGTAGATTAGAAGTTGCGGATGATCAGCTCGCCTGATTTATCTTTGCTTCTGCCTTTACCGCCGACCGTGTAGTTAATCTCTACCCGCTCTATCGTCAGCCCATCAAAGACGGGGCTGCGGATAAATTCTTGGACTGGTTTTATGTTATTAACCCAAGTCTCTTTCGGTATTCAATCGGGCTAAGCGCACCGAGGGAAACCTTAATTCGCTTTTCGTTATACCATCGAATGTAGGTGTCGACTATCTGGATGAATTGCTCAATGGTGACTCCCGCCCAATCCCGATAATAAAATAACTCCGTTTTCAAGCGCCCGAAGAAACCTTCGCAAGCTGCATTATCTGGTGAGCATCCCTTGCGCGACATTGATCGAACCAAGTTCGCATTGCTTATCCTTGATAGCCAACCAGGCCAGCGGTAATGCGCTCCGCGATCAGAGTGGACGATAGGCCGTTCTTTGCTTTGATCAACAGATTCGATGGCCGTATCGAGCATCGTATTGACAAGATCTGCATTAGGGCGCGTTCCAATGCTCCAGCTAATAACTAAGCCATCAAAGCAATTGATGATGGGCGATAAGTACACTTTGCCAGCTGGAATGTGGAATTCAGTGATATCAGTCAGCCATTTCTCGTTCGGCGCAGCCGCTTGGAAATTGCGATTGATTAGGTTTTCGGGGGCGGGACTAATTTCGCCTAAATATGAGCCATAGCGCTGCCGCTTCGGTTTGGCAACGAGCAATCCTTCTTGTTTCATCAAGCGCTGCACCACTTTCTCGGAAAGAATGATGTTTTGCTCAGTCAAAACAGCCTTCAATCTTCGATAGCCGTAACAACGATAATTCTGCTCGAAGATATCACTGATGGTTTTTCGAACCGCAAGATATTTGTCGTCAGCCTGCAAACGAGCCTTATGGTAGAAGTACGAGCTGCGTGGTAGCCCCAGCTGACCAAAGAGCTCAGACAGGGGGTATTGCTCTTTATGGGCTTCAACCAACAGTGTTTTTTCTCGGTTACTCAGCTTCTTCGGATCAACGCACAAGCCTTTTTCCAGTACTTCATTAGTGGTTTTTAAGAGATCTCGTTCGAGTTGAAACTGTCGCAGTTCGCTTTGTAGCATTTCGATCTGACGCTTTACCTCCACCTGATCTGGCGAAGAATTGTTGCTGAGTTTCATGGATGTAGGGGCATCATTGCCGAGTAACTGATTTTTCCAGTTGCACAACGTCACTCTGCAGATCCCTAATTTCTCGGCAATTGCCTGTGCACTCCCATTTCGAGCACACAGCGCCATGACGCCAGCTTGCTTCATTGAATCGGGGTAGTTGATTTGCTTAAAACCGCCAAGTGTCTTTTTTCTGGCCTCAGGAAATACCTCGCCAATCCAATCGCTTAATACGCTACGACAGGGATAGCCCAGTGCGTGAATGGTGCTCGCAATGCATTGGCCATGCGTGCGGTAATGCTCAACAGCTACCTCCTTCTGTGCTTGCAAGTATCTTTGTTTCCTACGTGCATAGCCCGCTGGCAGGTCAAGCATTTGTTCGTATTCC
>NZ_JANXSO010000052.1 GCF_025352645.1 Iodobacter sp. | reverse complement strand
GGCGATAAATTTCACTTTTTCATCCATCGGTTTCACCTCATTCCACGGCATAACGTGCTCCAGTTGTGCGTATCACAAACCAGAGAAGTGTTACCTATGTCCTTGGACGAATGTGTTACCTATGAGTGTGAACCTTACCGGCGGCCTTCTTTGGCTTCGTTTCTTGGCCGCGCAAGAAAGGAAGGCCCATGCGGGGGCTCCCGCACCAAGATCACCGTGCCGAAGGCACTAAAATCATGGCTACGCACCAATCCCAACCCTTCTGCGCAAATGCGCCTGCGTAGCCGTTTCATCTGACTGCTTTTGCAACGCTCGCTCACGCAGCTTTTGCAAGGCCATACGCTCTTGCTCGCCTAATTTATCCATCACTTCACGGCGTGATACGGCCGCTAATAAATCTTTACGTGCCACCGCCAGATCCGCATCGCCCAAGGCTAAATCCTGCTTTTGCAGGGTGATGAAATTGAGTAGCGAATGTTTAAACGCGCCAGCATTGATCGCCAATGCAGGGTGCGGCACAGCGCTTGCGCCTAAGTGCTGGCAAAGCGACTCCATGCGGCTGATGTTTTTTTGATAGCGCTGCGTCAGCTGGTGCTTATCTCGCACCACGGTTTCTTGTTTATCCACATCACTTTGGCGTAAACGCAGCATCAGCTCTAGACGCTGCACGGCTTGGGGCGTACTCATTGCAATAGCGCCTTTAAATCGGCCAGTGAATCGGCCAGCGGTGCGGCTTCATTCACGGCCTGCTGTAAATAGGCTTCGATACGCGGAAATAAACGCACCGCTCGGTCGGTTTCTGCATCGATGCCCGGCACATAAGCGCCCAAGGGAATCAGATCTCGCACTTCACGGTAGCGTGATAACAGCGCCTTAATCTGCCGTGACACAGCGTTATGCTCGCTGCTACTAATCTGGCTCATACAGCGGCTAACCGATTGTGCGATATCAATGGCAGGGAAATGCCCGCGCTCGGCCAACTGGCGCGATAACACAATATGGCCGTCTAAAATGGCTCTGGCGGTATCCACCACGGGGTCTTGCTGATCGTCCCCTTCCGCCAGCACGGTATAAATTGCCGTCATACTGCCCTGCGGGTTTTCACCATTACCTGCGCTTTCGGCCAGATTAGGCAACAGCCCAAATACCGATGGCGGATAACCACGGGTAGCGGGTGGCTCACCCAGAGCCAACGCCACTTCGCGCTGCGCCATAGCGTAGCGGGTGAGCGAATCTACCAGCAGCAAAACCCGATGGCCCTGATCACGATAATGGGCAGCAATGCTGTGGCAAAGCTCGGTAGCATTTAAGCGCATCAGCGGTGACTCATCGGCAGGGGCCACCACCAGCACGGCTTTTGCCAAGCCCTCCGGGCCAAGCGAGTGATCAACAAACTCACGCACTTCGCGGCCACGCTCGCCAATGAGGCCAACCACTACAATATCCGCCGAGGTATTGCGGGTAATCATCCCCAGCAATACGCTTTTACCCACGCCACTGCCGGCAAATAAACCAACCCGCTGGCCTTTACCTAAGGAGAGCAGGCCATTGATGGCACGCACGCCAATATCCAGCGGCTCGAGCACCGGCTGTTTACGTAGGGGATTAATTTTGGGAGGTGCGGCGGCCAGTGGCTTATCGCCACCCAGTGGGCCAAGATCGTCCATCGGCTCGCCAAGACCATTTACAATTCGGCCCAGCCAAGATTCGCCAATCATCAACGAGCTAGCCTGTGGCGCGGCTTGAACTCTGGCTCCGGTCTGCAAGCCAACTGGCTTTTTAAACGGCATAAGAAAAGAAACTTCGCGGCGAAAGCCCACCACCTGCGCCTGAATCCATTCCCCTGATGAGGTTTCAATCAGGCAACGCTGGCCGGTTTCTAAGGGGCAACCTACGCTTTCTAATAAAATGCCGGTCACGCCAATTAAGCGCCCGGTCATAGTGGCGACAGGTACGTCGTTTAAATCTAAACGGCGCAAAGCATCGCCAATCAAGCTCATGGTGCAACCTTGGCCATCTCACCCACCAGCTGCCCGCTAAGCTGATCCATGCAAAGATCTAACCTTTGCATGCAGCCAGCATCGGCTTCCATTTCTGCACTACGAATTCGGCATTCGCCTGGCGCTAGATTTGGATCGGCGACCAACTGCCAGCGAGCAGCCCGCTCTGGGGCCAGCTCAATCACGCGCTGGCATTCTTCGGCATTTAAATGTACGGCAACCGAGGTATTGGTTTGCGACGTTGCTGCGAGGGTTTCATCGACCAAGGCCAGCAATTGCACCGGCTGCAAAGTCAGCTCACAGCGAATCACCTGCTTGGCCACCTTGGCCACCAAATCGACCACTTCTTGGCGCAAGGCCAGTTGGAAATCATCACTGGCCCGCTGCACCTGTTGCAGTAGCAGCTCCATCAAGGCGGCTTTTTCATCAAAGCGCGCCAGGGCAGCCAGCCTTGCTTCGGCCTCGCCCTGAGCCAGCCCAGCGGCATGACCCTCGCTAAAACCCGCCGCCTCGCCACGGCTTAAACCCTCAGCATGACCATCGCCATGGCCGCTATCCCAGCCCTGCTGATAGGCCTCGGCAGACAGTGGGGCTTCGCTGCTGCTACCTTGGGCCGCCTGCAGCCGCTGTAAAGAAGGAAAACGATGAGGGCGAACCGATATCACTCAACCACCGCCTCAGGAAAGAGTTGTAAATCAATTTCGCCACTGCTGGCCAATTCACGCACAATGGCCATGATTTCCTTGCGAACTTCCTCAACACGGCTAAGCGGCACAGGGCCAGAGCGGCGCATCATATCTTCAAAGCTTTGCGCTTGGCGGCGCGGCATGGTTTGGGTAATTGCCTGACGCACTTCCGGCTCAGCGCCTTTTAAGGCAATAGCCCACTGCTCTAGCTGCACGTCTTCCACAATGCGCATCAGCGCGGTTTCGGTTTGGCGCGACAAGATAAAGAAGTCGTACATTCGGCTTTCGATTTCAGCCACCAGATCGGCATCGTGGGCACGCAATAGCTCAATCATTTGCTGCTTATTACCCGAATAGCGATTAATAATATCGGCGGTTTGCTGCATACCCGCTACTTCGGTGCTTTGGGTGTGCAGATTATCTAGGCAGCGGTTCACCAGCTCTTCTAGCTCGGTTAATAACTCGCGATCCACTTCTTTTAAACGGGCAATCCCCACCAACACATGATCTTGCGTGGCCACGGGTAGCGCCTCTACCACTTTGCCCGCCAAATTAGGCGGTAGAAAAGCTAAAAAGACGGCCTGCATACGCACATGCTCATGGGCAATTCTATCGGCCAGCCACTGCGGCGAAACCCATTGCAAGCGCGCCATTTTTGGGCGAATCTCATCGCCATAAATGCTGTTCAGCACGCTATTGGCAATATCGCCACCCAAGGCCAAATCCAAGGAGCGCTGCAAAAAAGAGCGCGATGCGCCGTGCACACCACTTTGCTCACGATACTCATCAAAGAATTTCTGGATGGATACCTTTACCGTATCCACCTTAATACCACTCATGCGCGACATCACCTGCGTCACCGCCAGCAATTCTTCACGGCCCAAGCAGCGCAGCACATTGGCAGCAGGCTCTTCGCCCATGCTTAATAAAACAATGGCCGCCTGCTCAACCGGAGTCAGCACGGTTTCAGCCTGATTATTGATTGCGTCCATCTTTTTGCACCCATTGTTTAACCACTTCGGCAACGCGTTCTGGCTCTTTGGCGGCCAACTCTTTTAAGTGATCGACCAGCACGTCAACCGACGAGCCAGCCGGAGGAAGATCATAGTTTTCTAGTAGCGGCACCACCGGCATCGCCGAGCCTTTCGGTACGGCAGCGGTATAGCCCTCGGCAGTAGCAGGGCTAGCTGGCGTGATATCTAACTCGGCAGCTGCCGTCAAAGCTAAAGGAGTGGCGGGCTTATTAAGCCTTTCTTTTAACAGCTTGAAAGCGGGGCGCACCAAGAATAAAAACGCCAGCAATACGCTTAAGGCATAACCCAACACACTGGCAGCATCATAAATAGTGCTGCGCTCTTGCCACCACGGCGTTGCATATGGACGAGGTGTAAACGGCAAAGAAGACACCATCAACTGATCGCCACGTTCGCTATCAATGCCTAAACCATTTCTGAGTATTTTTTCAATATTGGCAATTTGCGCAGGCGACCAACCAGCCTTCACCGAAGGCGCTGCTGCATTGCTAAGTACCACCGCCACATTTAAGCGACGTAGCACGCCACGGGCTTTTTTGGTGCTAGTAATACTTTTATCGTAAGCATACTGGCGGGTCATCGCATTCTTTTTAAAGCCATTAGCGTCAGCTTCAGGCTTGGCTGGCACAGCATTAACCGGTCGATTACTTAAAGAGCCTGGAATGCCGATGGCGCTTTTCTCGCTGGTTTGCTCGTCACGGGTGGCTTCGCTGGTAATTTTTGGATCAGCACCATACTGCTCGCGCGTCTCTTCCACCTGATCGTTATCCACATCGGCGGTAACGCTCACCTTAAAATTATCTGCACCTAACACCGGATCAAGCAGATCACGAATGCTGCTAAGGGTTTGTTCTCGGTAGCGGCTGGCGCTGTCGTTCTCGTTGCCTGCAAAACCACTGGCCGCCGTATCAAGGCGCGCAGATAAAAGACTGCCCGCCTCGTCCACCAAGGTGACTTTTTGCGGGCTAAGGCTAGATACGCTGCCAGCCACTAAATTAACAATGGCAGCAATTTGTTCCTGATTTAATTTCTGGCCACGCTTTAAAGAAACAATCACCGATGCCGAGCTTTTATCAATTCCCGAATCAACAAATGAAGAAGATCGGGCAATAGATAAATGCACCCGCGCATTAGCAATTGGCTCTAATGCCATAATGCTCTGCACTAATTCGCCCTCAAGCCCACGGCGAAAGCGCACATCCTGCACAAATTGGCTCACACCGAGAGGATCATTTTTATCCAGCAATTCAAGACCAGCTGGCAATTTAGCCACCACGCCTTT
>NZ_JANXSO010000045.1 GCF_025352645.1 Iodobacter sp. | reverse complement strand
ATGTTGCTTGGCGATCGTTTTAATACCTGCTTCGCCCGTTAAATATTGCTGAACGGCAGTAAGTTTGAATTGCATTGTGTACTTGGACATAAAAACACCCCAAAAATGGACGGGTGTCCAACTTTTGGGGTGCAGTTCATTTCGTGGGCTTTTTCGTTCCATTCGTTCGGTCTAATGATTAACGGGCGTTATTCGCGCGAGAAAAAAACGATAAGCACTGCTTTGCATTACCCCCCATATGTCACTTCAGTTGTTAATTGCAGTACGCGAGAAGTCTTTAGGCCTGAATCCTAGCGCAAACAACGCGGCAAAATAAACACCTGCTCCGGCAATAACCAGCACGCTTAGCCAGCCGACGCGCAGTAGCTTAGTCATTTCGGCAAAGTGAGGGATGAAGTGCAGTAAGCCCAGCAATAGCCCGCTCATGATCATAACCCCAGCCACAATCCGTAGCATAAAGGGCTTCCAGTTTGCCTGTGGGGTGTAATAGCCTCGTAAACGCAGCGTGCGGTATAGCAGCCCTGCATTTAAGCAAGCGCCTAAACTCATCCCCAGCGTTAACCCAGCATGCTTGAAGGGGAGTACCCATAAAAAGAGTAGGTTGATGGCTAAAGTGGCAAACAGCGTAATTAAGCCAATACGCACAACGGTTTTAATCTCTTGGCGGGCGTAAAACGCGGGGGCGAGGATTTTAATCAAGATTAAACCGATTAAACCGACGCTATAGCCGACCAGCGCTTGCTGCGTCATAAGCGCATCATGGATGGTAAATTTACCGCTTTGAAACAGGGTTAGCGTTAGTGGCCCAGCAAGGATGGCCAAGGCAACTGTGGCGGGCAGACATAGCATGATGCATAGGCGCAGCCCCCAATCTAACAAACGGTCGTAGCTGGCTTGATCATTACTAGCATGGCTGCGGGCTAGGCTGGGTAATAGGATCGTCCCTAGCGCCACGCCAAGCACGCCAGTAGGGAACTCCATCAGCCTATCGGCGTAGTAAATCCATGAAACACTGCCGGAAGCCAAGAAAGAGGCGAGGTTTGAGTTAATAATTAAGCTGATTTGCGCCACCGATACACCAAAAATAGCAGGGCCCATTTGTTTAATGACTCGCCAAACGCCTTCGTCTTTAATATCTAGCTTGGGCCACATCAGCATGCCCAGTTTGGCTAAGTGGGGAAGTTGATAGCAAAGCTGAGCCACGCCGCCAATTAATACCGCAATGGCGAGGGCAAAAATAGGCCTATCCATCAGCGGAGCCAGCCAAAGCGCGCAGGCAATAAATGAAATATTAAGGAGTGTGGGCACAAAGGCGGGAACAGAAAAACGGTTGTACGTATTTAGAATACTGCCCACTAATGAAGAAAGCGAAATCAATAAAATATAGGGAAACATATAGCGGAGCAGTTCTACTGCTAAATCAAATTTAGCGGCATCTTTAGCAAAACCAGCGGCAGAAAAATAAATAATCAATGGTGCTGCTAAAACACCCAAGAGCGTGACAATCACGAGTACCAAGGTCAGCATGCCGGCAATTTTGGCGATAAACTCTTTGGTTTCTGCTTCACCTTTACGAGATTTGTATTCGGCCAGAGTGGGGACAAAAGCTTGGGAAAAAGCGCCCTCGGCAAAAATACGCCGCAGCATATTGGGCAGCTTAAATGCGGTAAAGAAGACGTCTGTGCCAGCACCTGCGCCAAACGCATGCGCAATAATGGTGTCGCGTACAAAACCCAAAATACGAGAGACCAGCGTCATGGAGCTGACTGCCGCTAGTGTTTTTAAGAGGTTCATAATGAGGGTTTGAGTAGTGAGGGCGCAATTATAAGGCCGGATCTTATCTGTATTGCAAGCTATGCGAATGCCTGTGGAATTTATGGGAAAAGGATGCGTTTTTTTGGGGGGAGGCGTGCCTTGTTGAGGTTCGCTGCGCAGAAGTGCTTGCCAGAAGCTAAAAGTGAGGCTATCATCGCCGGTTTCCGAATTAGCCCGATTTTTGGGCAAGCCCGTCTCAGGAGTTTCAAAACATGGCTAACAGTGCCCAAGCTCGCAAGCGTGCACGTCAGGCTGAGAAAGCCCGCCAGCACAATACCAGCCAGCGTTCCGCTTTCCGCACCGCGATCAAAAAGGTGCTGAAGGCTGTGGAAGCAGGTGATAAAGCTGCGGCTCAGACTGTCTTCCAACAGTCCGTCAGTATCATTGACCGTATCGCTGATAAAGAAATCTTCCACAAGAACAAGGCAGCTCGTCATAAGAGCCGTCTGTCTGCAGCAATCAAGGCTATGGCCTAATTCTGTAGATGTTCGAGTGAAGAAAACCCCAGCCTAGGCTGGGGTTTTTGTTCGTTTGGGCCTTTAATTAGCGGCGTAGTGGCGGCATTCTTAGCCTAAATGCGGGCATTAAACGCTGGTAGTCGGCCTCTTCAAAAGTAAATAAATGTTCAGTTTCGTTGTTGCTAACGACTAGATTAGTAAGGCGTACAAAGCGCCCAGTTTCTTTCCAGATGGCTGCAGCTAAGCGTTCGCTAAGCCACTGAGGGCTGTCCGAGCTACTACATTCCGCGCTAAGGTTTAGTAGGCAAGTGTCGCGACTGAAAGGGCGCTGCTCATGCCATAGGGTTACAATGCCTTCACGCGCTAGGCTGTGTAGGCAACGTTTAGCCTCAAAGCATGAAAGGGGGGCGATGCTCAACTGAAGCTGCAAATCAATAGTCATAATGCTCGCTCCTTTATAATGACTTAGCGGCCTGTTACTTAGGCGACCGTCGCGAAAAAATGACCGGTTCGAGACAGATTTCACGCATCTAGCTATTTAGCGCGAAAGTGCGTGGAATATAGCCGAATCCAGAGTTTTTGCAGTAGGTCCGCCTTAAGTTCGACAGGCTGCTAGCTAGTTTGAATCTTATAGGGGTTTATGGCGGGTGTTTTGACCGTATATCGGCAGAGCGAATGCGTTTATGCTAAATTCTATCAACGATGTAAGACAGGCCTGATTAGATGTCGCAAGTGGATTCAGAACACCTTCCTTTACCGCGCATTCTTGTCGTGGATGATTCTCGCATTGTTCGGGCGACAATCAAAAAGCACCTTGGTATTGCCTACGATGTGATTGAAGAGGCTGATGGTGAGGCAGGCTGGCAGCGGCTTCTGGCCGATGAAAGCATTCAGTTGCTGATCTCTGACTTAACCATGCCTGAGCTCGATGGCTTGGGCTTATTGGCCCGCGTGCGCGGTGCTGGTGATGGGCGTTTGTATTTGTTGCCGGTGATTATTATCTCGGGTGAAGAAGACGATGCCACTAAGCAAAAATGTGTTGAATGTGGTGCTACAGACTTTATTACAAAATCAACCGATAGAGCTGAAATGCTCGCACGTGTTGCCGCTAATATTCAATTGGCCGCGATTCAGCAAGAGCTAGTCATTGCACGCACGGAGAAGGCGCAGGAGATTGCTCGGGATAGCATGACTGGGGTTTCAAGCTCGAATTTGCTGATGTTGCAAATGGAGCAATCTATGGCCTATGCGCTGCGGCACAATTCTGAAGTGACTTTGCTCTTATTAGAGATCGATCATTATCAGCCGCTAAAGCAAAAGCTTGGCGAGCGCTTGGCTGATCAAATGCTGAGCTTGTTAGCTAAGCTTTTGGCGGCCAAATTGCGCCGAGAAGACACGCTGGCGCATGTGGATGGGCCGCAGTTTGCGATTGTGGCACCAGGCACTTCTTTATCGGAAGTGCGAGTCATGGCCGAGCGCTTAAGGCAAGGCGTAGCAGCGGCCAGAATTAATTACCGAGATGAACGCTTAACGGTGACTGCTAGCGTGGCGGTGGCTAACTCTTGGCATGATGATACCCACTCGGCTCCTGCCTTATTTAGCAAGGCTACAATGAGGCTATATGGCTCTACTGGGCCTAATCGTATTTTAATGCCGGATGAGAACGTCAATCGGCTGCCGGTATTAACATTGGCAGACGCTTTACTGATGCTGCATAAGGGCCAGCAAGCCGAGGTTGCGCCACATCTGCCTGCTTTGCTAACAAGCTTGCAGCCACTGCTTGATTTGGCTAATGCAGAATATGGGTTAGATTGGTCTTTAGGCTTTTTGTCGGATAAGTCATAGGCGGCGCTTGCCCTCAGCCAATGCCCTGTTTATAGCACCAGCTCTGCGCTTGGATGTTCTACTTTGCGCTGCTCTACAAACAAGCTGTTTCCCTGCTTACCTTTGGCTAAATGTTTGGCGTGGGTCGCTGCTGCCGCAACTTCGTGGTGGGTGAGATAGCGATCTTTACGGGCTTCGATCACCCCAATGGATAGGCTGCTGAGCGGAAAATTCTGCACCACGCCACGGCGATCCTCACTGCTATAGCTGTTTGCTAAAACGTGCTCTGGTTCAAACAAGCTTTTTACCCTCTGCTCAAATTCTTTGAGCAAGCTTTGGCAGCGGCTTTTCCAGTCTGATGAGCGAAATAGCACCATAAAATCATCGCCGCCAATATGGCCAACAAAATCAATTTGTGGGTCGGCAATGCCAAGAAGTAACTCCCCCAGCATTCGAATCATGCTATCACCACGGGCATAGCCATAGACATCGTTATACGGCTTAAAGTGGTCTAGATCGATATACGCCACAGTAAATGGGCGCTGCTCTGCGAGCAGGACTTCCATATGCTCTTGAATAGGCACATTGCCTGGCAATAAGGTCAGTGGATTGGCATGGCGGGCAGCGCGTATTTGTAATTCGGTGATGGCCCGCATTAAATCATGGCCGGTTCCCATGCCTAAGTAATGGCCTTGCTCGGTAATAATAAAGCCATCGGCTAGATGGCGGTGATCGGCTGCGGTGACTAATTGGGATAGCTCTTGCAGGCTGGTGGAGTGCTCCACAATCAGCGGAGTGCAATCCATGAGTGCTTTGCAGGGCTTATTGCCGTAAAGCTCGTGAGCAAAAGGGCGGCTAAAGTATTCGATGACTTCATGGCGACGTAATAGGCCAACCGGTCGATGATCATCAATCACCGGCAGGGCATGAATTTGGGGGTGTTTGCTAAAGATACGGCAGATTTCTGCACCGCTTTGCCTAGGGGAAACGGTGGGCACTTCAACCAGTAATTGGCCTGCTGTTTGCTCATTCAGCACCCCAGAGCGAGGGTCTTTTTCGAGTAAATTAAGATTGAGTTTTCGCGGCGGGTGCGCCTGCGGCAGGGCAATAAAGTAGCCTTGTACATAGCTAATGCCAATCTTTTGCACGATTTGTAAATCAGCTTGCGATTCAATGCCTTCTGCAATAACCCGTGCACCGGTATTGATGGCGATATGTTGGATTGATCGAACAAATTGTCTTTTTTGTGCGTCGCAAGCCAAGCCTTGAATAAAGTATTTATCTATCTTAACGAATTCTGGTTTGAGCTCTGACCATAGCCGTAATGATGAAAAGCCTTCTCCTAAATCATCCAGCGCAATCTTAAACCCCATATCGCGGTAGTGGAGCAGCGCTTCTTTAAGTAGTGCGTAATCGTGGGTGGGTTGCGTTTCGGTTAGCTCAATCACCACGCGCTGCGGAGCAAGACCTGCGGCATTTAATAGCGCGAGGGTGGCGCCCGGTTTGAAGTCTTGTTCTGCTAAACAAGATGGGATCACATTTAAAAATAAACGTCCAGCCAGCTCTTCTTTTACAAAGGCCTGAATAACAGTTTTACGGCAGGCAAAATCAAGGGCGTGTAAACAGCCTAATTTTTCAGCAGTGCGAAAAAGATTAATGGGGGAATGTAAAAAGCTGGATGAAGGGCCTCTAATCAGCCCTTCATAGCCGTAAATTTCACCATCTCTTGTTGACGCAATCGGTTGAAAAAGTGCCGTCAATAAATTTTGGCGAATGATATTTTCTAGTTCTTGCCTAAGTATTTCTAGGCTGGGATTTGCAGTCATGTGAAGCCAGATATTCAGCGTAGGCATAAAGAATAACAGTGAATAGTTACGCTCGCATGACAGATGATTCTCTCAGGTGATCTAGTGATATGGATGGGTTAAATTAATTGTGCTTCTTTTAATTCGTTCTTTAAATAGGCATAAAAAATAGGCGCAGCCACAAGGCCGGGTAGGCCAAATATGGATTCCATTAGCAGCATGGCCAGAAGCAGCTCCCATGCAAAAGCATGGATACGCCCGCCAACAATGCGCGCATTTAAGAAATATTCGAATTTATGAATAATCACTAAGAAAGCTAATGACCCTGCCGCTACTGAGGCTGAAACGCTCATGCTAACGGCCACAATCGCCGTGTTAGAAATCAGATTACCAATCACAGGCAATAAGCCCGCTAAAAAGGTAATGACAATTAATGTTTTAGTGAGTGGCAGGGAAACGCCGCATGAAGGTAACACTACTGCCAAGTAGACTAAGGTAAAAAATGTATTGAGCGCAGAAATGCGTACTTGGGCAAACACGATTTGTCTGAATGAATGAGCCAAGCGGGCGCAGCGAGTTTGCAGGGCATCGAGCAGGGGCGCTTTATCTTGGCTGTTGTGGTGTAAAGACAGCATGGCACCAATCACCATGGCGATCAGCATTTGCGCCAATGTATGGCCGGTGCGAGCGCCAATTTGCTGTAGCTGAGCGATGTGCTTATCTGACCACTGGTAAAAGGCGGTTTTCCACGCCGTTACATCTTGCGGCAGGCTTTCTAACATCCAAGCGGGCAGCCAGTTGGCCAGCTCATGATGCAAGGCTTCGGCAATTTCACCTGATTTACGCATGATGCTAGGCATAGACGCCGATTCGCCATGAAACACCGATGCCAAGCTAAAGCCCAGTAAGACCAGCAGCAAGATAATAAAGGCAGCAAAGATAATCAGTGCAACCGGTTTGGCACGCTTGGGTGGCAAGCGGCAAATGAAAGGGGCTTGCGCGGCTTGCGCCACCAATTCATAAACTAATAGCCCGATCAGTAAGGCGGGTAGCAGGTGATTCAGCATGACAATAAGTAGAAACAACCCAATCATGAAATAACTGGCAATACGCGTGTAGCGGTCTAGCTTAAGCATGGGTCATCCAGAGTGAGGTAGGTTGGGGCACGGCATGCCGTGCCCTTTAAGGCTTACATAGAAAAACGGTTGGTAATTGGCATACGCCAATCTTTGCCAAATGCGCGGTGGGTAATCCGTGGGCCTACCGGCGCTTGGCGACGTTTGTACTCGTTAATGGTCAGTAAATGCACCACGCGGTCTACATCTGCCTTGGCAAAACCCTTGGCGATAATCTCGGCGCGGCTAAGGTTTTCTTCTACATAGGCTTGCAAGATTGCATCCAGTATTTCGTATGGCGGTAATGAGTCTTGGTCGGTTTGATCTGGGCGAAGTTCCGCAGAAGGTGGGCGAGTAATAATACGCTCAGGAATCACCATGCTTTGGGTATTGCGCCAGCTAGAGAGGCGATAAACCAGTGTTTTTGCCACGTCTTTGAGCACAGCAAAGCCGCCTGCCATATCGCCGTAAAGGGTGGCGTAGCCGGTGGTCATTTCTGATTTATTGCCGGTGGTGAGCACTAGCTTGCCAGATTTATTAGATAAAGCCATCAGCAAGGTGCCACGTGCGCGTGCTTGTAGGTTTTCTTCGGTGGTGTCTGCCGCTTGGCCATCAAATTCATCGCTCAAGGCATACATAAAGGCTTCATAAATGGGCCAAATTTCGATTTCTGAATATTTGCAGCCCAATATTTTAATCATTTCACGCGAATCATCCACGCTGATATCGGCGGTGTAACGTGATGGCATCATCACGGCGTGTACTTTATCTGCGCCTAGCGCATCCACAGCAATCGCCAGTGTGAGCGCCGAATCAATCCCGCCGGATAAACCCAGCAATACCCCTGGGAATTTATTCTTGCCAATATAATCTTGCACTCCAAGGACTAGCGCCTGATAGCTGCTGGCCTCATCGCTTAAATCTGGCGTAATAGCGGCGGGTTTTAGCTTGCCTTGTTGGTAATCAATAAAGGCCAGCTCTTCCTTAAATGCAGGCAATTGGGCCACCAGCTCACCAGACTTATCCATAGCAAAGGATTGGCCGTCAAAAATGAGCTCGTCTTGGCCCCCCACCATATTGCAATACACCATCGCCATGCCGGTTTCTTCTACACGCTGGCCGACCACTTCTCGGCGGGTGGATTGTTTGGCTTGGTTATAGGGTGAGGCATTTAAGATTAATAATAGCTCTGCACCTTCGTCGTCTGCTGCAGAAGCAGGCTCCACATCCCAGATGTCTTCACAAATGGCGAGTCCAATCTGTACGCCATCCTGCTCAAACACCAAGGGCGAATAGCCTGGCGAGAAGTAGCGAACTTCATCAAAAACTTGGTCATTGGGCAGCAGCAACTTGTCATAGCGGCCAAGTACATTGCCATCCCGAATCACGATGGCGCTGTTAAAGCGTTCTCCACCACTGGCACGCGGATAGCCCAGTACGAGGGTAATGCCATCTAGCTCATCAATAAAACGGCCGACGGCGGTGGCGCACTCAGCCAAAAAAGCCGAGCGTAGCAATAAATCTTCTGGCGGGTATCCGCATAGCGCCAGCTCAGGGGTCAGCAAAATATCCGCACCCTCGGCTTTGGCCTGAGCGGCAGCGGCAAAAATCTTGGTGGTATTGCCGGCAAGGTCACCGACAATAGGGTTGAGCTGGGCAATGGCGATTTTCATCGTGGCGGCGTCGCGTAAGAGAAAAAAAGCTATTTTAAGGCAGAACGCCATAGTGATGGGAAAGTGTATGAGTCAGCTACTGTTGTCATCGCCCTGTGCTAGTCCATTTTAGGCAAGCAGGCAGGATGGCTAGGGCGATTTTTTGCCATCGCCATTCATCTAAATGTAATCACTAACTGATATTGCTTAGCAAGATCAAAAAATACGCAGCCCACTAAAAAACAAAAAACACGCGCCATCCAGTCGATGGATAAATATTTTGTGTGGATGTCTAGATGATTTGTATTGATTACGGAATTGCTTACGTTATTTGTTGGGTATGCCGTGGGTAGGTTTTAAACTATGAAAGTTTGCCTGCACACTAGGGTTTGTCGTACTAGGCTGATAAGGCAGTTTTCAGTTTTTTCTGAATGAAACTAGCCGCTTGTCGGGCTGCTAGCTAATAGGGCTTATGAGTATGCGTAGTGTAAAAGGTATGTTTTTGACGCTTGGTGCATTGGTGGCGTTTACTTTGCTGCTGTTGTTAAGCACGGCAATTTTGCTGAAGCAAAGCGCCGATGCGCATAGCCAAGCCGTATTACAGCGTTATAACTCTTATTTATTGGCGGATGAGTTAAGGCAAAGCTCAGATGATCTCACTCGGCTCGCGCGTAGTTATGTAATTACGGGTGATGCTAAATATGAGAAGCAATATTGGGATGTACTGGATATTCGTAATGGTAAGAAAGCGCGGCCACAAGAATATCAGCGGATTTATTGGGATTTTATGGCGGTGGATGGGATTGCGCCAAGGCCTGATGAGGGGAAGGTTTCTTTACAATATTTAATGAAACAGGCGGGTTTTAGTAATGCAGAGTTTGCCAAATTAAAAGAAGCACAGGTTAATTCTGATGATTTGGTTAAAAGCGAAACAATTGCCATGAATGCAGTAAAAGGGCGTTTTGCTGATGATGCAGGGCAATTTACTAAACAGGGCGAGCCAGATTTAAAACTCGCTGCAGATTTGATGCATAACGCTAATTACCATCAATATAAAGCGCAAATTATGCGGCCCGTGGATGAGTTTTTTGTTTTGCTAGAGAAAAGAACCGCGGCCGCAGTGAGCCTTGCGGAGCAAAATAAGCAGTTCTATTTGAGCTTAATGCAGGGTGTTTTACTTTTGTTTGGCTTGGTTTTATTGCTGCTGTTGGTTTGGACTTATCGGCGTTTGATTCAGATCTTGGGTTGCGAGCCAGGTAAGGCGCTACAAATTGTGCAGCAAATTGCGGCAGGTAATTTAAATGTGCATTTTACTGAAAGCCACGAGCAAAGCTTATTAGGGGCGTTAGGCAGGATGAGTCAGCGCTTTAGGCTGGTAATTGGGGATATTAAAACTACCTCGGGGGTGTTGGCGAGCACTTCAGAGCAAGTTCATGCTTCTGCACAGCAGCTATCGCAAAATGCGGCAGAGCAGATGGAAAACATCGAAAACACCAGTAATGCGCTAAAAGAAATTAATTTTACCGTTAGCCAAAATAGCGACAATGCCAAAGTGACCGAGGAAATGGCAGGTCAAGCATCCAGTAGTGCGGTAAAAGGGGGCGAGGCGGTAAAACAAACGGTGCAGGCGATGCGGCAGATTGCTAAGAAAATCAGCATTATTGATGATATTGCTTACCAAACTAATTTGCTGGCGCTGAACGCCGCCATTGAGGCGGCAAGGGCAGGGGAAAATGGCAAGGGCTTTGCGGTTGTAGCATTAGAAGTCAGAAAGCTGGCAGAGCGAAGCCAGCTTGCCGCACAAGAAATCAGCGATTTAGCCAGCAATAGCGTCAGCCAAGCTGAAGGCGCTGGTCAGCTATTAGAAAATATCGTGCCATCTATTCGTAAAACCTCTTTGCTGATTCAGGAAATCTCTTTTGCTTCCCAAGAGCAGGCACAGGGGATAGACCAAATTAGCCGCTCAGTAGAGCAGCTCACCCAAGGCACGCAAGCCAATGTAGGCGCTGCCCAATCCCTAAGCCAAGCCGCTCAAGAGCTGGCGGCACATGCCAGTGTGCTGGAGCAAAATATTAGTTTTTTTCAAGAGCAGGAACCTCCTGTTTAGCGCTTGGCTGCTTGCAGGGCTTGCCATCTCCAAAAGACTAAGGCGATGGCGATGAGAGCATGAATGGTGCTGATGAGAATGCTGGTGATTGCTGCTGGATGACTCATTGGCATGATGAAATAAGCCACACTCGTTAAACCGCTGCTATGTGCTAAAAATGGAAGTAGCCCATTAATAAGCGCTAGATAGAGCAGGCTATTGGTGATGCCTCGCTTGGGGCCAAAAGCAAGGAATACGCAAATGGCGCTATCCCTTAGCAGCATCAAAGCCATGGAGAGCGGGGCGGTGGTGATGCTAGAAAGCTCGCTTGGAGCTGCCCCCATTGCGAGCAAGGCAAACGCAAAAGAGAGTAGTAGCGTGGTGGGCCAGAGCGGTAAGTTAATCAGTGCCCCATGCCAGTTTTGGGCTTGAATCCGCTGCTGGATTCGCTGCCAAATGGTGATGCTATTAGGCTCAGAAAACAGCGTTGCGTAGGTCATGCTGCTGCTGATAATCAGGCCGAGCATAGGCAGATTCTCGTGATTAAAACCTGCTAAAAATCCTGTAAGTAGGCAGGCAAATACCGGCCACGCCCAAGGCTGTGTGCGCACTTGCAAGGCGTTTTGCATGAGTCGCCAAGCGGCAAAAATGCTACAAACAGCAAAGAAGCTGCCAGCTAAAAGCTGAAATTGCAGCGGCATAAAGCTGATATCCCACCAAGTAATCGGCGTTTCGCTGAGCTCAAACAGGCTGGGCATTAAAAAGAGTGGGGGGATTGCCAGTAGCAAATTAAAGCTGCCACGGCGATTTTGGGCGAAATCTGATTGGCCTAGTTGCAAGTTCATCACTAGCGCTGCACCGTGTAGCAGCAGGCTCATTGCGATCAGCGATAGCGCTTTGAACAAGGTATTGATTGGGTCTTTGGCAAGATCGCTAATCAGCAGTACCAAGATACAAATCGCCCCGCCGTACCAGTTAAATAAGGTTGCACCAAATAACTTGCCCCAAGTCATGGCCCAAGGGCTGAGCGCGCTCATTCTTTGCTGATCCCAAGTGTGATCTCTTTGCTCATCGCCAATCGCTGCTGCGGCGTTTTTTGTACCCCATAGCCAAACAATGCCAACAAACAACATCGCCGCAGAGCTGCCTACGTGGCTGGCTTGGCCATTCATCGCTACAGCTAAAAAGATCAGCCCCAAAATGGCGGGCATGCCGATTAAGCGGTGCAGAGAAAAATTGAGCCATAGATTGCGTTTAAATTCTGGGTTCATGGTTTTCCACCTTCTATCGAGCGCAGATAAGCTTGCTGCAAGTTTTGCTCGCCAAAGCTAGTAATTGCTAGGCCCGCTTGGATGAGCTCGGCCAGCAGCAGCGCTTGCTCTGAGTTATTGCCATTGAAATCAAACTCGGCATGTAAAGCATCGGCTTTACTGAGGCTAATGGCGGGGTTGGCACTTAAAATATCCATGAGCTTATCGTTGGGGCTGGCAAGGCGAAGCTGTAATGCCTTGCAGGCTAGGCCCTGATGTAGGGCGCGGTGCTCTAGAATTTTGCCATCTCTAAGCACCAGCATATGGCTGGAATAAGCTTCTAATTCGGCCAAAATATGCGATGAAACCAACAGCGTCATGCCGCTGGCCTGCAATTGGCGGAATAAAATTGCCAGCTCATTGCGTGCCTCAGGATCGAGCCCAGATGCGGGCTCATCAAGCAGTAAAACTTGCGGAGCATGAATAATGGCTTGGCCAATTGCCACGCGTTGGCGTAAGCCGCGCGATAGGCTACTGGCTTTTTGCCCCAGCCTATCGCTTAAAGATAAGCACGCTGCAGTACTGCTGATTGCGTCAGCAATCTCATCCTTAGCCAAGCCTTGTGATGCCGCGGCGTATTCCAAGCACTGGGCCACGGTGAGGTCTTGGTAAAGGCCAAAAAAATCAGATAAATAGCCCATCCGCCTATGCACCGCGCGAGGTTGCTCTTGCACATCTAAGCCCGCCACGGTGATTGAGCCTGCTAGCGGCGTTTCTAAGCCAGCGATGCAGCGCATCAAGGTGGTTTTACCCGCCCCATTTGCGCCAACAAGAGCGGTTACGCTGCCTTGCTCTACTTGTAGATTGAGCTGATTGAGCGCCCGATGCCCAGTGTAGTCAAAGGTAAGATCAGAAATTTGAATCATAGAATTCTCTGGAGGGATCTGATGTTTGTGCATGGCACGATCGCTTGCCAATCGCTTTAAGCTGGCATCATACTTCATCCCTGCTTTTGGCGGGTGTCAGCTAAATAACTGATGTTATGCAGCAAGATCAAAAAATACGCAGTCCACTAAAAACACAAAAAGCACAAATAGATGCCGCATGACCATTGTTTTTGAGTGATTTTAATAATTTTTTTTAATATCAAATACTTATTAAGCAATGCACCTAGGCATCATGTTAAAAAAGCAGAGGGAAATTATCTTTGTTTAATCTGTTTTTTTTCGTGCATTTAGTGTTTTTCATGGATTAAATAGTCTTTGCGCGTAACATCAGTAAATAATTCTAATGGAGTGGGGTAATGATGAATGCTGTACTGGATCGTAATCAGTTTTTTGTAAAAGAACACTTGGGGATTTTTAAAGCGGCCAATAATTTTGATATTTTGGATCCAGTGAGCGGGCAAGTTATCTTGGAATGCCGTGAGCCAAATTTAGGCATGGTGACTAAAGTCTTGCGCTTTACCGATTACAAACGGATGACGCCATTTGATGTACAGATTACGCAGCCAAATGGTGCTTTATTATTATCGGTGCGGCGTGGGGTGAGTATTTTTCGTTCGAATGTTGAGGTTTTTGATCATCAGAATAAAAAAATAGGTGAATTCAGACAAAAACTCTTATCTATTGGCGGTAAGTTTGAATTGCTCGATGCCAATGGGCAATCGCTCTGCTGGTTACAAGGAAGCTGGACCAGCTGGAATTTTAGCTTTGATCAAGATGGTAAGCAGCTGGCACAAGTGAGTAAAAAATGGGCAGGGCTAGGGAAAGAGCTGTTTACTTCAGCTGACAACTATATGCTCTCTATCGATGCGAGCGTGGCAGGAAATGATCCTTTACGGCCATTGATTTTGGCTGCGGTCATGTGTATTGATATGGTATTAAAAGAGTAATGTTTTTTTTATTTACATGGAATAAAAATGGCAGAAAATTTAAGTATTCAGGGCAATAGCAAAGAAGAGCGGTATCAAAATCTGCTGCCGCAAGTTTTAGCTTTGATTGAGGGCGAAAGCGACTTAATTGCTGCAATGGGCAATGCCTGCGCCGCCATGCATCACACATTTGGCTGGCTGTGGACGGGTTTTTATATTGTAAAAAATGATGAATTGGTCTTGGGGCCGTTTCAAGGGCCGATTGCCTGCACTCGCATTCAAAAAGGGCGCGGCGTGTGCGGTAGTGCGTGGCAGCAGGCCACCACATTGGTGGTGTCTAATGTGGATGATTTTGCTGGGCATATTGCCTGCTCATCGTTGGCCCGCTCAGAAATTGTGCTGCCCTTGATTGATCGCGATGGCGTGGTGCTGGCGGTATTGGATGTGGATTCTGCGGAGCTGGCGACTTTTGATGAGGTGGATGCCAAGTATCTGGGCGAGATCTGTCAGGCCTTGGTGCGATTGTTTTAGAGTTGGATGTGGCACAAAGGCTATGCTGCTGAGCGGGATAGCTCGGCAACAATCATTTCAAATTTCAAATACATCAATATCGTCATCCCCGAGTGTTTTTATCGGGAATCCAGAGATTTTGAGTGCCTCAGGGCTGGATTCCCACCTGCGCGGGAATGACGATTCAATAAGCTGAGCTATGTAGGCCAATATACTGTAGGGGCGCAGCAAGCAGCCTCCTACGAGTTAACGCTATTAACGTTGATCATCTCAGATAAACAACAAAAAATGAGCAAGAGCCATCATCAGCTTGTGTTTTTTATAAGTGATTGATTTTAATCGATAGGCGTGTGAATAAAACGGTGGCAATACCTCATCTCAATTGTTCGTGCTTTAAGTTTTTTTCGTGGACGACGTATTTTTTGATCTTGTTATCACTCATTAAAATGAAAGCCATTGCCCGCCGATCAGCGGCTGCTGCGTCCGTGGTAAAATCGGGCCGCTGTTTTACTTCCTAGGTCTTTCTCATGCTGCACCTCTTAAATACCCCGCAACGCGAAGCTGTGGTTTATCTTGGCGGCCCTTGCCTCGTTTTGGCGGGTGCTGGCTCGGGTAAAACGCGGGTGATTACGCAGAAAATTGCGTATTTAATTGAGACTGCGGGCATGGATGCCAAAAACATCGCTGCAATTACCTTTACCAATAAGGCTGCGCGCGAGATGGAGGAGCGGGTGGGGGCACTCTTGCCCAAAGCCATGTTGAAAGGCTTGACGGTATCGACCTTTCACTCGCTCGGGCTAAAAATGCTGCGTGAAGAGGCGCGGCATCTGGGCTATAAACCCAAGTTTTCTATTTTAGATTCGGCAGATGCCGCCAAGATTATTGCCGATCAATTGCTCACCACCGATAAGCAGCTGATCCGCAGCAGCATGAGCCAGATTTCCATGCTGAAAAACGATCGCATCTCGCCTGATAAGGCGCTGAGTATGGCGGAATCCGAGGGCGAGCTACAGCTGGCCAAGCTCTACTGCTCTTATCAAGACACGCTATTTGCTTATCAGGCGCTAGATTTTGACGATCTGATTCGCCTGCCGGTCGATTTATTTGAAGCGCATCCAGAAGTCTTAGCCAAATGGCAAAATCGTCTACGCTATCTGCTGGTCGATGAATATCAAGACACCAATACCACCCAATATCAGTTGGTTAAGCTATTAAGTGGCGTTACCGGCTTATTTACCGCAGTGGGCGATGATGACCAGTCGATTTACGCTTGGCGCGGTGCCAATGTGGATAATTTGCGCCTGCTGCAGGAGGACTTTCCTAAATTGCAGGTGATTAAGCTGGAGCAAAATTATCGCTCGATGGCGCGGATTTTGCGCTGCGCCAATGCGGTGATTGGTAATAACCCAAAATTATTTGAGAAAAAGCTCTGGTCTGATCTGGGGATTGGCGACCCGATTATGGTGATCGAAACCAAGACCGAGGAAGAAGAAGCGGCCATGGTGCTGGATCACCTCGAATCGAGCCGCTTTTTAAATAATGGCAAATATTCTAATTACGCCATTTTGTATCGCGGCAATCACCAAGCACGGATCATCGAGCAGCAGATGTGGGGCCGTCGTATTCCCTATGTGATTTCGGGTGGGCAATCGTTTTACGATAAGGCCGAGATCAAAGACGTGCTGGGCTATTTGCGCTTGATTGCTAATGAAGATGACGATCCGGCGTTTATCCGTGCCGTGACCACCCCTAAGCGCGGCGTGGGCAATGTCACCCTAGAAAAACTGGGTACTTATGCGGCGAATCGTAATGTATCGCTATTTGCTGCCGTGTTTGAAGAAGGCTTTATTCATCAGGTACAAAGCACCCAGTACGAGCCGCTTAGGCTATTTGCAGAATTTATCAACCGCATGCAAGACCGAGCCCCCGTAGAGCCAGCAGGGCAGTTGCTGAATGAGCTGCTGCTAGCCATCGATTTTGAAACATGGCTCTACGAGAATGACGACGCGCGGCCTGCCGAGGCCAAATGGAAAAACGTCCAAGATTTAGTCGCATGGATTGCTAAAAAAGGCGTTGAAGACGATAAAAGCCTGATTGATATCGTGCAAACCATTGCGCTGATCACCATGCTGGAAGGGCGTGATGAAGAAGAAGTAGATGCGGTAAAATTATCCACCTTGCATGCGTCTAAAGGTCTGGAATACCCGCATGTGTTTTTGATTGGTTGCGAAGAAAACATCCTGCCGCATCAAAACTCTATCGAAAGCAATATGGTAGAAGAAGAGCGGCGGCTGATGTATGTGGGCATTACTCGTGCTCAGCGCAGCTTAACGATTAGCTATTGCGGCAAGCGCCGCCGTGCCGGGGAGTGGCAAATCACCGAGCCAAGCCGCTTTTTAAA
>NZ_JANXSO010000147.1 GCF_025352645.1 Iodobacter sp. | reverse complement strand
TGCTGACCATCACCCAAGCCAAAGTGGCCGCAGTGGGTAAACCACCGTTGATGATCGCCGGCGGAATCGGCGCGGCGCTCATCGTTTGACAGCTGCGGCAGGCGTATTGCGGGCGAATGTGGCGCAACACGCTAAACACCGGTGATTGTCAAAGTAGTTGAGATGTTTTTACGATTTAAGCTGCTTGTAATTCCTCGCTTGTTTTAGGTTCAATGACTCGGTCCGGGTTGAGTTGCACTTCGTTTTGCCAGCTCCAGTTCCGGGTCGCATTACGCCACCGTTCCGGTCGTGCCAAGCGCGCGGCTAGGTAGAGGGCATGGCGTTTTTCTAACAGCGCTTTATCCTGCCCTTGATGCCGTTGCGACGGCGTGACGAATTGAATCCCGCTGTGCCGGTGCGTATGACTGTACCAATCCACAAAGCGCCGCACCCATTGCCTTGCCTCATCCAGACTGGCAAAGCCTTTAGGCCAGGCGGGCCAGTATTTCAGCGTGCGAAACAAAGACTCCGCATAGGGATTGTCGTTGCTGACGCGGGGACGGCTAAATGAGGAGGCGATCCCCAGCATCTCCAGCTTGGCTTTCAGGGTATAACTTTTCATCGGCGCACCATTATCTGAATGCAAAACCAGCGGGTTCATGCTGCAGCGCTGGGTCAACACGCTGCGTTGCAGCAGCTCAGCGGCTAATTCACCGGTTTCTTCTGTGTGTACTTCCCAGCCCACCGGATAGCGGCTGAACAGGTCTTCAATCATATACAGCTTGTAATACTCACCTTTCACCTGACTCGGCAGCCAGGTGATATCCCACATCCAGACTTGATTCGGGCCGGTTGCGGTGAAGCTAGTCGGTTTGGCTTTGCGTACCGCTTTGGCAGCCCGCCCACGATGCTGAAGCTGATTGGCTTGACGCAGCACGCGGTACATCGTTGATTCAGAAGCTAAATAGCAACCTTCGTCGCTCAGAATAGGTACGATCTGGCTGGGCGGAACGCTATTAAAACGCGGGTTGTTGCACACCGATAAAATCGCCTGGCGCTCGGTATCACTCAGCTTATTCGCCGGATCATTCCGCCTAGCCAAGGGGCGTTGATCCGCGATCACCTTACCGGCCGCTTGCCAGCGATACCAGCTATGCACCGAAATGCCGATGATTTCACAGGCGCGGGATAAGGCCGCACCCGCATGACAAGCCTGTCTAATCCACGTGGTAAGCCGCTCCCGTTGATCCAGTGACGTTAATCTTCCTCGGATTCGCCCCAAAGGGCGCGCACCTTTTTTTGCAGAATCAGTAACGCTGCCGCCTCCGCCAGTGCCTTATCTTTACGCAGAATTTCCCGCTCCAGCTGCTTGTTTTGCTTGCGCAGCGTTTTGTTTTCCTGCGCCTGCTCGGGTGTGATGACTTCAGCTTGGCCCTGCGCCTGAATGGAGAGATCGCGCCATTGCTTCACTTGCTCCGGGAATAAACCCTTGGCACGACAATATTCGCTCAGCTCGATTTCTGACATGCCAATGGTTTCGACAACCACGGCAAAGCGGGTTTGGGCAGACCAGTTTTCAGTACTGCGATGGTGTTCTGGCACGGGGCGGCCTTCCTGGCGAAGTTGATTTCGCCAATTGTACAGTGTGGCTTCGGAGAGGTTTTCTTGCAAAGCCAACTGCCGGATGCTGCTCGGAGATGGAGCAAGCATTTTGCTTAAAATAGCGTCTTTACGAGCCTTGGGAATACGCGACATGATGAGTAACCAGCCCCCTGAGTAAGTTGGAATCCCTGAAAAGAGAGTATCTCAACTATCCTGACACAGGGGGGAGGCAGAGCTTAAATATAGCGATCACAACCAATAAATAGTTTACGGAAATCACAATTGAGCATATTCGCTATTTACTCATTCATAGTAAAAAAGCTCATCCGCGTATGATATTTATTGTGCATGGTTTTCGTGGATAAAATGATTTTGCTAAATGACTTATTAAGCAGAGTGCAATGCCCCAATTACGACTCCCCTACTTTGATTTATCTAGCGATGCTCTTGCTGGATTACGCAGCGTAAAAAATTATTTAGAGCATAGCTCACTTGATCAAAACCTATTGGAATGGCTTAATTTGCGGGTATCGCAAATAAATGGCTGCTCTTTTTGCCTAAAACTACACAGCAAAGCATTAAGGAGTAAAGGAGAAGAAAATGAGCGCTTAGATAGCCTAATGGCTTGGAGAAGGAGTGAGCTATTTAGCCCTAAGGAACGCGTGGCGCTGAATTGGGCTGAATCACTCAGCCGTATTTCAGAAACCCACGCACCTGATGTGGATTTTGCGGCATTAAAGGCGTACTTTAGTAATCAAGAAATATCAGATCTTACCTTTGCAATTACCAATATGAATGCATTAAACCGTATTGCAATTGCAATCCGCCAATAGCATTCAATTGATTATCAATGCAAACTATTTTCTAGCATTAAAAAACCATGCTCTATTTCTTGCATCACCAATTTTGCCATATCGGATAGCATTTCAATTTCAAATGCATTGAGCTGGCGCGGCACGCTATCAATTAAACAGAGCGTGCCTAATTTAGCCCCATTACTGGCAACTAATGGCGCCCCAGCATAAAACCTAATTTGCGGCTCCCCCGTAACCAAAGGGTTATCAAAAAAACGCATGTCTTGTAACGCATCTTCAATCACAAAAACCCCATCTTGCAAAATAGCATGACCGCAAAATGAAATATCCCGTGGCGTTTCTTTAGCACCTAGCCCACAAGTCGATTTAAACCACTGCCGCTTGCTATCAATCAAGCTAATTACTGCAATTTTCACCCGAAAAAAGGCAGCCGCAACGATGGTAAGGTTATCAAAACGCGCTTCAAACGGAGTATCCAAAATCAATAGCTCTCGCAGCGTTTCTAGGCGCAAGGCCTCGTTTGAAGGTATAGCCGGCACCTGCATACACAATCCTGTCTAAAAATAACAGGTGCCATTATACTCTTGAAATCTAGTTGCAAGCACAACCACTATGAAGATGTGACTTAGTGGTAAGTACAGCAAACTCCGGCAAACGGCCATGCTCACTTAAGTGCTGGCGTGCTTGGCGAGTAGCCTCCAGCATATTGGCAAGAGCAGCTTCGGTTTCTGGCCAGTTACGCGTTTTTAAGCCGCAATCTGGATTGACCCACAGCTGCTCAACGGGCACCACCTCAGCGGCCTTGGCAATCAGACGCAGCATATCTTCTACCGGCGGAATACGTGGGCTGTGAATATCGTATACACCAGGGCCTACTTCATTTGGATATTTGAAGGTACCAAAACCTGTCAGCAATTCCATATCTGAACGGCTGGTTTCAATGGTAATCACGTCAGCATCCATAGCGGCAATCGCTGGCAGAATATCGTTAAATTCCGAATAGCACATATGGGTGTGAATTTGCGTTTGATTAGCAACCCCAGATGCCGAGATACGGAAAGCGGCGGCGGCCCAATCCAGATAAGCGGCCCAGTCGCTCTTTTTCAGCGGCAGGCCTTCACGGAAAGCGGGCTCATCAATCTGGATAATGCCAATACCGGCGGTTTCCAGATCCACCACTTCATCACGAATCGCCAGCGCAATTTGCTGTGTGGTAACCGAACGCGGCTGATCATCACGCACAAACGACCATTGCAAAATAGTCACCGGCCCTGTCAGCATGCCTTTCATTGGCTTTTGCGTAAGGCTTTGCGCGTATTGCGTCCACTCTACCGTCATCGGCGTTGGGCGGCTCACATCACCAAACAATACCGGCGGTTTTACGCAGCGGCTGCCGTAGCTCTGTACCCAGCCAAACTGGGTAAAGGCAAAGCCAGATAATTGCTCGCCAAAGTATTCCACCATATCGTTACGCTCGGCTTCGCCGTGTACCAGTACGTCAATACCCAACGCTTCTTGCTTATCCACCGCAAGGCGAATCTCTGCCTGCATCTGGCTAATATAATCAGCCTCTGCTAACGTTCCTTTCTTAAACGCGGCGCGCGCAGCACGAATTTCCTTGGTTTGTGGGAAAGAACCAATGGTGGTGGTTGGCAATGGCGGCAGATTAAAGCGCGCTCTTTGCTCGGCCTGACGCGTGGCAAAGATAGCATGACGACGGGCATCTACATCGCTCAGTGCGGCAATGCGGGTGCTAACAGCAAGGTTATGAATTCTAGGTGAAACCTTGCGAGAAGCCACTTTAGCCGCGTTTGTCGCCAGCTCAGCACTGACATCTGCGCCACTCAGTGCGCGTTTTAATACACTGATTTCCTGCAGTTTTTGCTTAGCAAAAGCTAGCCAGCCTTTCAGCTCATCATCTAGCTTGGTTTCCTGCGCCAAATCAACCGGCACATGTAGCAGCGAGCACGATGCGGACAACCAAATATTGCTACCCCGATGCGCTTGTAAGCGCGCCAAAATAGCGGATAAATCGCTAACCCAGATATTACGGCCATCCACCACGCCCAGCGATAAGACCTTGCTACTTGGCCAGTTAGCAGCGAACACATCCAGCTGTTGCGGCGCACGAACTAAATCAAGATGCACACCGGCTACCGGCAGATCACGCAATAAAGCGACATGAGCCGAGACCGATTCAAAATACGTAGCCAGTAAGATTTTTGGCCCAGTATGAGCAAGGCTGCGGTACGCTGGCTCAAATGCCGCTAGCCATTCGCTTTCTAAATCTAAACCTAAGATTGGCTCGTCTAATTGCAGCCATTCCACGCCCAGCTTGGCTAGGCGCTCTAATATACGATTGTAAGCTTTCAGCACTTTAGGCAGTAGGCTGAGCTTATCAAAAGCAGCTTGCTCTTTTGACGCTGACTTAGCTTTGGCTAGATAAAGGAAAGTCAACGGGCCTGGCAGTACTGGCTTTACCGTGTGCCCCAGCGATCTAGCTTCTTCAATTTCATAGAAGAACCAATCTACGCCACCGGAAAAATCGCTGTTTTCATCCAACTCAGGCACTAGATAGTGGTAGTTGGTATCAAACCACTTAGTCATTTCCTGAGCAGGCTGGGCGGTATTGCCACGCGCCAGCTCAAAATATTGTTTTAAGCTCAGGTTTTTAGCATCAAAGCCAAAACGGGCAGGCAACACCCCCAGCAGCGCAGAAGCATTCAGCATCTGGTCGTACCAAGCAAAATCACCCACGGCAACAAAATCTAAGCCCGCTTCTTTTTGCCATTGCCAGTGCTGGCGGCGCAGGCAGCTACCCGTTTGCGCCAGCGCGCTTTCATCGATCTCCCCCTTCCAGAACTGCTCAACAGCGAACTTCAGTTCACGCTGAGCGCCAATACGCGGGAAGCCAGTAATATGAGCAGTAGTCATAGAAAACTCCAAATGTTATGAAAATAATTTTTCATGAAGATGATTTGTATCATGCATGCTAGATTGGTATGATTCAAATTCATTATTTTCATAGCAATGATGAATTTTACTCAACAAAATAAAACCTTATACTTTAATAAGTAAGGAAGCTAAACCTTGAAGCGCTGATAGCAGCAAAAACAGCGAAAATCCCTTAAAAAAAACTAAAAAATAAGCCTTAGCTTGTAAAACACTCAAAAACTAAAGCCAAGCCACTTAAAGGGATAAAACTTTCTCTATAAAGCGCCGTACCTTCTTGGATCGAAGTGGTTCAAGATTTGTGTTTTGACTCATAGATAACGCCACTAAAAGATTAGCCATGCAATCAATACTCGAACTTCGCCACCTTAAAACCCTACTCGCCATTCGTGAGTCTGGTAGCCTGACCCGCGCTGCAGAACGCTTGCATCTGACGCAATCTGCGCTTTCGCATCAAATCAGATTATTAGAAGAGCATTACGCGCTGCCGCTGCTGATCCGTAAATCAAGCACTAAATCTGCCACACTCCGACTCACTCCGGCAGGAGAAAAACTGGCCCTATTGGCTGCAGAAGTATTGCCACGCATAGAGCAGACCGAACGCGATATCGCCAAGCTCAGAGAAGGCGAGGCAGGCCAGCTGCGCATTGCCGTGGAATGCCACACCTGTTTTGACTGGCTGATGCCTGCGATGGATAACTTTCGTGGCCACTGGCCTGAGGTAGAGCTGGACATCGTGTCTGGCTTTCATGCCGACCCAGTGCAGCTTTTATTTGAAGAACGAGCGGATTTAGCGATTGTTTCCGAAGCTGCAGACGAAGCGGGAATCAGCTATCAGCCGCTATTTAGCTACGAAATGATCGCCCTGATCGCCAAAGATCACCCACTGGCAGCCAAAGCCTATTTAAGCGCCGAAGACTTTGCCGATGAAACGCTGATTAGCTATCCCGTTCCTGATGAAATGCTTGATTTATTAAGAAAGGTGCTTAAACCTGCGGGCATTAACCCCAAGCGCCGAACCACCGAACTGACCGCAGCTATTTTGCAGCTGGTGGCTAGCCGCCGTGGCATCGCCGCCCTACCTAGCTGGAGCGTCCAGCATTATTTGGAGCGCGGTTACGTGGTTGCCCGGCCCATTACCGCTCAAGGTCTCACCTCGGATCTTTACGCCGCCATCAGCCACGCCCAAGCTGATACGGCTTTTGTACGTGACTTTGTGAGCACCATGCGCGAAGTCAGCCATATCAGCCTACCCGGTGTAACCCTGTTATAAACAAGCTAGGGCCTGTTGACGTTTCATTCACAATTGCGCTGAATGAAACGTCAACAGGCCCTAGGGGCACGGCATGCCGTACCTCTACAAAAAACATGGGATAATCGCGGCCTATCTTACTGTTTGTAGCCCATGCATACTCTTTCTCAATTACGCTCTGGCCTGCTGGCGGGGGTTTCTCGACTTGATTTGTCTTGCGGGCTGGCTGAATTTCCTCAAGAAATTTATCAACTGGCTGATTCTCTAGAAATCCTAAATTTATCAGGTAATTCGCTCTCATCCCTGCCGGATGACTTGCCGCGGCTACACCAGTTAAAAGTGATTTTTTGCTCAGACAATCAGTTTCAGCATCTCCCTGAAGTGCTAGGGCGCTGCCCTCAGCTCTCTATGGTGGGCTTTAAAGCCAATCAAATCAGCAGCGTCAGCGCGGCAGCCCTACCAAAAACGTTACGTTGGTTAATTCTGACCGATAACCAACTCAGTCAGCTGCCCGCCGAGCTAGGGCAGTGTCTCTTCTTGCAAAAACTCATGCTGGCGGGTAATCAATTGCAATCATTGCCTGCAGAGCTGGCAGCTTGCCAAGATTTAGAGCTCATCAGAATTGCTGCAAATCAGCTAAAAGTTTTACCTGATTGGCTATTTACCCTGCCTAAACTAGCGTGGCTTGCTTTTGCAGGCAATCCATTCTGCAAAGCCCCTCCTCCTCCTCTATCGAGTCAACTTGTTCACTGGCAGGATTTACAAATCGCCGAACAATTGGGCGAAGGTGCTTCTGGTCTGATCTACAAAGCCAGTTGGCAAATAGAGGAAGCCACCCAGGATGTGGCGCTCAAACTCTTTAAAGGAGCACTCACCAGCGATGGCCTACCGCAGTGCGAAATGGCTGCATGCCTTGCAGCCGGTGAGCATCCAGCGCTAATCGGTGCCATTGGTGAGGTAAAACATCACCCTGAACAAACTCCAGCGCTATTAATGCCACTGATTGCGTCAGGCTTTAGCAATTTAGCGGGCCCGCCCAGCCTAGAATCGTGCACTAGGGATATTTATCAGCAAGATCAGCCATTTAGTTTAGATATAACGCTACGTATCTTAAGCAGCATTGCCGCTGCCGCCGCACACTTACACGCAGCCCAGATCCTGCACGGCGATTTATATGCACACAATATTTTGATCAATACCAAGGGTGAAACACTTTTAGGGGACTTTGGCGCGGCATCTTTTTATACAGATACGCGATTACAAAAAATTGAGGTCAAGGCATTTGCCTATCTTTTAGAAGAGCTAATCAGCCGTACAGAAGGATCGCCAGCCCTGCTCAATCAGCTGCTTCATCTGCAAGCACGCTGCTCACAAAGCGATCTAGATAGCAGACCAATATTTACAGAAATTTTCCAAGAATTAAGCACACTCTCAAACAACTAAAAGCACCAGAGAGGGCAAGTAGGCCTAATGATGCTCACCCTCTTCATCAGAAAAGAGCACCGTAATATCAGGGAATGTATTTTGAATACGTAATAAAGCATCCACCACCACAGGATCAAAATGTGCACCACGGCCTTTTACAATTAAATCAATCGCATCTGCATGAGAAAAAGGCGGCTTATAAACCCGCTTAGATACCAGCGCATCATAAACATCAGCAACTGCCATTAATCGTGCAGATAAAGGTATATCTTCACCCTTTAAGCCCTGAGGATAACCACTACCATCCCATTTCTCTTGGTGGCTATACGCAATTTCACGTGCATAATGCAAAAATTTATCTTCTTTAGAGCCTAAATAACTCTCCACCGAAGTAATTACATCCCGTCCATATACGGTATGCATTTTCATTAAATTAAACTCTTCATCCGTCAATTTACCCGGCTTCAACAAAATATGATCAGGCACACCCACTTTGCCAATATCGTGCATCGGTGCCGATTTATACAGCCATTGAATATTGGCAGGTGTTAATTCCTCGCTAAACTGAGGATCGTCTGCCAACTCTAACGCCAATAAAGCTACAAAATGCTGAGTGCGCCGCAGATGTTTTCCAGTCTCGTTATCTCGTGTTTCAGCCAACGAAGCCATAGCCAAAATAGTTGCCTGCTGTAAATGTGCCAATTCTCTAGTGCGCTCTTGCACCAAATGTTCTAAATATTGATTTTGATTTTTTAAAAAAACCTGTGCAGCCTTTAAAGCCAATTGTGTTTGCACCCGTGCCAATAAAATGGTCGGAATAATAGGCTTACTAATATAATCTGCACCACCAACAGAAAAACCCTCTTCCTCATCCTCAATAGCCGTTTTTGCAGTCAGAAAAATAACCGGAATATCTTCAGTTTCTTTATCAGCTTTTAATTTTCGACAAACCTGATAGCCATTAATATCCGGCATCATTACATCCAGCAAAATAAGATCAGGCCTTGGCTCAGTCAAAACCAAACGCAAAGCAACATCACCATGATTAGCAACTTTCACCCGATACTTATCCCGTAATAGGCCATTAAGTAACATTAAATTATCTGGCGTGTCATCCACCACCAAAATGGTCGACCTATTTTCTTGCGATTGCAATGGTTCCATCACTACTCCTTATTCACTAAACATTTAGCATTAACTATTGATTTAAATGGGAGAGTTCATCATCCATTCCAAAGCATCATTAAATGCAAACTGATTAATGAATCGCGCTAGCTCATGGCTGCGCCCTTGCCATAAGCATTCAAAACCGAGTTGATTTTCTTCAAAAAACTCACATGCAGCAGCATCGCCTTCTTGTAATAAATGCTGTAAGCCCTCAAATAGTGCTTTTCTTCCCTCCTCATCTAAAGGAGTGATTAAAGATGCAGCCACTGCAGGTAACTCTTCAGTCGTTTTTTCTTCAAAATAAAAATGCTGCAGTGATTCAAGCAAGTAATGCAAAGCATCACTCACTTCAATTTGCATCTTCAATATTTGGGGCTTCACCACAGTCTGGCCTAAGGCCAACTCAAGTTCTGCGGAATATTTTTGTACGATATCAGCACCAATTGTTGCCGCAATTCCTTTTAAAGTATGCGCATGTCGCTTAGCCTCACTCCAGTGCTCAGTAAGCAGCGCTTCAGCTAAACTAGCCTGCACTTTTGGTATTTCGTCTAAAACCTTAATCAATAATCGCCGGTAAAAATCAGGATTGCCCATCGCATATTTAAGGCCCATCACCATATCTAGACCCGCAATATCACGAGGAAGCCCAGCAGCAGCCAAATCATTTGGCACAGCGATTTTCTTTGCCACTTCTTTCACTGCAGCGCTTTTAGTATGTGGTAACCACTTAATCAATATATTCATTAATAAATCAGAATCAATCGGCTTAAGCAAATGGTCACTCATGCCTGTATCCATGCACATTTGCCTATCTTCATTCATGGATAAGGCAGTCAATGCCACGATAGGAATAGAGGATTGATGTTGACCTCCACGAATAATCTTAGCTGTACTCCAACCATCCAATACAGGCATTTGAATATCCATTAAGATCAAATCAAATGTTTGCTTTTCTATAATATCTAGCGCCTGTTGCCCATCACTTACCACAGTCACTTGCATACCTGCATCAATCAATATTTCACTCGCAACCTGTTGGTTTAATGCATTATCCTCAACGAGTAATATATGAGAGCCAGCGCGGGCCATTAATTCTGCTCGCTGAGTATTTTCTACGGGAGTGATTGGGGCCATCGATTGCATGTTTTTTTTGAGCGGCACACAACACCAAAAACAACTGCCTTTTCCCAGTTCACTGACAACGCCAATTTCCCCTCCCATTAATTTAACTAGTTTTTTAGCAATCACTAAGCCCATACCTAGCCCACCAAACTTCCGAGTTGCTGAAGTATCAGCTTGAGAAAATGCCTGAAATAAACGCGCCTTTTGCTCATCATCAATGCCTAGCCCCGTATCGCTAATAGAAAATTTAATCGTAATATCCAGTTCACTTTCTGACTGAATATCCGTTTTTAGCTCTACACGGCCTTGCCGAGTAAATTTAATAGCATTTCCTACCAAGTGTAATAAAATTTTCTGTAATCGTGCGGCATCACCTACTAATGCTTCAGGTAAGTGAGAAGGCAAGATAAAATTCAAAGCTATATTTTTTATTTTTGCTTCATCTTCACATTTTTTTTCTATAGTTTTTAATATTTCATTTAAATCAAAAACAGCACACTCCAAAACTAACTGCCCTTCTTCCATTTTAGAAAAATCAAAAATATCATTAACAATACTTAATAAATGCTCACTAGACCGCTGAATAACTTCTATATAATTTTTTTGTCTTATATTTAATTCAGTTTTAAAAAATAGATGCGTCATTCCAATAATAGCGTTCATTGGAGTACGGATTTCATGACTAATATTTGCTAAAAAATCGCGCCTTACCTTTACTGTTTCATCTAAAATTTGTTTAATTTTATTGTTTTCTTTTGCTTCACTTTGAACTGCAGAGTTATTCTTAACCAATAAACAAATATTCGCTCCTTCGATCCCTTGATTTGGCAATAAACTCAAGCGCATTTCTCCAGAAAAAGAGCTTCCAGTAAACGTTTGCCAATCAAATAAACTTGCATCACTCAGCGCATCACTATCGCTCATCAAATTAAAGCTATCCAGTAATGTTAAAAGTTTTTCTCTTTGATCTGCAACCACTAACGCGTCAAGATTTAAACCTAATAATTTTGTTTTTGGATAAGCAAATAACATTACTAATGCATGATTTGCCCAAACAATTTTTCCTTCAACATTAATCAAAAGCATCGCATCTGAAGATAAATTACAAATGCTTTTATAACTTGCATCTGCATCTCTCTTACTTTGTTTTCCACTCTCTAAGGCACGTAGATGTAAGGCGGCCACCTCAGCCAATATTTGCTGAAAATCTGCGGATACTTCCTGATACTCTGAAAAACTTTTCACCTGGGTTTGCACATTACATACTCCATTGATCAATCCCCCAATGCCCCATGCACTTCAGTCCCCGCCAAGATAGAACATAACTTAAGCAATTAATTCTAGATCATTATTTTAAATAATTCCCCATCATGAACACATCACCCAATAAAAATGCACTAGAAGCAAAATACTCAATAAACATAAAGTATTTTACTTTTAGTGCATTCTTACTATTTAGCCGAGCAATTTCTCCCGCGCAAAGCAAAACCCCCGCCTCTTTCGAGTACGGGGGTTCTGTTTACTACATAAGGTGTCTGGCGATGACCTACTTTCACACAGGTAATCTGCACTATCATCGGCGCTAAGGTGTTTCACTGTCCTGTTCGG
>NZ_JANXSO010000126.1 GCF_025352645.1 Iodobacter sp. | reverse complement strand
GGTGGCGTAATGCGACCCGGAACTGGAGCTGGCAAAACGAAGTGCAACTCAACCCGGACCGAGTCATTGAACCTAAAACAAGCGAGGAATTACAAGCAGCTTAAATCGTAAAAACATCTCAACTACTTTGACAATCACCGCACGCCATAAAGCCTTTTTTATTGGCCAAACTTACAATTTTATTTACAAGATTAACTTACAGATTAATATGGTTTTGTGCTTTTTTATGGGGTTTTCTTGAAAATCCTGCTAAAAACACCTTTACTAGCTATGTGTATTGGATATTTATAGGTTTCGGCTGGTTGTATGACTCTTACTCTTTTAATGAGTGTTTTACTTGTATTGGGGCTGTTATGTTGTTGTACAGTGAATCGCCTTCGCATTTAAAAATTCTATTATTACTAGGGCAAGATGCCGATAGTTTATCATTGATTAAGGTTATTCAAAGTACAGAGCTGCCTTGCACCATCCAAGAGTGTCGTGATTTTCATAAATTAGATCAGCTTATTAATAATTCACCTCAAACATTTGATGCCTTGCTTATTGATCTATCTGAAAGCCATCTAAAATATATGCAGCAGCTGGCATATATCATCAATCATTTACCTATTGTAGTTTTGGCTCCATTGGGATGCGAGCATTGGATAAAGCATGCAATACAATTAAAGTGTGAGCACTTTTTAATTAAAGATTTGGCGGGTGGTTTTTTATCTTTATTGCCAATGTTATTGCTGCGTGCCATCAATGGGAGCAGGGAGCAAATTGCGCGTACCCAAGCAGAGCTAGATATGATGGAGCATCGCTTAAGCTTAAGTCAAATTGTTGAGGGTAGCCCTGTTGCTTCATTTGTGATTGATTGTAATCATATGGTGACGCATTGGAATTCAGCGTGTGAATTATTAACAGGTAAAAAAGCCTTTGAAGTGATTGGCACAAATAATCAATGGCAGGCCTTTTATTCTGAGGCCAGGCCTGTATTGGCAGATTTAATGTTGGATGATGCCTTAGAGAAAAATGTTGATCTTTTATATAAAGGAAAAGTGCAGTCTACTAATAGCATCTGTAATGTATTTGAGGCTGAGGATTTCTTTACGCAATATGGTGAGCAAGGCCGCTGGATTTATTTTACCGCCACGCCCATTCGGGATGCTTGCGGCAAAATTGTTGGCGCAATGGAAACCTTGCAGGATGTGAGTTTGCGCCATGAAGTTGAAGAAGCTTTGCAAGCGAGCAAAGCTTTTTTGGCGCAAATTGTAGATGGCAGCTCGGTGGCTACGTTTGTGATTGATCGAAATCATACCGTTACCCATTGGAACCGAGCGTGTGAAGCATTAACTGGTTTGGCGGCAAAAGAGGTGATTGGTACGCAGCAGCAGTGGCGCGCTTTTTATCCAAGTGAGCGGCCAGTGATGGCTGATTTAATTATGAATGGGGCGATGGCTGATGATGTGGATCAGTTTTACCATGGTAAATTTCGTCCTTCACATTTAATTGATGGCGTATTTGAGGCAGAGGATTTCTTTGCTCATTTTGGTGCAGAAGGTAAATGGGTTTTTTTTACTGCGGCACCTTTAAGAGATATGGATGGCAAGGTAGTGGGTGCCATTGAAACTTTACAAGATATGAATGAGCGTAGATTAGCCGAAGAGGCTTTAAAAGCGAGTGAAGCGCGTTATCGGGATTTAAGTATTACTGATGGAATGACGGGTTTATTTAATAGCCGGCATTTTTATGAAAGTATTGATAAAGAGTTAGAGCGTGCTCGGCGCTATGGCCGACCCTTATCTTTATTATTGATGGATATTGATAATTTTAAAAAAGTGAATGATCAATATGGGCATTTAGAGGGGGATAAAGTACTGCAATCATTGGCGATGGTGATTAGGGGCTGTTTGCGAGAAATGGACAGCGCCTATCGCTATGGTGGAGAGGAGTTTATTGTTATCTTGCCCGAAACGCGCAATGCGGATGCCATTAATGTAGCGGAGCGTTTGCGCCAACGTTTTGCTGACCAAGTTCATCGGCCTAGTGCAGGGGGGATTATTAACTGCACAGTCAGTATTGGTGTGAGCCAGTTTGTGATAGGGGACGATGCTAAAAGCCTAGTGAAGAGGGCTGATGATGGCACTTATCAGGCCAAGCATCAGGGTAAAAACTGTGTGGTATTGGTGGAGATTAAACCTGTCTAGCCTGCGACTATTTGCAAAAAATTAACTTATATTTAGCCACTAAAATAGCAAATCAGTAATAAGCCCCGCCATTGTGTATGCAAATCAGGTGGGGTTTATTGTTTTAAATTCTATAGATATGCATTAATTAATTGTTGTATCTTTGCCTATTTATTAATTAATAAATATTTACATATAAATCAAGTGCTTAGGCTGCTGTTAAAGTGTTTTTTCTTATTCTATTGTCATACTTCTCTTGTTTATGATATTTTTAGTTGTTGATATATAAATAACATTTTAAATAACTTTAAGGCATAAGTAATGAGTGTTTTGTGCCTACTCAAGGGGATGATATGCGCTTTAAACCAAAACTCTTGGCGATTGTGATTACCCAAATAACCGCTTCAGCGCTGAGCTATGCCGAAGCGCTGCCAGCTATCAATAAGGTGGAGCGCATTGAGGTGGTGGGTTCCAATATTAAGCGGATTAATCAGGAAGGCCCTTCTTTGATTACCGTGTTTAAGCGTGCAGATATTGAAAAAACCGGCGCAACTACAGTAGTAGAAGCCTTGGATCAGTTGATTCCTAAAGCTTCGCTGGAGTTTGCTACGGATGGTGGCCGCTTTGCGCCAGGCTCTAGCACCGTGGGTTTGCGGGGAATGGGGGCCAAAAATACGCTGATTCTATTAAATGGCCGCCGCTTAGCACCTAATGGCTTTGCTAATGTGGATACCAGCCCAGTTAGCCTGAACAATATTCCGCTCTCCGCAATTGAGCAAATTGAAGTGCTTTATGATGGTGCTGCGGCGATTTATGGCTCGGATGCGGTAGCCGGGGTGATTAACTTTAAAACCAAGCGCAATTTTGAAGGGGTGGCGCTGACCAGCAAGCTAGGCCAAAATTTTGCGGGTGACGGGCAAGATGCGGTGTTGGGTATTGCAGCAGGGTTTGGTAATTTAAATGAAGACGGGCAAAATTTATTACTAACGCTGGATGTACTGGAGAAGAAGCCCACCAAAGATAGCGAGCACGATGCAACGCGCAGTTTGGATAATCGCAGCCAAGGCGGCGCAGATAATCGTTTTACTGGCCTGTATGGCGGCGCTTATAAAATCAAAGGTGGCACCACCACTTTATTACTGGGCTGCGAAGGCCATGGTGAAATAGTTACGGATAAATTTGGCAATCAAAAATGCTTAGCCAATGATAATTTATATCGCACTGCGCATATTCAGCGAATGAGCGCCAATGCGCTTTACAATTATCAATTTAATGATCGTTTCTCCCTCTTTGCCGAATTAGGTATAAGCAAAGATAAGCAGGAATTTGAAACTTGGCCTGTGGCTATTCCAGCCGCTCAGGCGGTGCTTAAAAAAGGTGACGCAGCCTACCGCGATGTGATCAACGGGGTAAAAACCGATGGCAAAGATGTCACCATTTCTCGGCGGATTTATGAGGCTGGTTTGGCGCAAAATGATGTGGATAGCGATTCACTCCGCGCCGTACTTGGGGCTAGGGGCTCGATTTCGGCTTGGGATGTAGAAACGGCACTGACCTATAGCAGTAATAAAAGTAGCCAGTCTAGAGAGCGCGCAGATGCTACAAAAATCAGCAATGCATTAAAAAACGGCGGTTACGATCCTTTTTTGGCGTGGAATCCAGAATCGCAGGCTAAAGCGCTGCTCACTCGGCGCAATCGTGAAGGCACAGCTTCGCTGCTGATTGCGGATGCCAAGATCTCTCACTCTGCGTTATTTAGCTTGCCAGCAGGTGATGTGGGTTTTGCCACGGGGATTAACCTGTTAAAAGAAAAAGCCGATGAAGATGCCACGGTAGCGAGCAGCCGTTTGGTGAAGTCTATCTATGGCGAGCTGAGTATTCCGCTGCTTAAAAACCTAGAATTACAAGCCGCATTACGCTACGACCATTACGACGACGTGGGCGGTGCAACTTCGCCTAAGTTGGCGTTGGCTTACCGGCCGCTAGATTCCTTACTATTGCGTGGTTCGGCAACCAGCACTTTTAGAGCGCCAAGCCTGCAGCAATTGAATATGTCCCCAACCCTTAGCTACTATTTTTATAACGATTGGGCTAGATGCAAACCTATGGGGGTAGAGGGCGGTGAATGCACGGGGCGCGTTGATTTAAACAGCCAGAGTAATCCGCAGTTAAAGCCTGAAACCTCTAATAACCTGACTTTAGGTTTTGTATTTGAGCCCACTAAAGATGCTTCGGTTAGTGTGGATTGGTATCAAATTAAGCAAAACGATGCCATTGAAAGATTAAACCCGCAATACGTGATTGATCATGAAGATAGTAATCCAGCCTTGGCTAAATTGATTAAACGCTTAGTATTAGATCCGGATGATGCAAAGAATTATCCAGGGTTGATTAAAGGAAAAATTGACGTGATTGATTTGCCTTTATCCAATATTGGCCAAATTGAAACATCGGGGATTGATGTGGATTTAAATCTTGGATATAAAACAGATGGCTGGGGTAAATTTACGCTGCGGGATCAGTTTAGCTATTTGCTAAGCTATAAAAGCTCAGATTTGCAAGATACTCCGCCGGTTGATCGCACGGGCGGTTATAATTATCCAGATTGGGAAAACCGCATTACGCTGGCTTATCAATATGCAGAATTTGATGCCACCGTTTCGGCTAAAACCTTTGCTAGGGTAAGGGACGCAGCAGATCAGCCAGAAAACAGCAGCAATCCCGATGGATATCTACCTTCATATACCACCTTTAATTTGGCCTTTGGATATAAATTAGATAAAAAGACCTCGTTTGCGATTGGGGTTAATAATATCTTTGATAGAGTAGCGCCTTATTCCGTGGATAATGGCGGATATAATGGCACTACGTCTGGGCGTTATGGTTTTTTAAGTGTTGATTACAAGCTATAAGTTTTATCGCTAAAACAAGCAGGCCAGAGTGGCCTGCTTTTTTGCGTGGGTTTAGTTGTTAAGCGCAATCCAGATTTCGGTGCGTAAATCTTTAGGCGGGGTGTTGTGGGGCAGATTAAGGTATTGCTCAATCACCGGAATATTGGCCGGTTGCTCACCGCTTTGGGGTAGCCATACGCCAAATAGCCAATGATAAGCCTGCTGTAGCTCGCTATAAGGGCCGCGATGTTCAATCACCCCATAACGCCCTGCGGGGATTTGCGTGCGGGCAAGCTCGCTTGGCAAATCGCCGTCGGCTTTGATTTCTACGCAGGCATCTGAGCGTAAATCATCCATCGCCACGCTTTGCGGATCATCATGGTATTGACCACCCGCATTAGCCGCCGCCCGTAATCCTCTACCATCCTACTCTTACTCATAGCACTTCCATGCCTTGCAGATTAAACCGGTGCGATTGATATAGGTTGTTAAGTTGGCAGCGTGTAAAAAAGCGGCCACTGAATGTGGCCGCTTTTTTTCGAATGATGCCAGACGATTGATTAAGCCTTAGGCTTGAGTAAATCCTGGCAAACACTGCGCTGTGGATCGCTTGCTGGCAGCTTGCTGCAGATGCCATCTAGCTGAGTTAATACACGGCCAACTGCTGCTGCGTGCTGCTTGTCTTTATTCCATGTAGTCAGCTTTGCGACAATTTTTTCTAGTGAGCGGCGGCTGCGTTCGTAAAAGGCGTTGGGCGTGACGGCAACCTCTTTCAGAATGCTTTGCGCCGTTTGCTCGATACGTTCCTCGTTTTGTGGAGCCAGATCAACCAGTGCACTTACATAGCTGCTGCCCCATTGCACGCGGGTAGCTGGGCCTTCGGATTTTTTATACGCTTCTTCGTACCAGCCTAGGGCTTCATCTTTATTGCCACGTTTCTTGGCATTGGCCCCCAAGGAAAGCATAAAGTAGTAAGGCGCATGCGAGCGTTTTAGCTCGGCTTTGAGTAAGGTATCTGATTCATCTAACAGGCCCGCTTCGCTAAGGGTGTAAGCGGCTGTGCTGATTACTGATTGGCGCTCGTAACCATTCGTGGTGTTTTTGTCGGCATCGCTGACGCGTGCACGCACCTCTTTGAGTAGCGGCTCGGCCAGCTTGGCATCTTTAGCGAGGTCCAGCTTGGCGAGTGCCACTTGGCTGGTTAGTGCGCTTAAGCGGTCGTTAGCGGAGAGCGTGGTGTCTAAAGCCAGTTTTTGCAGCGCGTTGCTCCATGCGGCAGTCAGCTGGCTTCTTTCTGCAGAGGCCGCTTTACTCTGTTGGCTGACAATATCGCTGGCGCTATTGACGATTACGTCAAAGTTATCGCGGCTAAGTTGCTTATCTGCCAACACTTTATGCAGCAGGGCTAGTTCTGCTGGCGAGCTGCTGGCTTGCTCATCCCCAGCGGCAATAGAGATGGCTTTTAGCTGTAAATGCGTGGCTGCATAAGTCTCTGTGGCAGGTACGGCTTGGGCTAGGGTTTTGAGTGTGCTGGCTAGTTTACTTTCTTCGATGAGCTGGGCTTGATCTGATTCCCATGAGTAATCTGCAAGTAAACGCCAGTCATCCGCGCTAAGCTTGCCACCGGCCAGTGCGCTGCTCAGCGTTTCTTTAACGGGGCGGGCGTTAGAGAGGCCTAGTTCTAGCGTGCTGAGATAGCGCTCTGCATCTACTTCGCCAGGTAGGCGGGTGATTTCTGTGCCGTCTGGTTTAAATAAAATCATGCTGGGATAACCACGCACCTTAAACTGGCTGGCCAGCTTTTGCGCACCTGGGCTATCGCCATCCACATAGACTGGAATAAATTGTTTGGTGCGATCAATAAAGCGCTGCTGATTAAACACGGTGGCTTTAATTTGATTGCATGGCGGGCACCAAGTGGCTCCCCAGTAAAGAAACAGCGGTTTTTTCTCTGCTTTGGCTTTGGCAAAAGCAGCGCTAACATCTCCTTGCTCCCAGGCGATGCCTGCTGGCACGGTGGATGGGGAGGCAAAAGTGCTGCCG
Source organism: Iodobacter sp. (assembly GCF_025352645.1). Classification (GTDB taxonomy): domain Bacteria; phylum Pseudomonadota; class Gammaproteobacteria; order Burkholderiales; family Chitinibacteraceae; genus Iodobacter. Next base: position 100,433 of record NZ_JANXSO010000126.1, on the reverse strand, counting down.
CTGACAAGAATCAGGGCAAGGGCGTGGGTGAGTTTCACGGTATCCTGTCTTATATTGGTTTGTGTGAGTATATCTTAGCTGATATATTTGTTTGGAATAAATGAATCAGGCTATTTTTAATAATTTGTTGTGTTGTGGCGACAGGCTGCTACTCAGCGCGGAAGTCTTTTAAGCGCGCCATACGCTTGCCAACCAAGGCTGTTGCTCACGGGGTAAGCCAGCAGGGCGGTAGTAGTGTTCTAGCTCGGTAAAGCCTGCTGCAATTAAATGACTTTGCCAAGTTGGCAAGTTGTAATAAGCGCCATAGCGTCCTTGATTCCAGCCTTCTTCATTATTGCCACGCGGGTTAGAGCAAAATAGCACGCCGCCGGTTTTTAGCGTGGCGTGCAGCTGTAGCAAAATGTGCGGTAGCGCTGCGCTGGGGATATGAAACAACACGGCATTGGCAAAGATGCCGTCAAAGCGGGCGTTGGGCAGATCGAGTGCTAAAAAATCCTGCAGCCAGACTTCGCAGCCGCTGTCAGCTTTGGCCATTTCAACAAAGCGTGCCGTGCCATCTAGGCCAATGGGCTTATGGCCAAGTGTGCTAAAGCGTTTTAAATCACGGCCTGGGCCACAGCCAAAATCTAAGATATCAAATGGCGCAGTGCCGCTGATATGGTGCAAAAGTGCGGTGATATTCTGGCTTACATCATGATCGGCCGTGCCTGCTTTAAATGCCTCGGCGTTGGCTTGGTAGTGGGCTAGTGTTTGCTGGCTAATCAGGTCTTGGCTCATATTGATCTCTGTTGGGAATAGCCGCAGTTGCCGAGGCTGGCATAATTCATTACCGTGGTCTGGGATTTTTCCAGCATGTTTAGTCATGTTGGTGTAATTAAAAGGAGTCTTGTTGTTTTGCTTCAGCGGGCAAGCGATAAGCGTGATGCAGAGACAGGGATAAAACAATGAAAAAAATAATCAGCAGTTTATTAGTATGTGGCTTCTTCACCAGCAGCGCCTTTGCCGCCGATTACGCTGGGCTGGGTGCTGATAGCATCAGCAAGGAAAACATAGAAGCATTTCGCCCTAAGCCGCTAGAGCCTAGTTTATCGCGGCGGATTCAAAGCATGCTGGATATTTCTAGCCCCAGTGCTGGCATGCTTAGCCCCGATGGCGCAAAGCTTTACTTTAGCTGGCGGGTTACGGGTGTAAGCCAAGTGTGGCGTTTGGATGGGCCTCAGCGTTTTCCGGTACAGATGACGGGCGGAGAAGATGCCACCCAAATTGCCGACATCAGCCCCGATGGACAGACTTTAGTGATTCAGCGTGATCGCAAAGGCGAAGAAAACCCTGGGCTGTATTTGCAGCCAGCGGGCGGCGGGGCGCTCAAAGAAATTCAGCATATTGCAGGCGTGCAAACCCGCTTTGCCTTTGTTTCGGATGATAATCAATATGTGTATTACAGCGCGAATGATAAGCAAAAAGACAGCTACACCATCTATCGCTACCACATCGCCAGCGCCACCAAACAAGTGGTGTTTGATCAGCCTGGCTTATGGAATATCGCGGATCAGCACCATGGACGGATTTTGCTAGAAAAAACCATTACCAATCTAGCGGCGGAATTTTATGAGCTGGCCGATGGCGAACTCAAACCTTTGTTTGGTCAGAATGAAAAAGAAGAATACAGAGCCGCCTATGGGGCAGGGCCGGATGAGCTGATTGTACAAACGTCTAAGTTTGGCAATTTCCGCCGCCTGTACCAATGGAAGGCGGGTCAGTTTAAGCCGGTTTCCCCTGAGATAAACTGGGATGTCAGCAGCTTTGAGCTCGATAAATCACGTCAGCATATTAGCTATAGCGTGAATGAGGCGGGTTATATCCGTAGCTTTGCCTTGGACGCCAGAAGCCTGCAGCCGATAAAATTGCCGCAGTTTAAAGGTAGCGATCATGTGTTGATTAGCGGCCACAGCCCAGATGGCCGCTATAGCCTGATCAGCGTAGAAACCGCCACTTCGCCAAGGCTGAGCTATCGCTATGAATGGAGCACCGGCAAGCTGGTGCAGTGGCAGCAGGCCATGAGCCCAGAAGTTGATACGCAGCGCTTTGCCAAGGCCAGTTTAGAAAGCTATCCCGCCAGAGACGGCACTAAAATCCCGATGTTTGTACGCCGCCCAGCACAATGCGCAACCATGGTTTGCCCCGTAGTCGTGCATTTCCATGGCGGGCCGGAAGGGCAAACTAAGGCAGGCTTCTCGCCGGTGGCGCAGCTGTATGTGGATGCGGGGTTTATTTTTGCCGAGCCTAATGTGCGTGGCTCGGATGGCTATGGCAAAGCATGGTTGGCGATGGACGACGGGCCCAAACGGCTACAAGTGGTGAGCGATATCGAAGACGCCTCGCGCTATATGCGCAGCCAGTGGGCTAAAAATGGCCAAGTGCCTAAGATCGGCATTATCGGCGGCAGCTACGGCGGCTATTCCACCTTGGCAGGTATGACCATGTTTGCAGGCGCTTACGATGCGGGCGTGTCTACCGTGGGCATTTCAAACTTTATGAGCTTCTTGCAAAACACCGCCCCTTATCGCCGTGCGCTGCGTATTGCCGAGTATGGCGATCCGGTGAAAGATCATGAGGCACTGATCCAGCTTTCACCGATTAACCACATCGATAAACTAATCGCCCCGCTGATGCTCATCCAAGGCGTGTCCGACCCGCGTGTGCCGGTGGGTGAAGCGCTGCAAATGTACCAAGCCGCGCAAAAACGCAATGTCCCCGCCGAGCTAATGCTCTTCGCCGACGAAGGCCACGGCGCCGCCAAACGCGAAAACCGCGTGTACTCGATTGGGCATACGATTCGGTTTTTGGAGACGTATTTAAAACCACAGCAGTAAGTTGATTTGCGGTGAAGTGCATATAGGTTTACGTGCAAACGGGCTGATTTAATCAGCCCGTTTTATTTCGCTGCTTACGCAAGCGCTGAGCATCCTTACCGTTTTTGCATTTGCATCGATTTCTATTTGCGAGCCAATAACCATGGTTAACATGGGGTGGGTATGGCTGCAATCAAATTCGGCAATGATTGGTATGGTGGGCGTGCCTATTATTTCTAATAAAATATCCTGTGGTGTGCGTGGCCCTTTAAATAACTCGTGCTTGCCTAATAAAATACCGCCTACTTTCTCAAAGATGCCCTGCAATTTTAAAAATGCAAATAAACGCTCCATGGTTGCCGCATCTTTTAAGGAGTCCTCAATTAATAAAATATCACCCTGCTGAATTTCAGGCATATAGGGCGAGCCCCAAATAGCCAACATGGTATTTAAATTTCCGCCAATTAAACGGCCACGTGCTTTACCGCTATTTAACGTCTGCCATTGATTGGCTTGTGTTGCTTTGGCATAGCTTTGCTCTTCCCATGGGATATAGTTTTCTGTCCATTGAGGAGGAAGGGGAAAACTGTGTGGATAAGGCGTTTGATCGCTAACCATATCCAAGAAGTAGCTAAAGGTTTGGTCAACTAAGGGGGGGAATTCACCTAGTGATGCAACAAGGGCTGGGCCATAAAAAGTAGGGATTTGAGTTTTGGCATAGATGGCCAGCAAGATGGCGGTGGCATCTGAATAGCCTACAATAATTTTAGGGTCTGCAATAAAAGCATCGTAATCAATATAGGGCAGGATGGAATTAGAATTGCTGCCACCGATGGTAGACATAATACAGCGAACGTTTGGGTCTCTAATCAGGGTGTTTAATTCATCGGCTCTGGCTTGAATACTGCCAGAGCGATAGCTTGCTTCTTTACCTGTTAGGCTGCCCGGTTTTAATAAATAGCCGCAGCTAATTAAATAATTCTGCGCGCGTTTATAGCGAGAGGGTGCAAAAAAAGTAGCAGGGGATGAAGGCGAGAAGAAACCAATAGTTTCACCTTTTTTTAATGAATGGGCTAATTGCTTTTTCATCAAATAAACACTTAAATAGGAGATTATTTTAATGATAAAGAAGAGGGCGTTTATTGGCTAGCGTTTAGCTTATTTTAAACCACAAAGAGCACAGTATTTACAGAGTGTTTTTAGGCTTGCTCTGTAAATGCTGTGCTCTGTATGTGACTGAAGGTTTAGCTGCTTATTTGCGGATCCCTTTAAACACTCAATCCATTATGCCTCAGCAAGGCCGCCACTTCTGGTTTGCGGCCACGGAAGGCGATGAAGGAATCGATGGCTGGGCGGCTGCCGCCTTTTGCCAATATTTCGGCACGAAAGCGCGCGCCGGTTACTGGGTCGAGGATGGCTTGGCCCGCTGCGGCGGCTTCTTCAAAGGCGGAATATGCGTCGGCAGACAGCACTTCGGCCCATTTATAGCTGTAATAACCTGCTGCATAGCCACCGGCAAAAATATGGCTAAAGGTGTTGTACCAGCGGTTGTAATCGGGAGCGACGGGGGTTTCAAACTCGGCGACCAGTGCGGCATTGTGTGCGGCGGCGTCGACTACATCTGCGTTGGCGTGTAGGCCCATATCAAATAAAGACAGTAAAACTTGGCGCACCATGCCGCTGCCGCTCATAAAGTTTTTGGCGGCTAGCATTTTATCGAATAGTGCGCGCGGCAGTGGCTCGCCGCTGTCTACATGGCGGGTTAAATCGGGCAGAACTTGCCATTCCCAGCAGAAGTTTTCCATAAACTGGCTAGGCAGCTCTACTGCATCCCACTCCACGCCATTGATGCCGGATACGCCGGATTCGTCGACTTCGGTTAAGAGGTGATGCAGGGCGTGGCCAAACTCGTGGAACAATGTGATTACATCGTCGTGGGTAAGCAGTGCAGGCTTGCCGTCCACTCCGCGCGCGAAGTTACACACCACCAGCGCCACTGGGTTTTGCAGCGACGCACTTTTACGGCTACGTGAAAGCACATCGTTCATCCACGCGCCGCCTTGCTTGCCGGTGCGGGCGTAAAGATCCAGATATAGGCCACCTACAGCACTACCGTCCATATTTTGCAGGGCGTAGTAGTTTACATCGGGGTGCCAGACCGGCGCATCGGCTTTAACAAAGCGTAGGCTGTAGAGCGTTTCGATCACTTTAAATAGGCCTGCAAGCACTGCGTCTTCGGTAAAGTAGGCTTTGACTTCTTGGGCAGAGAAAGCGTATTTCGCTTCGGATAGTTTTTCTGCCGCATAGCCGTAATCCCAAACGGCCAGCTCGTTTAGCCCTAGTTGTTCTTTGGCAAAGGTTTTTAGCTCGGTACGATCTTTGGCTGCAAACGGCTTAGCACCGTGACCTAAATTACGCAAGAATTCGGCGACTTGGGCAGGGGTATCGGCCATTTTGGTGGCGAGTGATTCTTCGCTGTAGTTATTGAAACCTAGCAACTGAGCGGCTTCAGAGCGTAGCGCGTGAATGCGGCTAATCAGTGGGCCGTTATCGCGCTCGGCGGGGCCAAATTCTGCGGCGCGGGTTACGTTGGCGTGATAAACCGTTTCACGCAATGAGCGATTGCTACAAAACTGCATTACTGGGCCTTGGCTAGGCTGTTTAAGTGTGACTTTGTAGCCGGTTCTGCCATCTGCCTCGGCGGCAGATTTAGCGGCAGACAGCCAGTCTTGCGGCAGGCCATCCAGCTCGGCGATGTCTTCAAGATAGAGCGCCCACTCATCGGTGGCATCCATCACGTTTTGGCCAAATTTAACCGTTAGCTCTGAAAGCTCTTCAGATATTTTGGCAAAGCGTTGTTTTTGCGCGTCTGCTAGCTCCGCACCAGAGAGGCGGAAATCACGTAGTGTGTCTTCAATGATGGTTTTTTTAGCTGAGTTGTAAGTTGCGAATTCGCTGCTGGCTGCAATGAGCTTGTATTGCGCATACAGCCGCTCGTTTTGGCCCAGCTCGGTATAAAAATTAGAGATGCGGGCGATATTAGCGTTGTAAACATCGCGCAGCTCAGGGGTAGTCACCACGCTTTCTAAGTGAGCCACCACGCCCCATGCAAGGCCCAATTTATTGAGCGCTTCATCCAACGGCTCTACAAAGCTTTCCCAGCTTGGGTTCTGGGCTTGTTCGGCCGCCGTGACGGCAGTTGCACTGCTGGCCAGCAGAGTATCGAGCGCTGGGTTGATGTGTGTCGGTTTAACGCTTGGGTAATCAGGCAGTTTGCCGGTCAGATCGAGAAGTGGATTGCTCATGCAGCTGGCTCACGTATTTAGAATGGTATAGAGGCTAAATGCGCGCGATGGCGCGTAATTCAAGGTGGGTGCTTGCAAAACTCTCGGACGATGAGATGTGATCGTTAGTGTAAATCAGTAAGTTTCTTCAAGCCAAAATCAAATGATTGTCCCATTTTATGTTGGGGTAGCTGGCAAGAGGGGTAAGCTTGCCGTTGTGCGGGTCTAGCTGGGTGATTACGCCCAGCTCGGTGCTGATCAGTGCTTTGCCCTGCCATGCGGCAATGCCTGCAGGGCGGAGCAGGCCGTATTGTTGGGTGGCGCGGCCGTTTGTATCCCATAGCGCAAGGGCGTTGCCCTCCAATGCGCTTACAATAAACTGATTGCCCACCGCCGCGATACTGGCTGCATAGCCACCTAGGCCGGGCAGGGTTTGGGCAAGGCTGAATTGGCCGTCTTTTAAAATAGCCAGCAGCGGAGCGTCGTCCACGCTGCTCCCTGTGCTGGATTCGGCCTGAATGGCGATGCCCAGCGTGCCGTCCTCGGCTAATGCCAGATGGCGCAGGCTGAGTGAGGGATCCGGCAGGATGTGCTGGCTGCGTTTTTTGCCGGAAGGCCAGTCGAGCAGCACGATGCTGGGCTCCATGCTGGCCAGATTAAGCTTATTACGGCCGCTTTGTGGCAGGGTTAGAATGCCGCCGTTGGCAATCGCCAGCGTTTGTTCATCAATAAATATCAGCTCGTGCGGGCCGATGCCGTGGCTGGGAAGCTCGCCCAATCTTTGCAGCGTGGCCGGATGATAAATGCCGATCAGGCCTTGGCCTGTTTGAATATTGTTTTCACTGGCGAGCAGTTGTTTGCCATCTGGGCTGAGTACGGCGTGGCCAAAGAAGTGGCGTTCGGGGGCGGCGGCAAGCTGCCGGACGATTTCACCACTTTGCCAATTGACGCGCATCATCCAATAGCCAGGCCGACGCGCGATCACAATCGCTTCAGAGGCGGATACCGGAATAATGCCGTGGCCTCGGCTAGGCGTGGCTACCGTGGCTCCGGCTACAGAGCCAAAGGATTTATCCCAGCGTGCCGCCAGTAAAGTCGGTACAGGGCCTAGCGTATCTTCACCTTTGGCAAAAACAGGCAAAGCCAGTAAGGCTAGGCTTTGTAGAAAGCGGCGTCGGGATGGATCAGTGCGCATTGTAAGCTCGCTTATATAGAGGGTGCAGCGTACTTGGCGCTCATTCTTAAACCACAGAGAACCACAGCGTTTCACAGAGGGAAAATATGTCAAACATAGCGAATTTCTCTGTGATTCTCAGTGCTCTTTGTGTTCTCTGTGGTTCAGGGTTTGGCTCGGGCTCGGATTCTAGCGGAGTCAATCCCCATCCGATTCAGATAAACCCAGTGTCAGGTCGAGCGCTTCGGCCACATCGGTTTCTATGCTGCGTTTGAGTTCTTTAATGCTAGCCAGATAATTGCTGCGTGCTGCTTTGGCGGCAGGGCTGTCAAAGGCTTCTGGTATGGCAGCCTGTGCGGTTTTGGCATTAGCGATGGCAGTTTTTACTTTAGCGATCACTTCGGGTTTGTCGGCCAGTAGCAGGGTAATGCCGCCGCTTGGGCTAAAGAGCGTGCTAGCGACGGTATTGAGGACGGCCACTGAGCTGGCTTTGCCCGTGCCACTGCGCCACTCGGCAAAGGCTTCGCGTTTGGCTTCTTTGGGCAGGCGTTTGGCTTGGCTGTCCAGCGCGCCTAGCATCAGATTTAGTGTTTCTGGCAGTAAATTTTGGCGGAAAAACGGGTTTTCTGCGCCCAGCTGCTGGTGATAGTTCTGCCAACCTGCGTTAAGTAAGCTCACATCGCTGACAATACGCTCGCTAATGCCCACTAGATAAAGGCAGCGATCTTGCGCTTTGAGTTTGGCTAGCTGGGCCCTGGGCTCTTGATTGCCCCAGAGCAGATATTCGGCGGCGGGTAGGCCACGTGCGCCTACATTACGCTCATCCAAACCCTTAGGAATCATGTCCTCGATGTCGGCTTCACGCGTTGGCCAAAAATCAATCTTGCGGCCCGTTCTTTCCAGCACAATGGGCCCGCCTGGCGCAGCATCCATGGCGTGCCAGGCTAGGGCGGCTTGCTTCCAAGTATTGCGGGTGGTGGCCAGGCTTTTTTCATTGGGCGCGGCACAAAAGGCCTTGCTTTGCGTGGCAAAGGCATCGCTGGCGGCAAGCAATATTTTGTGCCGTGGCAGGTAAGCTTCCTCTAGCCAGCGCACGCTGAATTCTGGCGTGGGGATGGTTGGCTCGGCGTGAACGAGAGGGCTGAGCAGGGCGGTGCTTAGAATAAGGGCGAGTTTCATGTGGTGTTTTTAGTGGTTCGGCATGTTGTGGCCCTATATGCATCACTCATTGTCATGATTAAATGCCGCTTTGGAGAGGCATGTTTTCTTAGGGCGGGTGCAATCCCATCTGCGCAAACTAAAACCTTAACTGAGTATGAAATAGCGCTAAACCTTGAGCACAGAGGTAGTGAGAGCACAGAGGACACGGAGAAAGACTCAAAAAAGGGCCTTATTATTCTCTGTGAAACTCTGTGGGTCTCTGTGTTCTTTGTGGTTTGAGGTTTAACCCGCTAATTCATATCCTTATTTTTTGCTTGCACCCGCCATACATGATTTGCATGGCAATGTATTAGTGTGCCTATAGGGTACGGTATGCCGTTCCTCTACCTATGTTTAGAGTGATTGCAAAAACTTCAGCAGCATATCTCGGTCTGCTTTAGATAGTTTCAATACGGCTTGCTTGGCGTTTTCTGCCTCGCCCCCATGCCAAAGTACGGCTTCCACCAGATTGCGGGCGCGGCCATCGTGCAGATATTGGCTATGCTCGTTCACGGCAGGCACCAAGCCTAAGCCCCAAAGCGGCGGTGTTTTCCATTGCTTGCCATTGGCTAAGCCATCTGGGCGGCCATCGGCTAAGCCATCTCCCATGTCATGGATCAGTAAGTCGGTATAGGGCCAGATTTTTTGTCCAGATAAGACCGGCACGGCTTTAAAGTGAGCGGTGGTATAGCTTGCTGTATGGCAGCTGACACAGTTGCTTTCTTTAAATACCTGTTTGCCACGCAAAACATCAGGGTTTTGCGGATCACGGCGCGATGGGACGGCTAGAGTGCGGCTGTATAAAATTACTTTATCGAGTATCTTTTCGCTGATTTCTGGCTTGCCACCATTGGGCGCGTGTAAGCAATCTTTTTGCACCGGCATGCATTCTTCTTTTGGAAAATGCTTAGAAGTGATGCCGATATCGCCGTTAAATGCACCCGCAGATTGATGAGCTACGGTGGCAACATTGGCTTTCCAGCCAAAGCGGCCCAGCATGGTTTTGCCTGAATATACGTCGCTTACATAGTTGGGCTTGCCTTTAATGCCCAACCCTTCGGCTTTTTGACGGGCAGCATTGGCTAGAATATCCTTTTCGCTGATGGCTTCCAGTAAGCCAAGTCCGATCATTTGCGGGGCAACACGTGGGGACATCATCAGCTTAGAATGGGTTTTTCCATAAGCTAAATCACCGAGTGTGTAAGTGGGCGCGCGCAGGCTGTATGGCTCGCCGTCAGCAAATTGCCCTGCTATTTCACGGTAAGTGATATTGACTTTGCCTTCAGGCTTTACCCCTTCAACCGCATCATTATTAAACTGGCCACCATAGCGTGGGTCTGGCTTGTTGCCAGGAATAGACAGCCTCAGTAGCAAGGAGAGCGGCTGCTCATCTTGCAGGCCATTAGTAAAATTGGGCGGTGAGCCACGGCCGTCTTCGGTATGACAGGCCCCACAGGATCTGGCTACAAAGTGCGGGCCAAGGCCATCTCGGGCGGTGGTGGAGGATGGCGCGGCTACCCAAGGCTTCTTAAAAAAGGAGTTACCGACAGCAAAGTCAGTTTTTTGTTGCTCTGTAAGGGCGGGTGCATCTAGCGAAAAGGCATTACGGCCATGATCGTCAGCCGTTGCAGCCACGCCGCCAGGGCGATCTTCGCCTTCCTCAAATAGGGCGAGCGGGCTGGTGCCATAAGCAATGGCGGCAGAGGCAAGAAGGGCCGAGCTGAGTAGAGCAAGGCGAAGCGATATTTTTATCATGGAGCAGGCCTTGAATGGCAAAGGCCCTGCCACGATTATCGTGAGCAGGGCTGTTTATTACGAATGCGTGCCGTTTTATCCGTCCTAGAAGTGAATGATCTAGCCGGCATTAACGTCTTTATTTAAAACGCCATATATAGGGTGGGCAAAGCGGTTTACCTTGCCACCCTATGCGCATCAATTTAAACCGTGCCATGAAAAAATACGGCTTTTGCAACAAGATGAATTTTTTGGCATATGGCCTACATTGATGCATACGTGAGCATAAAACTTGCCCACCTGAATAAGGCGTACTTTTGGCTAAGTTCTAAGGCTGCTTGGTCGTTAAACGCTTAACGCCCAGTGTTTCAGCTGCGGCGACTAGATCTTTACCCTGTTTTTTTAAGGAATCGATCACGGCTTGCACGCGTTTGCGCCCTGGAGCGTCTTTTTTGCCGATGATTTCTTGGTCAAAAGGCGCTTGGATTTCATTGGCCAGCTTTAAGCTTTGTGCAATATCGGCGCTTACTAAGTCAGCAATGGCTGGGTTTTTTTGCGCAACTAGCGTTTTAAAGCTTGCGCCTTCCAGTGTTTTGCCGTCTTTGCCGGTATAGCGGCCTTCCCATACGTTTTGCATGCCGACGATATCGCCGATGATGTCGCGGTGGGTGTTATCAGAGAAGCAGGAGTGCTCGTCTTCTTGATTTTGCGTATCCATTGCGACTTCCATGCGCTGGCCTGCTAGCTCGCCACGGGTTAGTACGCCAAGGCCGGTTAGGGCTTTTTTCAGGCTTTCTTTATCGCCAGCAACAAAGCGCTGACGATAGTTTTGTTCTGCAGGTGCCCATTGCTTAGCCACGTATTCCAGATCTTCGATTAGCATCTCGTTTGCTAATTTCATGTAAAGGCGGCGGCGGTCTGCATTGGCGGTTTTGCCATCTATAAAATCTGTAAACTTACGATCACCTGGGCCCTTAGCGTTAAAGTCTTGGCCCCAGAGCAAAAATTCAATCGCGTGCCAGCCAGTGGAGACGTTTTCTTCGCCGCCTTTTTCATTCAGTGATTTCAGTTTTTCTTTGGTAATGGCCACTTTAGGATTGTTGATAATCCCTGCTTTGGCTTTACCTTTTACATAATCAATATAGCTTTCATCGATTGGCCAAGCATTGATACGGCCCTCTGGCCCTTGCGCATCATCAATCGGGCCGGAGTAGAAGCGGTAAGCTTCGGTAGGCAGGTAAAACTCACGGGCAGATAGCCAAGCTTTGCGGGCGCTTGCAAGGCTTTCTGCGCTAGGGGCGGCTAAAAACGCATCAATCACGGCGCTCATTTCACGTGCAGCGGCAATGCTATCGCTATAGCTTGCGTGCACAATGCTTGAGTATTGTTCGAGTGCGGCGCTGGTTGTAATGTCTGCCGCTTGGGATGCTAGGGGTGTCAGCAGTAGACCGGTCGTCATGGCGGCGCACAGAACGCGATTGAATCGTTTCATTGAATACTCTCAAGCACTTGTAAAAGGCAGATGATAATGATTCTTATGGCATATGCAATAGATTATTGAGGATAGCTAAGTAAAAGCAAGGTAGCTATCGCTTACAATAGATTTTTTAAAAGGATTTAAAGTCATGGCAATTGGCGTATTTGATGGCATTAAACCAGTCGTAGCAGAGGGTGCTTGGGTACATGAATCGGCACAGGTGATAGGTGAAGTTAGCTTGGGAGAGTGTGCTTCGGTGTGGCCGGGCGCGGTAATTCGTGGGGATGTGAACGCAATTAGCATTGGCAAAGATAGCAATGTGCAAGACTGTGCGGTGTTGCACGTTAGCCACAAACGTGCGGATGATCCACTAGGCGCGCCCTTGGTGATCGGCGAGCGCGTCACCATTGGCCACGGTGTGATGTTGCATGGTTGCACTATTGGTAATGAGTGTTTGATAGGTATGGGCACGATTGTGCTAGATAGAGTGGTGATCCAAGATCGTGTGATGATTGGGGCCGGTTCATTAGTGCCGCCAAATCGTGTTTTAGAATCAGGTTGGCTGTATATGGGCCGCCCAGCAGAGAAAAAGCGCCTGCTTACTGAGGCAGAGCTTGCCAACTTTAATTACTCTGCGGCGCATTATGTGCGTTTGATGGCTAAGTATCGAGATGCAAAATAAGGGCGGTTTACTCCAGCCAGATCGAACTGAATAAAGGCGGGAGGGGCGGTGCAGTGCGCCCCTTGCTGCTGATTAGCTTAGGCGGAACCGCGTAACTGATGCGCTGAGCTGCTTAGCCATATCGTCCAGCCCAACAATGGATGAGGCCATGCTGCGCACTGCAACCGCGTTTTCTTCGGTCATTTGGGCTATTTTCTCAACATTTAAGGCTAAATCGCGTGCGGCGGTGCGCTGTTCTTGCATTTGATCGGTGATGTTCGTTACCGAGCTAATCACGTCATGGCTACTATTATCGATTTTAAGAATGCTCTCTCTGGCTTGATTGGTGAGCGTTAAACCATCCCCTACGCGCTTATGCCCATTTTGCATGCTGCCAATTGCATCGTGTGCGCCTTGCTGAATGGCACTGACCATCGCGGTGATTTGCGCTGCAGATGAGGTGGTACGCTCAGCGAGCTTTCTGACTTCATCGGCGACTACGGCAAAGCCACGGCCTTGCTCACCGGCTCTGGCCGCTTCAATTGCAGCATTGAGCGCTAATAAATTTGTTTGATCGGCTACTTCACGAATCACCACAACAATGCTGCCGATTTCTTCAATTTGCTTACCTAGGCCTTCAATTTTTTCAGAGGCATTGCCAACATCTTTGGCGATCTCTTCCATCTCTTTGGCTGCTGATTGCACGTCGTTACTGCCCGATTGAGCCAATGCTCCTGCTTCAGAAGCTTGGCTGCTTACGTCTTCGGTGTTGGAGGCCACTTGATCCATGCTGGTGCTCATTTGCTCAACTGCTGCGGCCATTGAGCTAGCGGATGCGGTTTGTTGATCTGTGCTTACTGATACTTGTTGTGATGCCGAGGCTAATTCTCTGGCAGCGGCTGAAACCGCGTGCGAGTTATCCATCATCATTTGAATAATCGCACGCAGACTGCCATGCATTTTTTTGATGTCATTTTGTAATGTGCCAATTTCATCATTGTGAATGGTAATATTTTGCCAATTGTAAGAAAGATCACCATTGGCAATTTCTTTGGCCACTGCTGCAACTTGTGTCAGTGGTTTAGTAATTAGATTCGCAATATAAAATGCCATAAATAGGCCCAATATGATGGCAATTATACTAGCGCTAATCAAAACTGATTTGGCAGAGGTATAGCTAGCATAGGCTGATTCTTTATTTTTCTGCATTAAACCTTCTTGAAAAACGGCCATTTCATCGAGTGCTTTAATATAAGCATTGTTATTAGGTGCCACTTGGGTTTTTATAAATGCCCAAGCTTGAGTGGAGTCATTTGCTATTTTTTGAAACTCATCAAGTTTAGTACCTAAATTTTTCTCCGCTTGACTCATTTTTTCAAATAGCTCGCGCCCCTTAGTGGTGGTAATTCTTTTATCTAAGTCTTGTAGTTTTTCAACTGTTTTTTTACGGTTTTCATTTATCTTACTGAGGGCTTTTTCGTCATCTTCTTTATCAGGGGAGAGTGCTATATTGCGTACCTGCCTGCCGTTGTCGAGAGATAAATTCATTAAATCGTTGGATAGCGCAATCTTGGGGTAGCGATCTTCTATTAGGTCGCGCATAGCATCATCGATTTGCCCCATGCTTTTTAAGCTTAGGATTGCCATGATGGCCAGCAGAACTAAAACCACGGCAAAACCAATAAATAGTTTGCCTCTAACACTGATGTTATGCATGAGAAAGTCCTTTAACTAATATGTTGAGCTTAACGTCATCAATAAGGCCGATAAGCGCAATCGCACACTTATCATCAGTAACGAAAGCTTTGCTAGTAGCTACAGCCGTTATAGTGAGTTGTAAGGTGTAAATGGTAGAGGCGTGCTTGCGATTGTCATTTTTTCCTGCTCGGCGGCTGGAGTAGGTTTTTGTGTCTTGCTTGGAGCTGGGAGGGCTTATTCAGAGAGGGAAAGAAATGCAAGTTTGGGGCTCATAAAAATAGGGAAAAGTGCTTGCTGGCTTTATAATTGAGGCTTGTTACTCGAAAGGCTTTAGTAATGTCTCTACACGTTATTGCCCCGCCAACGCAAGGAACTAGCCCTAAGGTTTGGTATGCTGGCCTTAGCACCAGCCCAAGCTTTATTCCAGATCCTGCTCAGGCCGAGGCGATTGATCGCCTAGATGCGCTTTATCATCAATTGATCTTCTTTAAAACCAAGCGTAGCCGCTTGTTTGGTAAGTCTTTGCTGCCGCAGCCAGATTTACCACGCGGCTTGTATTTTTGGGGTGGCGTGGGGCGGGGCAAAAGTTTTTTGATGGATGCGTTTTATGCTGCTCTGCCTTATAAGCGTAAGAAACGGCTGCACTTTCATCAGTTTATGCAAGAAGTTCATCATGAATTGCGTCAGCTAAAAGGGGAGACAGACCCTTTAGCAGCTGTAGCGACAAAAATTGCTAAATCAGTGCGTGTGCTGTGTTTTGATGAGTTTCATGTCTCAGATATTGCCGACGCGATGATTTTGGGGCGGCTGATGGAGCATTTATTTAAGCGCGGCGTAGTGCTGGTCACCACTTCTAATTACCCGCCTGATGGCTTGTACCCCAATGGTTTGCAGCGCAGTAATTTTTTGCCAACTACTGCCCTGCTCAATAACACGCTAGATGTGTTTAATTTGGATGGGGGAAATGATTACCGCATGCGCACTCTTACCCAAGCTAGAACCTATCTTACCCCTAATACGGCAGAGAGCGTTGGCGAGCTAGATAGTCTGTTTTCGGCTATGGCCACCAGTAAAGACGGTGCGCCGCAGCTTAAAATAGAAGGGCGCACCATTAAGGCCAAACGGGTGGCGGCAGGAGTGGTGTGGTTTGATTTTTTTACAATTTGCGGTGATGCACGCGGGCAAGCAGATTATTTGCAAATTGCACATAGCTATCATACGGTGATGGTGTCGGATATCCCAAAGTTGGCGGGTCATCAGGCTGCTGAGGCAAGGCGGTTTACTTGGCTGGTGGATGTATTTTATGACCACCGCGTTAAGTTGATTATCTCAGCCGCAGTGCCCGTGGACTCGCTGTACCAAGAAGGTGTGCAAGCGAGCGAGTTTTTTCGCACCGCTAGCCGTTTAACCGAGATGCAATCTGAGGAATACCTTGCCCTGCCACACCAATCCATTGAAGCGCAATTAACAGGCATTGCAGAGACGTGATTTGTGGCGGCTTACGCTTCTTAGCCTAAGCCGCCATGTGGTCGTTTTATTCAAATGCGCCTAAGCGCTTTTGCTCTAGTGGACTAAAGTTGGCATCACGTAGCTTTTGGATGGCGGTGTTTTGCTCGGTATTTGGCAAAGCATGGATGGCATTGGCTTTAGCAATAAGATAGCGATCAATTTTGGCCTGCCACTGGTTTTCTTCTTGGTCTAAGGCGGCTAGCCGATCCGCAGCCTGCTCCCCCACGCTAGCGCTTCTTAGTGCATGTAGTTGGTTTGCTGTTGCACCCTGTGATTTTGCGGATTGAATATTTGCGGCCAAGCTTAAATGCGCAATCAGGCCCGCACGTGCTTGTTGCTCAGCGGGGCTTAATTTTGCATCAAGCGCGGCTTGTTTTTGCGCTTTTTGCGTGGCATTGAGTTGGGTATCTTGATTAATCACTAAGCGATCCAAAAGCAGCTCGTCTTGTTGATCTTCATCGGCAAATAAAGCAGCAATCTCAGCTCGGTTAAAAAATCGGCTGCGGGTGTTTTGGATGGCAGCAAGCCGTAAACGCATGGTGGCAATACTTTGTCCGGCGATGGCTGGGTTGTTGGCGAGCTCGCTTAAAGCGCGTTTAAATTGAATATATTGCGCCAAGATTCGCTTGGCTTCTTTGGCGGCAACGGGTTTGAGTTCACGGTCTAAATCTTGGCCGATTTGCGCCATGATGTCGGAGAGGGAGCGCTCACCAACGGTGGCCAAGTAATAATCAAAACGGCGCAGCAAGGCCTGGTTAAGTTGTAGCTCCCCCTTAGCGGGCTCTATATCGCCATCGGGTAAAGTGCCAAATAATGAGGGAGCAAAGTTGGGCTTTGCTTGAATGGCTGCGACCGGGGCGGCTGCCGGTGCTGGCTTGAGTGACCAAGCCGCAGCAGCCACCAAAATTACGGTGGCCGCCATCGCCGCAAAAATCCAACGCAGCATTACAAACCTGCGTTCTTTAAACGATTGGCGTGCTGCCTAAATACACTAACGGGATTGGTCTCAAATAAGCTAACAATCCCAATAAATTGATTGATCTCATCTAAGTGATTCATGCGGTAATCATCACGAAGCACTTGGCCTAAATGGCTAGAGCAGGATGAAACCAAGCCATCGTTTTTTTCTTTAAATGCCAATGAAGTTAACCCCATCGCGGCATCGCTGATATCAAAAATATTGGTGAGTGGGCTGGCGCCGCTCCAAGAGTAATAGCGCACGCCATTGACTTGATAGGCACCTTCATTGCAACTGCCTGCTGGTAGGCCTTCGGGGAATTTAGCATTGAATTTGGCCGCGCCTGCTGTGGTCAGCGAATCGAGGGCTGCATTTGAGCTTTGTGGCAGATTACCATCCTGTGAGGCAAGCCCAATCAGCTTAGCCAGCCCATCGGCAATGAGCACGGCAACGCTTTCATTGACTGAGCCTGGTGCAGCTACTTTTCTAACCACATCTGCGACGGTAGAGCCTTTATTGACCCCCGCAATATTGGTTACCGATGCAATTAGATCGGGCCGCACCGATGCCACATAGCGAGTTGTAGGGCCACCATGGCTATGACCGATGAGGTTGACTTTGCTAGCTCCTGTAATGGCTAAAATTTGCTTTACCTGCGCCAATAATTGTTCCCCCCTTAGCTCGCTAGAATTGGTGGCAGAAACTTGTGCAACGTAGACTTTTGCGCCATCCGCCTGTAGGGCTTGTGGCACTTTATAAAAGTAATCAACGCCTAGCACTTGATCAAAACCAAATAGACCATGGACTAAAACAATTGGGTAGCGGGTCTGTGTGTAGCCTGTGGCCATGACTGGTGCGGCTAGGGATATAAATAATACAAAGCATTTTAGAAAATATTTCATTCCAAATTCCTCATGGCTTTTTATAAAACGTATGGAGCGGTGTGGCGCTCCTTGTTTAGCCAATCAAACACGTGTTTGATTTGGCTTACATACGTCGTAGCTCATTTGTGGAATGAATCCCATTTTAAACAGCGTTTATTTTTGTAAGGAAATTCCCCTAGGTATTGTTTTACGGGTTTGAAATGAGCTTAGTAGATCTAGATAAAGCTGATTTTTGAGGTGTAAAACAGCCTAGCAAGGCTGCTGTCGGCTTAGGTAGATAAAATCATGCTGGCGATGGCCCCGGCAATCAGCCCCCAAAATGCTGGGCCAATTCCCATTAAGGAAACACCAGATAGGGTGACTAAAAAAGTAATGATGGCTGGTTCACGAAATTTTTCATGGCTCATTGCCATGTTTAAACTATTGGCAATGGTGCCAAGCAGGGCAAGACCTGCAATCGCCAATACAAGAGCCTTTGGAAAGGCTGTAAATAGCGCCCCAATCGTGGCGCCAAATAGCCCGAGTAATAAATAAAAACATCCGGCGGCAATGCTGGCTTTATAGCGCTGGGCTGGGTCTTCGTGCGCTTCTTTACCCATGCAAATCGCTGCGGTAATGGCCGCCAAATTAAGCGAGAAACAACCAAATGGCGCAAGCAGTAGAGTCGTTAGCCCTGTCCATGTCAGTAGTGGAGAAACCGGTGTGTTGTAGCCATTGGCGCGAATCACTGCCACACCCGCCATATTTTGTGAGGCCATCGTCACCACAAACAGTGGGATGCCGATGCTAAGCATGGTTTGCCAATTAAAAATGGGCATCATCCATTCTGGCTTGGCTAAAGCCAACTTAAGCCCTTGTAGGTGCAATAAATCTTGAGTGGATGCAATCCCTATTCCAAGCGCTAATACCAGCATGATGGCATAACGGGGCCAAAGTCTTTTGCAGATTAAATAGGCGGTAAACATGCTGAAGACGAGCACAAACTGGCCTTGCATTTCCGTAAAAATATTGATGCCAAACCTTGCTAAAACTCCGGCGAGCATGGCTGCTGCAATGGGCAATGGAATCCGCCCCATGATGCGTTCAAACCAGCCAGTGATGCCGCAGAGCGTAATCAGGACGGCGCAAAACATAAACGCGGCAATGGCTTCCCCCATGGGTACGCCTGCCAAGCTGCCAGCCAGTAATGCCGCGCCAGGGGTAGACCAAGCGGTGACGACGGGATCTTTATAGCGTAGCGATAAGCCAATACAGCTTAAACCCATGCCCAGCCCTAAGGCCCACATCCAAGAAGCTAGCTGCCCAGCCGTAGCTCCTGCACTACTTGCCGCCTGAAACACAATCGCTGCCGAACTGGTATAGCCAACCAAAACGGTGATAAAGCCAGCGGCCAATAAAGAAAGGGAGACAAATTTATTCATGGGCTAGGCTCGGTAAGGGGCGAGTTTTTGATCATGCCTCTTACATGGCAGCTTGGCTAGCTACACCTTAAATGGGGAAAAGAGGGTACGGATTGATGGTGGCTGAAGTGGGGGCAAGTTTCTATCCTCGCTTTGGAGGGAGATAAATATAGGGGATAATTTGGGCGTAAACAGCACATTGATAACGGCTGGCTGGCGGCTGAGATGCTTATAAATAAAGAAAATTGCAGGGTGTAAGATCTGTTTTAGAAGAAGATCTTGACCAAAAGGGCTGAGCTTGTAAGGGATTTCCAAGGTATGAAATGCACGGCTAAGGCAAGACGGGGCCAAATAGGGACTGTTACAATTTGACTTTATCTGCCGGAGTAACGGTCTTGCTTGCCCAATTTTGCCTGCCCATTGATTTAGCCTCGCTATATACGCGCTTCAAAGCGGATGGCGTCGTCGTTTTGCGTGGCTTTGTTGCACTGGAGCGAGTCAATCAAATTCGCAAGGTGGCGATGGATGCCGTCGCTCAGCGTATTCCTCCTTTTGAGCTGGAAGCGGAGCTGGGTTATCCAGGAGCACCCACTTCTACTGCAGATATAGGTGGTGGCACGATCCGGCGTTTAAGAAATATGGCAGGGCGAGATCCAATATTTGCCGAGTGGGCAGGGGATTTAGCACTACTCACTATTATAAGTAGCTTGTTGGATACGCCACAGATCACCCTTACCCAAGCGCATCACAATAGTTTAATGAGTAAGCAGCCCAGCTTTAGTAGCGATACGCGCTGGCACCGCGATGTACGCTACTGGTGCTTTAGTCGCCCAGAATTGGTTTCTGCGTGGTTGGCTTTGGGGGATGAAACCACAGAAAACGGTGGCTTGGGCTTTGTACCAGGATCACATCGAGTTGATTTTCCAAGCGATGCTTATGATAAAAATGAATTTCTAATGGCCGATCACCCTAAAGCGGCATCTTGGGTGGCTCAGGCACAATTTCCTTCTTTGGCCGCAGGCGATGTGGTGCTGTTTGATGCTCGCACCTTTCATGCAGCAAGCCGTAATCGCACTGCACAGACCAAATATTCTTTGGTTTATAGCTATCACGCCAGCAGCAATACACCCCTCGCGGATACCCGCTCATCCAGTCAAGCGGGATTGATGTTTGAGCTAGTAAGAACTACGGCTACTGCTTAATTTAGAATAATTGGTAGTCGATTGCCGGTTTGGGATGGCCAGTAATCAACTGATTTTTAATAATTATTTCCTAAGGTGAAGGAACTTAGTAGCACGTGGCACTTCGCGTGGTACAATCGCGCACTTTTTTACAAATCTGCAGCCCAGACAATGACAACCCGCGCCATTCGTAATATTGCAATTATTGCCCACGTTGACCACGGTAAGACTACCCTCGTTGACAAACTCCTCCGCCAGTCCGGCACTTTCCGCGATAACCAACAGGTTACAGAACGCGTGATGGACAGTAATGATATCGAAAAAGAGCGCGGTATCACTATTTTGGCTAAGAACACCTCCCTTCAATACGAAGGCTATCATATCAACATCGTAGACACTCCAGGTCACGCCGATTTCGGTGGTGAAGTAGAGCGCGTGTTGGGCATGGTTGATGGTGTATTGCTGCTGGTTGACGCGGTTGATGGCCCAATGCCACAAACCCGTTTCGTGACCAAAAAAGCATTGGCTTTGGGTCTGAAACCTATTGTTGTGATTAACAAAATCGACCGCCCTGGTGCGCGTCCGGATTGGGTTGTAGACCAAACTTTCGATTTATTCGACAAGCTAGGCGCAACTGATGAACAGCTCGATTTCCCAGTGATCTACGCATCTGCGCTAAATGGCTACGCTAAGCTCGAACTTGAAGCTGAGTCCGATACCATGCGTCCATTGCTTGATACTGTGCTGACTCATGTTCAAGCCCCAGTTGGCGATCCAGATGCACCGTTGCAGTTACAAATTTCTGCACTGGATTACTCTACTTACACCGGTCGTCTTGGGGTAGGTCGCGTCTTGAATGGCCGTATCAAGCCAGGTCAAGCCGTTGTAGTCATGAACCACGATGATCAAGTTGGCCAAGGCCGTATCAATCAAGTGCTGGGTTTCCAAGGTTTGGAACGCGTAGCGGTTGAAGAAGCACAAGCTGGCGACATCGTTATTATTTCTGGTTTAGATGAGATCGGTATCGGTGTAACCATCTGTGATAAAGACTTGCCAGTAGGCGTACCGATGTTAACCATCGATGAGCCAACACTGACTATGGACTTTATGGTGAACACTTCACCATTAGCGGGCACTGAAGGTAAATTCGTTACTAGCCGTCAGATCCGTGATCGCCTGACTAAAGAACTGCTGATCAATGTGGCTCTGCGTGTAGAAGACACTGAAGATGCAGATATTTTCCGTGTTTCAGGTCGTGGTGAATTACATCTGACTATTCTGCTAGAAAACATGCGCCGTGAAGGCTTTGAAATGGCCGTGGCTAAACCACGTGTTGTTTACAAAGAAATCAATGGTGTGAAGTGCGAGCCATACGAAAACCTATCTATCGATCTTGAAGATGAACATCAAGGTGGCGTGATGGAAGAAATTGGTCGCCGCCGTGGTGAGCTGACCAATATGGAATCTGACGGTCAAGGCCGTACTCGTCTGGAATACCATATTCCAGCACGTGGTTTGATTGGGTTCCAAGGCGATTTCATGACTATGACTCGTGGTACTGGCTTGATCGGTCACGTATTTGACGACTACGCTCCAGCTAAGGCTGATATGCCAGGTCGCCATAACGGCGTATTGGTTTCACAAGAAAACGGCGAAGCAGTTGCCTACGCACTGTGGAAGCTGGAAGACCGCGGTCGTATGTTTGTAGCCCCAGGCGACAAACTGTACGAAGGTATGGTTATCGGTATTCACACTCGTGATAACGACTTGGTGGTTAACCCAGTTAAGGGTAAGCAACTGACCAACGTTCGCGCATCCGGTACGGATGAAGCCGTTCGTTTGACAACAGCGATCAAAATGACGTTGGAATCAGCAGTTGAGTTTATTGATGATGATGAATTGGTTGAAATTACACCAACCAGCATCCGTATCCGTAAGCGTTACTTAAACGAAACAGATCGTCGTCGTCATTTCAAAGCAAAAACACACTAAGCTTTGCTTGAATGATTGCAATAAAACACCCCGCCATGCGGGGTGTTTTTGTTTCTGGAGCGTAAAATGGACAATGTAAAAGCTGTGCGGATCGATAAATGGCTGTGGGCGGCACGGTTTTTTAAAACACGCTCTTTGGCCAGTGCCGCGATTGATGCGGGGCATGTGCATCTAAATAAAGAGCGAATTAAACCCGCTCGAACGGTAAAATTAGGGGATCTACTGCGTATTCATACTGAGCAAGGAGCATTTGAAGTAACAGTACTTGGTGTTTCTGAGCAGCGAGGCCCTGCAACTGCTGCACGCCTACTTTACGCAGAAAGCTTGGCAAGCCAGCAAAAAAGAGAGCATGAGCGTGAAGCGCGGCAATTAGCTCCTCGGTTCGATCATCCTAGCGGGGAGGGCCGGCCAAGTAAAAAATGGCGGCGACAACTGCATGAGTTTGAGCGTAAAAATAATGGGGAAACCTAATGTTGATGAAACATACATAAACGTGGCTGAGTGTTTTCAGCTATTTTATAAGGAGTAGATAAATTTAGCTGTACTGAATAAAAAATGGCGGTATTTTAAGCTTAATTAAGTATGAAACTGGATTGAAAATGACTGAAAAATCAATAAAGCCTATCGTGTATGTTTCTGCTAGGCAAGCACAAGGAGGTGCTGAATTAGCTAAACAGCTTACATTTTTTGGCTTTGAATGCCATGTTTTTTTAAAGCAAAGTCCATTTTTGGCCGCCATGCATACCACGCCGCCCTTTGCTGTTTTGTTGGGAGAAGCGGGCTTAGAGGATTGCTCGACGGAGCAAATTTTGCCATTTATGGTCAAATTGTCGCGTGGGCCTATTTTATATCTAACCTCTACTTTGAATATCTCTCAACAAATAGAGCTCATGAATAATGGTATTACAGATTTTATTTATTTTCCTTTAGATATTCAAAAACTCATTGATAGGCTAGATGTCTTGCTAGAGCGCTCACGTAATACTCCTTATCGAGTGTTAATTGTTGATGATTCAGAGGCAATGGGGAAATTTAATGCAGATGCGCTTGGCCAAGCGGGCATGCAAGTCCAGCTTTTAAAAAACCCTTTAGAAGTATTTTTATTATTAGAGCGGTTTGTTCCCGATATTGTGTTGATGGATGTGTATATGCCGCAATGCTCGGGCAATGAAATTGCTAAAGTGATTCGCCAATACACTCAATTTGATAGTATTCCGATTGTTTTTTTATCTACAGAAACCAATCGTAATAAACAGCTTATGGCTCGTAGTATGGGAGGGGATGATTTCTGGGTTAAAAGCATGCCTAGAGAAGAGCTAGTTGCCTCGGTTACGATTACCTGTGCTCGCTATCGCTCATTACGGCGGTGGATGACTTGTGATAGCCTAACTGCCTTGCTAAATCATACCAATATTATTGAATTACTTGAGCGTGAAGTTATTCGGGCAAAAAGAGAATCGCTTTCACTCTCTTTTGCTATGATTGATATTGATTATTTCAAAAAAATTAATGATTCTTATGGTCATGGAATTGGCGATCAAGTGATTAAGAGCTTAGCGCGCTTATTGCGTCAATCTATTAATGGTGATGGCTCAGTGGGGCGCTATGGCGGTGAAGAATTTGCCGTTTTTTTTGTTGAAACAAGCTTAATTCGAGCAGCTCAAAAGCTAGATGAGTGGCGTATGCGTTTTGCTGAGTTAACTCAATCATCCGGAGATATTCAATTTAACGTTACATTTAGTGCGGGTGTGGCCGCATTAAAGCCAAATATGGATGCTCAGCAATTGATTGATGCCGCAGATCAGGCGCTTTATCAGGCTAAGGGGGCGGGGCGTAACCAAATTGGCTTGCATAAAAATTAATTTGATTACTAATATTTTAGAAAGTAAAGCTATTTTTTACTAAATAAGGCTATATTTTTAGCCATTTTTACACTGTATTTTAGATAAACACATCTACCTGTAAATGACATTTCTTTCTAAACGCTTAGTAAGCAGACTTTTCTAGATACTTTTTTTAAAGAATAATAATGAACATTCTATATAAAATTGTCCCAGCGTCTTTGCATGCCCATCTTTTTCACGTTTCTATTACAATTAATAAACCAGATAAAAATGGCCAGCGCTTGTGGCTGCCTACGTGGATTCCGGGTAGTTATTTAATTCGTGAATTTTCTCGCAATATTGTTGAGATCCGTGCCGAATCAGCTGGCAAGCCGGTAATGCTAGATAAGTGTGATAAACACACGTGGCAGGCTGCCAGTGTTAAAGGCCCATTAGAAATTCATTACAGTGTTTACGCCTGGGATTTATCGGTACGTGGTGCTTATTTAGATCAAAGCCGTGGTTTTTTTAATGGCACCAGTGTGTTTTTGGCCGTACAAGGCCAAGAAAGCAATCCCTGCTATGTTGAAATAGCGGCACCCGAGGGTAAGGCATATAAGCAGTGGAAAATCGCTACAACTTTAACTAGGGATGACGCTAAAGCAGGTCAATTTGGCCGTTATCAAGCGGCTAATTATGATGAGCTTATTGATCACCCTGTTGAAATGGGGGAATTTAGCCAGATCAGCTTTAAAGCATGTGGCATCCCTCACGATATAGTGATTGCTGGCCGGCATAATACCGATTTAAAACGGCTAAAAAGCGATTTAAAACAAATTTGCGAATATCAAATTCGTTTATTTGGCGAGCCAGCACCATTTGATCGCTACCTGTTTATGACGATGGCGCTTGGCGATGGTTATGGTGGATTGGAGCATCGATCATCCACGGCATTAATGTGTAATCGGGATGATTTACCTTTAGCGCATGAAACACAAATCAAAGCAGGTTATCGCCAATTCTTAGGCCTTTGCAGCCATGAGTATTTTCATAGCTGGAATGTTAAACGAATAAAACCTGCGGCTTATGCCCCTTATGATTTAAGCCAAGAAAATTACACGCGTTTATTGTGGGCATTTGAAGGGATTACCTCGTATTACGATGATTTAACGCTGCTGCGCACGGGCTTAATTAGTCAGCAGGATTACTTAGATTTATTAGCACAAACAATTACGGGAGTAGAGCGGGGTAATGGCCGCACTAAGCAAAGCTTAGAGGATTCTAGTTTAGATACATGGGTCAAGTTTTATCGCCAAGATGAAAATAGCCCAAATAGCTTGGTGAGTTATTACACCAAGGGGGCTTTGGTGGCCCTTTGCCTCGATTTATTGATTCGCCAGCAAAGTGCTGGGCAAAAATCCTTAGACGACGTGATGCGCGCGCTGTGGCTGCGTTACGGTAAAGACTTTGCCGCTACAGGTTTGGGCGTAGCAGAGGCAGATTGGGAGCGTTTAGCCAGCGAGGTTACCGGCCTTGATTTGCAAAGCTTTTTTGATTTGGCGCTGCGCTCCACGCAAGAGCTGCCACTGCAAGCTTTATTGGCCGAGTTTAGTGTGGATTGGCAAATGCGCGCGGCTGTAGGCACAAGTGATAAGGGGGGGTGGCTAGATAAAGCGTTACCACCAAGTAATAGTCTAGGCATACGCAGCAGTAGCGACGGTAGTTTTGTAAAGTTGAGCCATGTTTTAGATGGCGGCGCGGCGCAAGCTGCAGGGTTGTCTGCAGGTGATTTATTGATTGCAATAAATGGCTTACGTGTGACCAGTGGCAATTTAGAGGCGCAGTTGGTTAGTCAGCCGATCAATGGCGAGCTGGATATCTTGGCTTTTCGCCGTGATGAATTAATGCGCTTTAATGTGCGTTTGCAGCATGCTGCGGAGAATACCTGCGGCTTGAAACTAAAGGCAGTGTCTGCCGAGCAAAGTATTACAAGAGATGCATGGCTTCTTGGGTAAAAGAATGGGTTTGCCTTGTATGCGTCTGACTGCTATCAATTTGGGATGACTAGGATTAAAAAATGTCACTCCAGAGGGTCTTTCATTTCTTTCAGCGTCGGTTTAGACGGATTAACACAGCACGAGTAAAAATTTTACTTGTGCTGTTGGCGTTAAATTTGCTGCTGATGCTCGTGTTTACATTCCTGATTCAGTGGGTAATGAGTGCAGAGGTGCGCCGCGATGCTGACAGTCGTTTGGCGGTTGCGGTGCATACCTTCCCGATGCTACTACCGGCTGATTACCTTCCCCGTGCGATGGCGGGAGCGGTTTCCTCTGCCGAATACCTCAGCCTTGCAGCGCGGTTAAATCAGTATTGCCAGATTGCAGGGATTCACTATCTCTATGCTTTTCGCTTAAAGGATGGCCTCGTCAGCTATGTGCTCGATAGTGCGCCTGCTGTAGAGCTTGCTGCAGATCGCTATGGACATTATCAAGGCAAGTATCAAGACGATGATGGCTTAGTGATGGCGGCTTTGCTGGATGGCAAGGCGCGTAAGGGTACGCTGAATGATGCTTATGGTAAGTTTCACTCCTTTTTGCAACCCATTAAACAAGCTGACGGCTCTTACTACTTAGTGGGCGCAGATATTGACGATCAGCTTATTGAGCACTTGATCAATCAGGCTAGGTGGCGGGCGCTGTGGTTGGGGATGCTGCTCTTTGTGGTGTCTTCTGTGGTGTGTATGTTTGTGGCGCATCATTTCTCTGCCCCGTTAACAACTTTCTCTAGGGCCGTGCGCAGAATGGCGGCGGGTGATTTTGGGGTGCGCGTTCAAGCAGGCAGAAGCGATGAGTTAGGTAGCCTAGCCCATGCGTTTAATGCGCTGGGCGATATCGTTTCTTTGCGGGATAAGGAGTTACGTGAGCTTGCGTTTGTTGATTCATTAACTGGTCTTGTTAATAGAGTTGGTTTTTTACATTTTATTGCTGAGCATTTACATCCTGAATCTGGAATGAGTGCTTTATTAATCTTAAATATTAATAATTTTCATTATATTAATGAGCACCTAGGCTATCAAGAAGGCGATATGGCTTTACGCTGTATTGCCGATCGTTTAAAAGGTTTTAATCGCCCAGTGGTTAAGGTAGCACGATTGGGTGGTAATATTTTTTCATTAATGCTTGAGCGAATTAATGATGATGATTTAAATAAGGTATTAGCGCAGGTTGATACTTATTTTTCTGAGCCTATGTTTATTGATGGGCAGCGCTTAGATATTAGCGCTACATCTGGGGTGGCTATTTACCCCGCCCATGGTTTAAGCGCAGAAGTTTTATTACGTAATGCAGAGATTGCACTATGTAATGCCAAGTTGGCACGGCGCTCGTTTGCTTTTTACGATGCAGAGCAAGAGGCCTATTCACGCAATCAACTTACTTTAATGGGGGATTTGCGTGAAGCATTGGCAGAAGGACATTTACGCGTGTATTACCAGCCTAAAGTTAAAATGATTGATGGCACTGTGTGTGAGGCAGAGGCTTTGGTGCGCTGGCAACATCCCGTGCGGGGATTCATTTCCCCTGCCGTATTTATTCCTTTTGCCGAGCAAACCGGTAAATTGCGCTTAATTACTGAATGGGTGGTGCATGATGTATTAATGCAGGTGGCACAATGGAGCGAGCAGGGTTTGCTTCTTTGCATTTCAGTCAATGTGGGTGTGAGCGATGTAGAGGATGCCAGTTTCGTTACTTTTTTAGAAAAAGAATTAGCGCTTTGCCAGGTAGATCCAGAGAGTTTGTGCCTTGAAATTACCGAGACCGGCGTAATGAGAAACCCACATGAGGTGCTGCGCAATTTAGAGCATCTACGCAGTATGGGGGTGAAGCTATCGATTGATGATTTTGGTACTGGCTATTCCTCATTTGCCTATTTAGCTAAAATGCCGGTGCATGAATTAAAAATAGACCAGAGTTTTGTGATGTCGATGAATGAGCGCTTTGAGAATGTCTCAATTGTGCGATCAATTATCGAGCTTGGGCATATTCTGGGTTTATCGGTGATTGCCGAAGGGGTAGAAACGGAGGCCGTATGGCAGGCTTTGGCTGTGATGGGCTGCGATGAGGCTCAGGGTTATTTAATTGCCGCGCCCATGCCTGCCCAAGATTTTTTGCTGTGGTGTAACAGTGGTTCTTGTGCCCATTTGCCGATTACGCCTAGCAATATGGGCGAGGGTGGACGGCCGGTACGTAGTTTTTAGGGCTTAGCGCTGCATTGTATAAAAACTATTTATCAAGGTTTGGCTGGCGCTGCGTATTTGGGTGTTGCTCAGCGCTGCATAGCCCAGCAGCCAGCCTTCAATTTTGGGCTTGGCCAGATAAAAAGCCGAAAGCGGCCTTAGGGCTAAGCCTGCTGCACTTCCTGCGCTAGTCCATGCTTGCTCTAAGCCTGCGTTTAGGCATACAGAAAACTGCAATCCAGCCCCCGTGTTGATAGGGGAAAGCACATCGGATAGCGGTTTTAAACTCTCTAATAATAAATCGCGGCGGCTACGGTACAGCGTGCGCATTTGGCGCAGGTGAGCGGCAAAATGGCCTTGAGCGATAAAATCGGCGGTTACCGCCTGCATAAATTGTGGGCTATGCCCATCAAAAGCCGTTCTGGCGGCGATAAAAGCAGGCATCAACTCGCTGGGGAGCACTAGATAAGCCAAACGAAGTGATGGAAAAAGTACTTTACTAAAAGTGCCGACATACAGCGTTCTGCCTGTTTTATCGAGTCCGTGTAACGCAGGAAGTGGGCGCTGATCGTAGTAAAACTCGCTGTCGTAATCATCCTCAATAATCCATGCGCCGTGCTGCTCGGCTTGGGCGAGCAGCGCCATGCGGCGGGCTAAACTCATGGCGACCCCTAGTGGATATTGATGCGATGGCGTGGTGTAGATCAGCTTGGGCGGGCTTAAGTCGGCGGAGGGATTCAATCCTTCAGCGTCAACCGGCACTGGCACAATCTCTGCACCTGCCGCCAACATCGCGTTTCTGGCGCCTAAATACGCAGGCTCTTCTAACCAAACTTTATCTTGTGGATCAATCAAGAGCTGGGCCAGCATTTGCAAGGCTTGCTGCGAGCTATTTAAAATCAAAATCTGCTCAGGATGGCAATCCACCCCGCGCGCTTGCGCCAGATAGCCACTGATCGCGCTGCGTAACTCCAGCAAGCCTTGAGCAGAGCCATAGCCCGCTAGAGCAGCGCCTGATTTCTGCCAGCGCTGTTGCATCAGCTTTTGCCATAGGACGTGGGGAAAGGCGGCCAGATCAGGCTGACCCGCATTAAAAGCCTGTGTGGGTTTGCTATCTTGGCAGCCCCCCGCATCCACAATGCTCTGCCCACGGCGAGAGAGTTGGGCTGGGCGTTGGCTTGGTTGTTTTGATGGCAAAGACTGCGGTGTAAAAGCCACAAAACTCCCCGCGCCAATTCGCCTTTGTAAATAGCCTTCCGCCTCTAGCTGGGCATAAGCCGCCTCAACACTGCTGCGCGATATAGCCAAATCTTTAGCTAAAACTCGGCTGGCAGGCAAGCGGCTACCTAGGGGTAAACGTCCAGCCAGCAAGGCTTTTCTGAGTGTTTGCGTGAGCTGGGCTTGAATACCGATGTTGGTGCTGGCACAAGCAGCAAATAGCGTGGGCCAGAGAGGGGCGGAAAGTGGTTTGCTCATAAGGCTTAAATTGGTAGGAGGCAGCAGGCCAATTTACGCTTAGATTAAGGGGGGTGGCAAGGGTTAGTTCAGATAGGTGTTGTATGGTGGCTTGCACCCTCCCTAAGAAAAAATAGGCTTTAGCCCGCAGCGTTCTCACATCAATGGTTATCAAAACAGGAGCAGCATCATGACCCCATCCATCGTTAAAAGCAGTGGCCTTGCCAGCCCCGCAGAATCCGCCACCTACCTTGCGGAAAAACTCCGCTACCACACTGATGCCGCCGATTTAGCCAGCGATTTATACGCTGCTCACCCCGATATTATTGCGCTGGATACACGCCAAGCGGCGGCTTATCAGGCGGGGCATATTCCTGGCGCGATTTCTTTTCCTCATGCTGAAATGGACGAGGCCAGTGTGGTGCGGCTAGATCGCAGCAAGGTGTATGTTTGCTACTGCGATGGTATTGGCTGCAATGGCTCTACATGGGGAAGCTATAAGCTAGCAAAGCTGGGCTTTACCGTAAAAGAGCTGATCGGTGGCCTCGATTTTTGGCAACGAGATGGCTTGCCACTTGCGCTGGGTAAGGAGGCAGGCAAGCTAGCTGGGCCACAAATCGAATGTGATTGTTAGTATTGTTAGTAAAGGAATGAGTATGAATTACGAATTAAACGATTTTTATCAACCTATCGGTCTGCCATTGCTGGATTGGAAAATCCCTGTTTCTCCACCTAAAACCGTGCTCAGTGGCTGGGGATGCCGGGTGGAACCGCTACAGTTTGAGAAGCATGGAGCAAGCCTGTGGCAAGCATTTAGCCAAGACGATGGCCGGATGTGGACGTATCTGACATCGGGCCCTTTTGATGATTTTCAGGCCTTTGATACGTGGCTACGGCGGGTGGCTGGGCAGGATGATCCACAGTTTTACGCCATTCTTGACGCGGCCAGTGGGGCTGCCTTGGGGCTGGCGTCTTATTTGCGCATTGATCCTGCCGCCGGATCTATCGAAGTGGGTTGGCTACATTTTTCACCGGCCTTGCAAGGCACACGGCTGGCCACGGCGGCGATGCTGCTGATGATCGAAAACGCGTTTGCGCTGGGCTATCGCCGTTATGAATGGAAATGCAATGCGCTCAACACCCCATCCCGCCGCGCCGCCCAGCGCTTGGGCTTTAGCTTTGAAGGCGTGTTTCGCCAAGCCACGGTAAGTAGGGGACGCAATCGAGATACGGTTTGGTTTTCGGTGATTGATAGCGAATGGCCCGTATTGCGGGATGTACTTTATTGCTGGCTGGCCGAGGATAATTTTGATGCTGGCGGCCAGCAGCGAAGGGCTTTGTCTAGCTTAACGAGGCCTTTGTTGAGTCGGCTGGATGAGGGGGAGTTATAAATACGTGGCAAGCGGCGAGTCTATTGGTGTTACTTAAGTTTTCCTGATTATGTCTTTTGCTCAAACCATCTAAAAGGCCTAAGGTGAACGAACGTTCTTTTTTGGGGTGGTCGTCATGGCAATCACCCAATTCAGATGCAAAAGGGGTTGTTGCTAATTGATTTTTTGCAGCAGTACAGCACTCAAGCCTAATGTGAAGCGGCATTGTTCCAAGCGCGATGGCCACAAGGGTTTCGCTGTCCCGTGTGCCAACATGCTTGCAAACATCAAACCACGCTGACTGTGGGAATCATGATGCATCAAACAATGCGCCAACGTGAAAGCAGCCAACCTTTAAGCGGCGATATTCGGGTTGATGACGCCTATCTCGGTGGTGAGTATCCAGGTGGCAAATCTGGGCGGGGCTCAGAGAACAAAACAGCCTTTGTCGCTGCCGTGAAAATGCGTAACGGCTAGCCCAACTGAGTGCGTTTTGATCCTGTTGATGGCTTCTCTTTCGCTGCCTTGATGCCTTGGGAAAGTAGCGTTACGAGCAGGGTCGTGCAGCAGCTCGGCTTTCAACGCCGCGTGGTGATTGCGCCGAAGGGGAAGGCGGGCACCGAAATTGATGCGTTTAAATGGCTCAATGTGTTGATTGGCAATCTGAAAACCACCCTCTCGGGAACGCATCATGCATTCAAATTTTCAAAATATGCGGCTCGTGATTTGGCTGAGGTGCAATACCGTTTCAATCGTCGAGCAGACCTGTGCGCTCTGATTCCTCGATTACTCAAAGCCCTTATGCAGGCTAAACCTTGTCCAAGAGGGGTATTTCAAGCCTCAATTGAGCAAGAGACATAATCAGGAAAAGGTAAGCCGATAATAAATTTGTGATTTATTCAGGTTTCGTCATTCCTGCTCTATTGAGAAGCCAGTCTCTATAATGATTTACCGATAAAAAAATTTTGGTATAGCGATTTAATCAGCACTTCCATAAGAAACCTTGGGCGGGCTATTTATCACATTTAAACGTATCAATATATTTTTTAAAAAAATAAAAAACAAGAAATACATTAATTGCTATCGATAATAACGTGAAGAAAATAATTTCAAAATCTTTTAATAATTGTTTATTCGGGCTGCAAAAAAAACATCTAACATGTATTTCCATGTAAAAATAGGTATATATAATCCATACGGACATTAGTAAAATAAATAAACTAAATAATCCATTGCAGATTAATCTTTTTCGCCGTCTTTCTATAATTGTTAGTTTATTTACCGGCTTTCTGTTTTTGTTTTTTTTCACAAAGACCCTGTATCAATGCTGGTTAGTGTTTTCATAACATCTTTATATTTTATGACCTGATTATCCCTCTCGTTCAATCCTTTCAACGAAACGGAAGTGGGTATGAAGTTTTTGCATAAAATCACATCAAATAATCGTGCTTCTCACTTTTTTTCCACGCGTATCAAAATAATTATACCCCTCGTTGAGAAAGAGACATAATCAGGAGATCTTTTGCATAAAGTAAAATGTTTCTAGCTCGAGGTTCAAGCCAAATATCTGCACCAGGTAAAATAAGCAGGCCATTGGTTTGAAAGTTAGCAGCTCATGACTGAATGACGGCTTACCTTTGTGGCTGGCCGCCATTTAGGAGGCAATGATTATTGATTGCACACGATGGCTATTTTATTGCCCGTTGGATCTCTCATATAAGCGGCGTACCAATGTGGCCCATAGTGAGGGCGAAGGCAGGGGGCGCCGTCATCACTTCCGCCATTGGCCATCGCCGCAGCATAGAAGGCATCGACCTCTGCATGGGTGCTTGCGCTAAAGCCCACCATGGTTCCATTGCCCGCTGTGGCGGCTTGCTGGTTAAAAGGCTGAGCAATCCAGAGGGTGAAATTTTCGCCTTTTCCCTGCTCGGAATAAGCACGCCAGCCAGGAAAATCGAGGTGTGATTTCCAGTCAATCGTGGCCAGCACCGCATCGTAAAATATATTGGATTTTTCTGAATCGTTACTACCTAGAGTGATATACGTATTCATGATGGCTCCTGAGTTTTTTGCGATAGAGTTTACTTGGGCATGGTAAATGACTTTAGGAAAATAATATAGAACGATCGTTCTTTTGTGGTGTTTTAACCGCAGCTAGGCACGGCACTGAAAGCTAGATTGGGCTGGTTTATTATTTTAACCACAGCCAGCCGCCACCAATGACCACAAGCAGGATAATCAATTTCCACCATGATGGAAATCCATTGTCGCCAATCGTTTCAAACTCTAATAAGGCAGTCAAAGCATTGCCAATCATTGTTGCGATATGCTGGCCGATGAGTAAACCAATCAGCGCAAAAATGCAGGCACTTGTGCCAATCCACTTTGCAATAGAAACATGCACTTGGCCTGGGCCTAAAGTTTGTGAGTACACACCTAATAACCAAGCCATAATAAAGCCAATGACCGCACCAAATATGGCGCCAATAAATGCTGAGGCGAGTCTTTCACTTAGGCTTATGTTTTTCATGGTTTGAACTAAATCCAAGGTTTAATAAAGTACGTAGATATAAGGCTGGGCTGCACGCTCAGCTGATTGGTTCCTTACAAAATATAACTTACGGCCCTAGGTGATTTCATCTTGCTCTGCTACTAGCTTCTGCATAGTGAGTTTTAAATCCTGAAGGGTATTCTTTTCGATACCAATCGTTGACTTGCTCGTGATCTAGGCTAAAAAATTCTTTTGATCGAGGGATCAATATAAAGCCTGCGGCACAGAGGGCTGCAATAAGGCTAAATGCCATATAAACGGTTGGGAGTGGCCAATGTAATAAAGCAATCCCTGCTAGGGCAGGGCCAATTGTACTGGCTATTTGTGTGCTCATTTTATTGACTGAGCTGATTCTTATTCTAAATTCTTTGGGTATGGCTAATGCGCGATGCGTGGAGCCCACCAGCACCATTAATGTATTAGCAAGCCCTGCGCACATAAACGCCATAATAAGTAAATAAGGCTGATTGCACAGAGCAACACATGCAAGAATAAGGCCTTCTGAAATAGCTGCGAATATCCGAACGCGATAGCGGCCAAATCGATTGATTAGGAAGGTAGCTAAATTGAAGCTGCCAAGCAGCATACCGATGGAGATACTTGCTTCACATGCACCAAGCCATGCAGCAGATAATCCAAGGGAATGCACTTTAAGCGGCACAAATAAATTAAATGCAGGACCAATAAATATCCAAACTAGGAAATTAACGAGTGTCCAGCCTCGCTCTAATGGCACGGCCCATTTGGCTTTTATTCCGCCTTGCAATTCAATCCACCATAATTCAATTCCTTTTTTATTAGTGGCTACCCTCGTCTTTATCGTTGACGGTATATTGCAAGCACTTAATATTGCAATTATCACCAAGCCTAAATAAGCCCAAAGCGTGGCCGTGATGCCTGCCGTTGCAAGTAGGCCACCGCCCACAATAGGCCCTAAGAAGCGGCCTGTTGAGGAAGCTCGTTTACGCAGCTGTAATGCATGGGCTAATTGCGCAGTGGGTATGAGTTCAGGTGTGATGGTTGTTGCAGCGCTATCGATAAAAGCATTGGCCACAACGGCAACTAGCCCTGCGGTGATAATGAGCCAAAAATTATATCGATCAAAAGTTGCAATTAGGCAAAATAATAGCGCAGAGAATGCCAGTGCTATAGTGCCTTGCACTAATTGCTTTTGCTTTGCATAGCGCTCGCAAATGGGGGCCATTAAAGGCTGGAAAAAGAAGATAGCCATTGCCGTGATGCCACCATAGATGGCTAAATCTTGCGCAGTGCCTTTTTGAATAATCCACCATGGAATAGTGATATAAGAAATCATCAAGGCTAAGGTCATTAGCACATCAAAGACCAGAACACCGCGCAATGCCGCATCCACACGGATTAAAAAATGCCCTATTTTTAGCTGATTATGTTGCGTGCTCATTTTTTTCATTTTGCTGAGGTAATCAATATTAAGGAAACGCTGATTTATTCAATTCTTTTATTGCCGCGCTCGAGCTTGCCCTTGAATGCTTGAAGGCCGTATGGCGTAATGAATTTGTAGGGCGCTAATAAGGCTGGGCGTTTTCCAGACGTATTACGCCCATGGTATTAGACAAATCGGTTTAATGCGTCTTGGCTGGAGCTTATTGACACCCTACAAAATATACGCCTTACAGCCTTAAATCTAAGGTTTAATAAAGTAAGCGGCGTATGATTTAGCCCGCCTTAGGGCGTTAAGTTTTTGATGCCAAAAGGAATATGCACCGATGGGGCTACGGTTGCCGCGCCTGCGAGATGCCCCGATTGGTCGTCGAAAAATAGATGTGGCTTCATCACGGCCAGCACTTTCATTTTGTCGATGCCACCGAGGAAAAAAGCATCGTTGGGCATCACGCCCCAGCTTTTTAGGGTGTTCAATGCACGCTCATGTGATGGGGCATTTCTGGCGGTGACAAGCGAAACTCTGAGCCTGTTTTTATAGGAAGGATCAGCTTTACGTTTGGCCTCTTCACAGGACTGAATGCTGGCAACCCGCATGAAAAACTCTTTCAATGGGCCGGGGCCAAGTGGTTGATTATTCTTTTTAACTTCATTGGCATGAAACATTTTCAGATCATTGGTGCTGTGCATGACGGATTCTGATTCGTCGTCAGCCAGTACGCCGTCAAAGTCGAATGCAATGCGTAGGCCAGAGTCATTTGGATCATCTACGATGGCAGAATCTAGCACTCTGCCCGCTGGCAAACCTGCGGCAATGGCCGCGCGTACGTCGTCGGCATTGGCAGATAAAAATAGCGAGATATTCAAAGCAGGGATGTATTCGTGCGGAGCCTTCCCTTGCATAAAGATGGCTCTGGTGATGCCTAGCCCATGGTGGGCGATCGATTTCATCACCCGCATGCCGGTGTCGGGGTCATTTCTGGAAAGTAGAATCACTTCAACCAGCGGGTCGTTGATGGGATCTTCACCTAGATCATTTAGGCTGAGTAGGCGGCGGATAAACGAAAAGGCAATTCCCTTATCCAGCGGATCATTCAAGTGTTCTTCTTGGTACTTTCGATACTGCGCCTCGCCATCACGACGAAATACCTCGTCAGATTCATGAAGATCAAACACGGCGCTGGATGCAACGCCGACAACCAAGCGGTTTTCTAAATTGTAAGGCATATTATGATGGTCTCTAGGGAAGGCCGCAATTTTCGCTTACTTAAATCTTATCATATATAAAGAAATTGCATCGGAATCGCCAATATTCCAAATCCCACCCACCCCCTACAGTTTGTAGCGAGATATTGCTTGAGCCTGCTGTACCCTATCCTTTAAAGTGGTTCTTTGCTGCTTTTCTGGCTACTTTCTTTGGTTTTTTTATGTCTACACCGAATACTTCACGCGGGGTTTTGTTTACTGTGCTGGCCTTTATTATTTGGGGCCTGTTTCCGCTTTATTGGAAGGCTTTGCATGGGATTGATGCGCTGCAGATTATTTCGCATCGGATTGTTTGGTCTGGTGTGTTTGTGGCGGTGATTTTATTACTGCAAAAAAACTGGGCTTGGCTGATTCCTGCGGTAAAAAATCCTCGGGTGCTGGGGGTGTTTGCACTTTCTTCCTTGCTGCTATCACTAAACTGGCTGCTGTATATCTGGGCGGTAAATGAAAACCGCGTGGTGGATGCCAGCCTAGGATATTTTATTAATCCGCTGATTAATGTGCTGTTGGGGCGCTTGTTTTTGGGCGAGCAGCTTAGCCGCTCGCAAAGCTTTGCTGTTGGGCTAGCCGCCTTAGGTGTGCTGTGGATTACCATTGCTGCAGGTACTTTGCCGTGGATTGCGCTCTGTTTGGGCTTGAGTTTTGGCGTGTATGGGCTGCTGCGTAAAAGAGCCAGTCTGCCTTCTTTGGAGGGTCTCGCCTTAGAGACGTTCTTAATGGCCCCATTTGCACTATCAGCCTTGCTTTGGTTTCAGTTTCAAGGGCAGGGCGCCTTAGGGCATATCAGCTGGAGCACTGATGCTTTATTGATGGGCGCAGGCGTGGTGACGGCTTTGCCGCTGTTGATGTTTGCTTCTGGGGCCAGAACGCTGAAGCTGGCGACGGTGGGTGTCATCCAGTATATCGGCCCAAGCTTGCAATTATTGCTGGGGGTGTGGCTGTATCAAGAGCCGTTTGGCACGGATCGCATGATTGGTTTTGCTTTGATTTGGGCTGCGCTGTTTATTTATTCTGCTGCGGGTTTGATGAGCTATTGGAAGGCTAGCCGCTTGGCAGATCAAGCGGTGTGATGCTGTATTATTATTTGGGCGAGTGAAGCCTGCCAAATTTAGGTCTTAAATATGCATAAACGGTGGGTTGCACCCCATGTGTGCCAATTAAAGTTACATAGAGCCTTAAGTGCAGAAAATAGCGCTAAACCTTGAACCACAGAGAAAGGCTTAAAACAGAGCTTTACTTCCTCTATGAAACTCTGTGAGTCTCTCTGTTCTCTGTGGTTTAAGATTTAACCAACTGATTCATATTATTATTTTTAGCGTACACGGGCTTGTACCCACCCTACGATGCTTGCCTATCTCCCTTTCATTACTAGCTTTCTTACTGGCGAAGGCAGACCAAGTTCTAGGGCTTCTGCTTGGCTGAACCAGCCAAGGTGGTCTTCGTGGGTGAGGGCGGTTTGGCCGATCACGCTACCAGGCAGTGGGGTGATGGTGAGGCGAAAATGAGTAAAAACGTGCACAAAGTCTTCTGCGGCGCTGTCGAAATCAACATCTAGCCCAAAGCGTTGGCTACAGGCTGTGCTTGCCTCTAGCGTGGAGGTGGTTTCTGGCAGGCTCCATAAGCCGCCCCAGATGCCTGTGGGCGGGCGGCGCTCTAGCAAAAGCTTGCCATCCCTTGTAATCATCATCAGTACGGTTTGCCGCTCTGGCGAAACTTTTTTTGGTTTGGGCGTTGGCAGCTCGGCTTGGCGGCCTTGCTGGCGGGCGATGCAATCATCAAACACGGGGCAGGTGATACAGGCTGGTTTTTTAGGCGTGCAGATGGTTGCGCCCATATCCATCAGGCTTTGCGTATAGCGCTCTATGCCTTGCTCTGGCAGCAGCGTTGCCGCCAGTTGCCACAATTCTCTTTCAACTATTTTAGTGCCCGGATAGCCGCTGATACCTGCCCAGCGGGCCAGCACGCGTTTTACATTGCCATCCAGAATAGCCGCGTGCGCGCCAAAGCTAAACGCGGCAATGGCGGCGGCGGTGGATGGGCCAACGCCAGGTAGCTCGGCTAGAAGCTCGGGCGTGCGCGGAAATGCTCCGCCAAAGCGCTCCATCACCATTTTCGCGGCTTTGTGTAGATTGCGTGCGCGGCTGTAGTAGCCAAGCCCACTCCATCTGGCTAAAACATCATCACCACTGGCGCTGGCAAGGCTTGCCACGTCAGGAAAGCGCTCTAAAAACTGCTGGTAATAGGGAATAACCGTGATCACCTGCGTTTGCTGCAGCATGATTTCAGATAGCCATACCTTGTAAGGATCGCTGACTTGCCAAGGTAGATTGTGGCGGCCGTGTACGGCCTGCCAAGCGATTAAACGCTGGGAAAAATCGCTCATTAATGGGTTTTCTTAGTGGGTTTGGCTAGTTTCTTTGCGGCGGCGGCTTTGGCGGCGATATCGGCTGCTTTTTTATCAGCAACAGCCTGTGCTGCAAGCTGTTTCTTTTGTTTGGCTGCGGCTTCTGCTGCGCTTTTTTGCTGTTCTGCAGCGGCTTTTTGTTTGATTAAAATTTGCTCTTTTAGGCTGGCGTAGTCGACATGGTATTCAGGGGCATTGAGTGCTCCGGATAATTGGATCGGCAGTTTTAAACCCGCTAAGCCTTTAAGCTCTGGCACTTTAGGGTTGGCGCTGGCGTACATATTGTAATCAATGGCATTACTGTTAATGTCTAAAGTGCCGCCACCATTTAGTTTTAGAATGCCTGCTGTAAGGTCTAGGTCGCTATTGCTGGCAATGCCGTGCTTTAACGTAAGGGTGGAGCGTAGCTCACTAAAACTGGTTTTTGCGTTTAAGTTAGCGGGTGGGCTGGGCTCGCCATTCATTAGGCTGATTTGGCGGCTGGTGGTGCGTAGCAAGGCTTCAAGATCAATGCCGCGTATGGCGCCTTGGTTGAGCAGTAAGCGCACATTGCCCCCTGCGGTGCGGCGTAAATCACTGAGCTGATTACCGACGGCTGAAACATCTAGATCAACGTGGCCACGGCCTTCAAAGCGGCTGGTATCAAATACATCGGCCAGCAGCGCGTTGATATTCATATTGGCAAGCTTTTGCTGCACACGGAAAGAAGTGTTTTTCTTATTGGCATCCACTTCTAAGCTGCCACTTAGCTGGCCTTCATAAAGCGTAGCTGCGAGTGGGTCTAGATTTAATTTACGGTTTTTGGCCGCAAATTGCAGTGAGATATCATTGATATGCAGTTTTTGTAACGCCAGCTCGCCAATTTTTAGCTTGCCGCTGGCATCTAAATTATTCAGCCACCAAAAGTCAAAAGGCTTATCTGGGTTAACTGTTTTTGCCCCAGCGGCCACTACGGGCAAATAGGGTGATAAATCGAGTTTGTGTAAATCCACATCAACGGTGTAGTGGGGGTGAACAAAGTCGCTCACATCGACCGTGGCTTTAATGGGGGATTTATCTAGCTGGCCTTGGCTGGAGAGGCTAAGTGTTTCTGCCTGCAAATTAAGCGTGCCTACGCCTTTTAGATCTAGGCCAATTGCACCACGTGGTAGGTTACGGTTGGTGTAGCTACCGCTTAAGCTATAGGCGGGCAATCTAGCAATGCTGCCTTTCAGTAGCTCTAGCGGGCTGGCAAAAGATAGCGCTAGGTTTTGTTCTGGGCTATTGAGTTTGACTTCAAAGCGGGCTAAATCGGTGCGCAGTAAGCCTTGCTGCATACCCGATAAAGTGGGGATGGTGGCTTTAGCGCTAAGCTGGCCGCTTGGGCTTTGCATATCCACATTCAGCTTAAGGCGGTTTAGGCTAATCGCTTCTTTAGAGAATAGAATCTCTGGCACATCCAGCTCACCCTTCCAGTGCTGGCCTGCACGTTGGCCAGAGGCGGTGAGCTTTAGCTCCCCGCCATTAAAGCGCAAAGGTTGCCAGCCGTAGACTAGATTACCTACGGTACTTACTTTTACATCTTGCAAGCGCAGCTCAGGCGAGCTGCCGCCTTTTTGCTCTAGCTCTAGCAGTAAATCAGCCACCAGTAAGCGATGATCGGCCTCGTGATAGCGCATGGCTGCCGTGGCGTTTAAAGCGCCTTGCCATTGCACCGGTCTATCTCCATCGCCAATTAGCAGTATGCCATCCATATCCAAACGTCCTGCCTTGGGGTCGGATAGATTTTTCATAGCGAGGTTAAGGCGGGAGAGGCGAATACTTTCACCCAAAAATTCGTCAGAAAGCTTAAATGCCGCCTCGTTAAAATGCACGGTATCGAGCGAGAAACTCAGCTCTTTGGTTTGCGATTTTGGAGTGAGCAGGTCTTCAAAGTTATAAGTGCCGTCTTCGCGGCGAGTTACATTCAGCTCAGGCTTTTCAAAATCTAGCGCTTTAATTTTCCCTTTACCAAACAGTAATGGCCACAGGCTCAGCTCAACGCGCACACGATCCGCGTGAGCGAAAATATCTTTTTGGCTTGGCTCGGTAAGGGTGACATCATCTAGTAGCAGTGCCGGTTGCGGCAGCAAGACAAAACGCGCATCACCCCGTATGGTGAGTTGGCGTTGAGTGTCTTTTTCCAGCATGCTGGAAAGCTCACTTTTGATCAGATCAAAAGAAATAAAATAGGGTAGCGTGCCAAGCAGCGTCACAAGCATGACGAGCAAAAGCAGGCAAATTCGGAAAGGGCGAGAGTGTCGCCAATCTATGTGAGGACGGTGCATAGCGGGATTATCCCGAAGACTTGGATTAATTTCAAAGTTAAGATTGATCTTATTACATTAAAAAGCACGGCAGAAAGCAGATTAAGGCGGCATTTTTGCTCTAGATCTTGTCGCTTATTGGCTTTAAAGCGGCATTTATGACGTTAAATCAGGGGCTTTGCTTTGTGGTGATCTTGCCTATGTATTTAGGCTTTGAATTGATAATAATTTTCACACTAGGGAAAAATATATGGCTCAGACTACAGAAATTAAGGTTCGCGGTTATCATTTAGATTTATATGGCCATGTGAATAACGCTCGTTATTTAGAGTTTTTGGAAGAAGCGCGTTGGGCATTGGTGGATGAAAGCGGTGGTTTAGAATGGTTTACCAATGAGCGTTTAGCCTTAGTCATTAGCCGCGTTGATATCCGCTATAAACGCCCCGCCACAATGGGCGATGTGCTAAAAATTGAAACCCGCTTAACGTATATTGGTGAGAAAGAAGGCATTATTAATCAGCGTATCTTGCGCTTAGATAACGATAAATTAGTGGCTGAAGCGGATGTTACTTTTGCGGTGATAAGCGCTAAAACCCCTGGCGCTTTGCCACTAGATGGCGAATTGGCGGAGCGTTTACAAGGGATGATGCATGTTTGAAAAATGCATAAGCCGGATTGCCTGTTTGGGACTATTACTTGGATTGGCCGCTTGCGGTAGCTTGCCTACAGATTTAGAAAAGCCAACGGTGAGTTTGGCTGGAATCAGCGTGGCAGAAATAGGCCTGCTTGAGCAGCAATTTATTCTTAATTTACGGGTCAATAATCCTAATAATATTGATATTCCATTAAATGGGTTAAATATCAATTTGGAGGTGAATGATAAGCCGTTTGCGAATGGGGTTTCTAATGAGGCAACCACGTTGCCGCGCTTGGGATCGGCCGTGATAAAACTACGTGTGAGTACCTCTTTAACGACTTTTATCCAACAATTTAATGCTCTGCAAGCAAGTGGCAAGCCAATCGCCTATCGTATTAAAGGTAAACTGTTCCTACCTTTACGCCCAGATGGCGTAAGCTTTGAACGGCAAGGGGAAGTGACGTTACCCTAAACCCTGATTAAATTGGAAAGAGAGCGATGAGTGATCATGCTGCACCTGCTGCCTCACATGATGAGCACGCAACAAGTGGTGAGCCTAGCCCCTCCTTTATGCAAAAAAACCGCCTAAAACTGATGATTGGTGGCGGTTTTTTTGGATTTTTGCTGGTGCTGATTATTGGGATTGCGATTGGGATGACCAAGCGTAATTTTGAAAGAGCCCAATATATTGAGCAAATTGCCCGTCTGAAGGTTTCTTTTGAAGAAACCATCGAGACGCGTAAAGATCTTGAGGAAAGAATCACCGAGCTTAAAAAAGAAGTTAAAGAAAAGAAAATTGAAGTAGAAGAATTAGAAGTCAAAGTAGAAGACTTAGAGCGGCGTGGCGGAGCAAAAGCCACGGGCGCCGCAGACCACGCCGCCGCCGCACCTGCTGCCACACATGGTGAATCTGCAGGCGAGGATATCAAACCCGCAGGTG
The DNA here is from genome assembly GCF_025352645.1 of Iodobacter sp. Lineage (GTDB taxonomy): Bacteria > Pseudomonadota > Gammaproteobacteria > Burkholderiales > Chitinibacteraceae > Iodobacter. Next base: position 58,045 of record NZ_JANXSO010000126.1, on the reverse strand, counting down.
GTGGCTATGTGAAGTTTGGTGGTGGTGATTGTGTTCTACCCGCAGGCGGTGGCAAGGGCAGTGCAGCGTGGAAGGAGTGCGTTAAGCAAAATCGCAGTGCGCCCGGCAAAGCTGCCGAAGCAACCGCCGAACCTGCTGCTAAGCCAAGCGGGCATTAATCCAAATACAGCCCTTGTATGCTTTCTAGGCTAGGCGGGCTGGCGCCGTGGTGCATGCAGGCCGCTGCTCCGCTGGCGATGGCAAAGCGTAAATGCTCGCCTGCTTCGCGCTCTGGCCAAGTTATCATGCTATAGATTAGCCCGCCGATTGAGGCATCCCCTGCTCCTACTGTATCGGCCACACTCACCTCAATTGCCGTGCTGATTACGATGGTGTCGGGCGTGATTAAAGATGCTCCGTCTGCGCCACGGGTATACAGAATGCTGGCTTGTGGGTTCCAACTGATGAGCGTTTTTAATGCGTTATCGATGTCATTGCTACGAAATAAGCCTATTAAGTCTTCATCAGATACCTTGATCACATTGGCTAGCTGGCTCATGGCTTTGAATGTGGCGTCGTAGTCTTGATCCATCAAAACTCTAAAATTGGGGTCATAGCTGATTTTAACGCCAAGCTGCTTAAGCTCCACCGCTAAGGCGAGTAAGCGTTTGCCTAGCGGCTGGCGGGCTAAGCTGATGCCACCAAAATGCACCCAACTTACCGCGTTTTGCCAACCAGCCGGTAGAGCTTCTGGGGCAAAATATAAATCTGCTGAGTTGTCTCCAATAAAAAAATATTGTGGTGGGTGAGCGGCAGGCACAATCGCCAGCAAGGGGGATTTATCTAGCTGCTGTAAAAAGCGCAAATCTAAACCCGCTTCGCTAGATGCTTGGTATAAATCTTGGCCAAAACAATCCTTACTGATAGCCCCAGCAAAAGCACTGGCTACGCCTAAGCTGGCGAGTACACGGCTGACATTCCAAGTAGAGCCGCCAACTTTACTTTGCCAATGGTTGCCTTCGGTTTTAATCATATCGGTGAGCGCTTCCCCAGCAGCAATAAAGCGGGGCAGGGGGGAGGAGTTGGGCTGATTCATGATGCTCTTTGTGAGTTTTAAATGGATGATGTTACGCAGTAAGGTCAAACAATATGCCGCCCACTAAAAACACAAAAAGTACGAACAGATGCAGCATGACTATTGATTTTTGATTGATTTAGATAAATATATTTAATATCAAATCGTTATGAAGTAACTGATCTACGCATCATGATAAAAGCAGCGGGAGATTACTGCTGTTTGATCCGTTTTTTTGTGTATTTAGTGTTTTTCGTGGACAAAGAGTCTTGGTGTGTAATATGAGTTAAATAGCTTAAGTCGTGGCCTTACAGGGCATCGTCTAGTTTTAAAAATAGATCTCGGTCGGGGGCGAAGTTGGCGTAGAGCGGCAGCAAAGCTCCGCCTAGTGCTCTGGCGTCCGAGCCTATCGTGCCCGCGAATACTTGCGGTGCAACAATACCTTCCCAGTTAAAATCTTGCATAGCCGCTTCAACGGCAGCGATCAGTGCTTCTTTTACTGCGCTACAAAAGCAGCCGTCAACAATCACGCCTTCTAAATCGAGCAGGCAAGTGCTATTGAGCATGGCAAAGGCAATAGGTGGGGCTGTTTCTGCAATCCATGCTTCGGTATGTGGCCAGTATTCTGGGCTAACGGCCCGCTCATCGCTAGTGGCGCGGCCATCTAAGCCTGCGGCAATAAACCGGCTTTCTAGTTTAAATAACGATGCCACATTCAATAACTGCGGGCTGTGTTTTCCGCTACCGTTTAGCCCCAGTGGCAAAGAGCCTAATGCACCGGCATTACCATGCTTACCCAGATGTAAATGGCTATCTAGCACTAGGCCGCCGCCAATAAAGGTATCTACAAACACGTAAACAAAGTTACACATATCGCGCCCACGCCCTGCTACTAATTCGGCCACACAGGCGGCGGTGGTGTCTTTAAGCGTTTGCACCGGTAAGCCGGTTAGCGTGGCAATTTCTTCTTTGAGTTGAAAGCGCTCCCAGCGTGCCACCACCTCGGCATCAAGGCCGAGTAGTTGTTGCCAGCCGCCCATATGTAGTGGTGCAGCAATGCCTATGCCCTGTATGCGCTCCCACAGCTTTGCACCTAGCGTGTGTTTGATTTTGGCTAGGCACTCGCTGATATGGCCCAAGATTTGGCTAGGATCGGCAAAGTCATAGCTTAAGTTCCAGCGCTCGCGCACCGCGCCGCTAAAATCCACCAGCAAAATATCTAAGCTGCGCCGCCCCACTTTTACCCCAATTGCAAACGCCCCATTGGGGTTGAGCGCAAGCGGCACCGATGGCTGGCCCACTTTACCGCGCTGCGGGGTTTCTTTGATTAGCAGCTCGTCATCGATTAAACGCTTGGTGATCAGAGAAATAGCTTGCGCAGTTAAGTGGGTTAATCTGGCGATTTCTGCCCCAGAGATCTGGCCATTCAAGCGAATGGCTTGCAATACAACGCGCTCGTTGTACTGGCGCATTCCCCCTTGTGAAGAGCCTCTGGGTTTGAGCTTGTTTGTAGAGGCGCTGCTGTTATCCGGCGAGAGGCTCACCAATCACTCCTTTTTTTAAGATGAAGTTGCTGTAAGGCTGTAATTCGGCAGTTAACACAATGGCGTAAGCTTGCTTGACGCGCTCATAGAAAGCAAATCGCTCTAATGCCTCGTATTGCCCTGCTAGCGCATGGCCTGCATAGTTTAGCTCGGTAATGACCTGTTTTTGTAATGCACTGCACCAGCCTGTGGCTTGGTGGCTGACTTGCATATAGGCAATGGGATGGCTTACGTCTTGATCTAGGGGCAGTAGGCTGATAATTGCGTTTACTGCACGGGCAACCCCCACACCAGAAAGATAAATCAATGGCTTGCCTACGGCCAGTGAGGCGGCGGTAAAGTTAGCATCTGCAATCACAATTTCATTGCCATGCCCCATCTCTGCTAACACCTTAAGTAACTCTGGTGTGAGTAGCGGGTCTATTCCTTTTAGCATACTGCTTCTCCTGTGCTACTGGCCTAGTGTGCTAGCCACTCTGTGGGGATATCCTCTGGCTTCATGGCGCCGGTCATCACCGCTACGGCATCACTCATGGTGATGGCCTTAGGGTTGAGTACAGCGGCTCTGCGCCCTAAACGGGCAACGTGGATGCGATCGGCTATTTCAAACACATGCGGCATATTGTGGCTGATTAGCACTACGGGTAAGCCTCGATCGCGCACATTGCGGATCAGCTCTAGCACCATATTGCCTTCTTTTACCCCCAGTGCTGCGGTGGGCTCATCCATAATGACCACATGACGGGCAAAGGCGGCAGCGCGTGCCACCGCCACCCCTTGACGCTGGCCGCCAGATAACGTTTCTACCGCCTGAGTCATGGAGCGGATGCCAATTTTTAGCTCCTGCATATAGGCGATGCTGTCATTTAACATGCGCTTTTTATCTAAAAACCCCAGGCTGCCCAACAAACCAGCGCGGCGGATTTCTCTGCCCATAAATAAGTTTTCTGCGATGGTCATGGCGGGGGCAACGGCGAGATCTTGGTAAACGGTTTCGATGCCTGCACGGCGGGCTTCGATTGGGCTTTTAAAGCAAACGCTTTGCCCATCCAAAAAAATATCGCCGCTATCGGGCGTAATGGCGCCTGATAAAGCCTTAATCAGGGAGGATTTGCCCGCGCCATTATCCCCAATAACCGCAAGAATTTCCCCTGCACGTAGTTCGAAATCAGCGCCATCTAAGGCCGTGACTTGGCCGTAGCGTTTCACTAAACCTTTGGCTTGAATCACCAAAGGCCGGGCATTGTGTTCTGGATGCGGGCTCATTAGCGGCCACCTTTTCTGGAGAGTTGATCGGTAGCAACGGCAAGAATAACCAAAATGCCGGTAATCAGAATTTGATAAACCGATGAGACCCCCATCAGGGTGAGGCCATTACGAAACACACCGACAATCATTGCGCCGATTAAGGAGCCAAGTACCACGCCACGGCCACCAAATAAGCTGGCGCCACCCAGTACCACGGCGGTAATTGCATCTAGGTTTTCGGTTTGCCCTGCATTAGGGTCGCCCACACCAGTACGCGCCACAGATAAAAGCGACGCCACGCCGTAGCAAAGCCCCGCCAGCACGTACACCATTAAAATCACTCTATGAGTGGGGATGCCGGTTAGGCGGGTAGCTTCAGGATTATTGCCAACGGCGTAGATATGCCGGCCTGCCGCGGTTTCTCGCAGCCAGATCCAGCTTAATGCATAGCAAATCAGCATCAGCACCGTGCCATAGGCCACTTGGGTTTGGCCCAGATTAAAAGTGTTACCCAAAAAAGTCATGCTGGCGGGGAGATCGGTAATGGTTTGCGATCCTGAATAGAGCTGGGTAATTGCAAATGCAATATTCATCGTGCCTAAGGTCACAATAAACGGTGGTAGCTTAATCCGAGTAACCAGTAAGCCATTAATCAGGCCAAAGCCAGCAGTTACTGCTAAACCAAGACCGATGGCTAAGCTGGGGTGCAGGCCAAAATCATGCGCTACTTTGGTCATGACCACGCCACCTAGCGCCATTACCATGCCGCAGGATAGATCGATCCCAGCGGTAAGAATAATTAAGGTTTGGCCAATTGCAATTAGCCCAACCACCATAATCTGCTGCAAAATCAGCGAAAAATTGGCTCCCGTTAAAAACTGCTCGCTTTGGAATGAGAAAAAAGTGCAGGCGAGTAATAGCGCCAAAAATGGCCCTAGGGTGCCGATTGAAGGGATGTTTTCTTTCCAACTCGGCATATAACGCTCCTCAGTGTTTTTTATAATTGGATTAGCTAAAGCCGAGCGCTATAGAGAATATCTACAACGCTCGGTTCTTATGATTAAGGCAGGATTATTTATTGCCCCAGCACAGATCCATGCCGGTTTTACTATCTTTGCTTTCAATGCCAGCCACAGGCTTGGCCGCAATCAGCATCACGCCGGTATCGGTGTAGCCAGCCGGTTTTTTGCCAGTCTTGGCGTATTCAATGCCCGCAGCCACGCCCATTGCGGCCATTTTTAATGGGTATTGCTGCGAGGTGGCGGCGATTTTTCCATTCTTTAAATCTTTAATCCCTTGGCAGCCGCCATCTACGGAAACAATCAGCACACTTTTTTCTTTACCGGCTTTTTTAAGCGCATTAAATGCACCCGCTGCTGCTGGCTCATTGATGGTGTAAACCAAATTGATATCAGGATTTTTTTGCAGGCAGTTTTCCATAGCCGTTTGGCCCTTGGCTTGATCGCCAAAGCTATCTGCCATACAGACCACATTACTTGGTTTGGCTAATTCATTGTTTTTTGCATCAAAAGATTGCAGGCCAAAACCTTGCAAAAAACCATTGTGGCGCTGCGCACCTACGGGGTGGCCAGGAAAGAGATCTAAGGTGGCAATTTTGGCTGGTTTGCCTGCAAAAGTTGCTTTGGCGTATTCGCCGATCAAGACACCTGCCTTAAAGTTATCGGTGGCAAATAGGGCATCCGTTGCATCGGTTGGGTCTGTTGGGCTATCTAAGGCGATAATTAAAATGCCTTTTTCGCGGGCTTTTTTAATGGTTGGCACAATAGCTTTGGAATCATTTGGAGCAATTAAAATTGTTTTTGCACCTGCCGCAATCATGTTTTCAATGGCAGTGACTTGGCCTGCGTTATCGCCATCGGCTTTACCAGCGGCCGAAAGCAGTTTTGCACCCTTGGCTTTAGCCTCGACAACCGCGCCTTCTTTCATCTTTACAAAAAATGGATTGGTTTCAGTTTTGGTAACCAAGCCAATCACAGGTTCGTTAGCAAACACGGGTAGGGCCAAAGTCAGTGAGGCAAGGGCTATCGAGATACGGGTCTGCAACATTTCTTTTCTCCAAGGGGTTTAGCCTAAAGGCATCAAGCCATTGATTTTCTATAAATCAATCCGTTTGATTTAATCAATGCTATGCGTAATAAGTTAATAAATCAATAGGGTTTATTTATATGAAAACCCTTATAAAACAATCGTTTGAATGGGGTTTTTTGTTGGATGATTGATCTAGATGTTGAGGCTGGCTGCGGCTTGGCTGGGGGATAGCAGGCTTAGCAGAGGCAATATGACTTGGGCTAGATTCGATGGCTTACAGATAAGCGGTAGCTGCAGGTGCTAAACCATGCAGGCAGCTATCTTTCTTAAAGAGAAACGCTGTTTAAGTTTTTTCTTATATTGAAATAAGAGTAATAAAGGGGCGCGGTCTATAATGCTTGATCTGTAATAGGTAGATTGCTAAGAGTTTAAGTATGAAATATTTTTTATTGGCTTTATTGTTCAGCTCCCCTAGCTTTGCGGCCAAGGTTTATCAATGGCGTGATGCAGATGGCCATGTTTATTATTCCGATCAGCCTGCAGTAGGGCAAAATGTGCGGGAAAGACCGATTCGCGTACCAAGCAATAATGCGAGCCAAGCCCAAGCCAGCATGATTTTATTTGTAACGCCAGAATGCGGTCAGCCCTGTGCGGATGCAGTGGCGTTGTTAGATAGCCGCAATATCAGTTATGAGTTAAAAAATCCAAATCGAACCGAGCAGCAAATGATTGAGTTTATCAATTTAGTAGGCAGCCTTTCCGTACGCACGCCGGTGCTATTGATCGGCAAGCAAGTGCTGAGCCCTTGGGATAAATTGATTTGGGGCGCCAGTTTAAGTAAGGCGGGCTTTCCGCCGGTAGAAAAGAAAAACATGCCTGCGATTAAATAGCAGGCTTGATAATGGGTTTAATACAGCGGCCTATCATGGCCGCTTTTTAACTTAAACAGTCGGTTACACATCGCTACTAACGTTATATCGAACTCTAAAGCAAGAGAGTAGATACTGAATTTACCCGCTCAACACCGAGCGAAATTCAGGAAACCAGATCATGAACAAACTGCTGACAACTCTTGCCGCTACTGTATTTGTTGCAACGACTGCTTTCGGTATGGCGGCAGAAGCGGCATCGACACCGGTTAAAGTACAAACGCATTCTGTAAAAACAACAGCTACTAAGCATGTAGATAAGAAAGCCTCTGCCGCATCTGCGGTACAAAAAGCACAGGCTAAGAAACACGCCTCAGCGGCGTCTGCTGCTTCTAGCGTGCAAAAAGCGCAGGCTAAGAAACACGCCTCGGCGGCGTCTGCTGCTTCTAGCGTACAAAAAGCACAGGCTAAGAAACACGCCTCAGCGGCGTCTACTGCTTCTAGCGTACAAAAAGCACAGGCTAAAAAACATGCCTCAGCGGCATCGGCTGCCTCTGCAGTGCACAAGGCGCCAGTTAAAAAGCATGCATCTGCAGCCTCTGCTGGGTAAAATGCCAAGGTAATAATATAAGGCTGCTAATTTTGCCGATCTACACCCCATTCGAGATAATCGCATGGGGTGTTTTATTTTTTTTGCTTTCAGATATAAGGGCCCAAACTCATTGCATTGTTGCAATAAAGGAGCGTGATGATTTAATACGAAATGCCACTGGATGTATTCTAATAAAATAATGGACTAGTTTTTTTAGGCCCAAAGTACTTGTTTATTTAACATTAAAGAATTGAATGATGTCCGAAGAAAAAAAAGACCCTTGGCTCAATTACTTAGCGCTTAGCACGGTTATTCTGGCTGTATGTGCTACCTTATCAACTTTTAAAGGTGGTGGTTATTCCACCCGTAGTATTATTAGCCAAACTCAAGCCTCTGATCAATGGGCTTTTTTTCAGGCAAAAAGTGTTAAAGCTAATTTGTATCAATTACAAAAAGAGAAATTGGCTTTAGATTTATGGGCCTTACCTGCTCATTCATCACCAGAGCTTAAACGGCACTTTGAGCAAGCTTTACAGGATTACGGCAGTAAAGTGGCTAAGTATGAGCAAGAAAAAACACAAATACAGCAAAAAGCCAAACAACTAGAAAGCGAGCGTGATCAAGCTCAGCGTCATTCTAAACCTTTTGGTCTGGCGGTTATTTTTTTACAAATTGCTATTTTGCTTAGCTCTATTGCCGGCTTATTTAAACGCAAACCCGTTTGGTATGCAGCCTGGCCAATGGGGATTATCGGCGCTATTTATTTTGCAGATGGATTTTTTCTATTTATGTAAATAAAGGTGACTTGCTGCACCTCTTTGAGCAAGGTGTGGCAAGCCGTGGTCCATTCATTCTATGCGGCACTACGGAATATTTTGTACAAAATGAATGTATAGATTCGCTTAGCCCATAAGGGATAGTCTATTCCTGTGCACTTTGCTTAGCAGCATTTAAAAGTTGTTTAAGCACCGTAGGAGCAGCAGGATCAGCTTTTTTACCTGCAATTTTGTCTATAAAGGTGCCTGTGCCACAGGATGCTAAAGATGCCAGCATAAACACCAGCAGGCTGCGCGTTATTCCCTTCGGCAGGCCTTGCTCATCTAAATAGCGGCGTAGATACCAAACAGCAATGAAAAATACTATGCTGGATATTAATATATTCCATATGGATGGGAGTGCAAGCATGGTGATTGTCTTTTTTAAACAGTCTATCAATGTTTAATAAATATTTAATTGGCAAATATTACGCTTAATTGGGCTGGATAGATAAAATTGGTTGCTGGCTATTCTTTATTAGCAACTACTTATTTACTTGGTGTATATGCAGCATAAATTACACGGGCAAGAGCCGTGCAACACCATGCCAAAATACTAAGTTATTAGCTTGCATGCTTCCATGCAGATTGCTACATGTAAAGTTCATGGTTTGCTTATTTTTGTCAATAAAGTCGTGATTAGTTTGCGCATATATTTTTTATGAACTTGTTTTCCCCATTTTTACACTCTTTAATGTGCCATGCCGCAGCCAATTCATGTGAAAATATGCGGATAAGATGATTCTGTATTGCTCGCAGAGAAATATAAACCTGAATAGATAGGAAACACGTCGTGATAAAAATTGTGACCTGGAATGTGAATAGTCTGAAAGTGCGTTTGCCACAGGTATTGGAATGGCTGGCGGCTAATCCAGATGTCACGGCGCTTTGCTTGCAAGAAACTAAAATGGAAGACGTGGTGTTTCCACAGGCGGAAATTGAGGCGGCAGGGTTTCATGTGGTGTTTGCAGGGCAAAAAACCTATAACGGCGTGGCGATTATTGCGCGTGAAGCTTTAAGCGATGTGGTGATTAATATCCCTGGTTTTATTGATCATCAGGTGAGATTAATTGCGGCCACGATGCAGGGTGTGCGCTTGGTTTGTGCGTATATTCCAAATGGGCAAGCATTAGATTCAGAAAAATACCCATATAAATTATCTTGGCTGGCGGCTTTAACTGCTTGGTTAAAAACAGAAATGGCTGTGCATTCTAAGCTGGCACTGCTGGGCGATTACAATATCGCTCCACATGATATAGATGTGCATGATCCTAAAAAGTGGGAGGGTCAGGTCTTGGTTTCAGCGCCGGAGCGTGCTGCATTTCAGGCCTTATTAGATTTAGGATTAACCGATTCTTATCGCCTATTTGATCAGCCAGAGAAATCATTTTCTTGGTGGGATTATCGTGGTTTTGGGTTTAGAAAAAACGCTGGTATGCGCATTGATCATATTTTATTAACTGAAGAATTAGTCCCTTTATGCAGTGCATGTGTGATTGATAAAGAGCCAAGAAAAAATGAACGCCCATCAGACCATACGCCAGTGATTGCTAGCTTGTCGATTTAAGCGTTCTAAGGTTGTAGGGACTGAGCAACTGCGATAGCAGTGGAATTAGTCCATATTAAGTCTGTTTTTTGTTATATCTGGCTGTTTGCTAGTATCAAATTTAAAGAGTGCCATATGGATAAAGCTAAATTATTATCAGGCAGTAGCCTGTTTTGTGATTTAAGTAATGCGGAATTAGCGGATCTTGCTAGTCAAACCGAATGGCGTAGCTTGCGGGCCAAGCAATTGGTTGTGGTTCAGGGCTCTTTGGGCGATGAAATGTATGCCATATTGCACGGGCGTTTAAAAGTAGTTAGAAGCAGCGCTGAGGGGAAAGAAGCCACAATTTGCATATTGGAAGCAGGGGAGATGTTTGGCGAGATTGCGATGCTTGATGGAGGCGCTCGTACAGCCAGCGTTGAAACGATAGAAGCTTGTGAGCTGCTGGTTTTACGGCGAGAAAACGTGATGCAGTATTTAGATCGCCACCCTAAGGTGATGCGGCAAATGTTGGCGGCTTTATGCCTACGTTTACGTTATGTCGATGATTTATTACAAGATACGCTGTTTCTAAATTTGCCACAGCGCCTAGGTAAAATGCTCAGGCAACTCGCTAACCAGCATGGAATTAAAGATGCGGATGGCGTTACTATTGATTTAAAACTTACTCAGCAAGAGTTAGCTAATATGGTGGGCGCTAGCCGTGAAAGCGTGAATAAACAGCTTAGTGTTTGGGGAGAGCACGGCTGGGTCAATATGGAGCTTGGCTTTATCCGCTTATTGCAAGCGGATAAATTGCCGGGATAGTTATTTTTCTGCCAATTTGGTGTTTTCACCGGTATAAGCGTAATAGTTTTTCCATGCGCCATACACAAGATTAGGGTATTCGGCACGGCCTAAGCTGCCGTTATAACGGCCGAGTGCCCTAAAGTAATCACCGTTTTCTATATTTAAATAGTGGCGCAAAATGGTGCAGCCATAGCGCAAATTGGTATTCATATCGAATAAATTGTGCCCGCTGCTGCCAATTGATCTTTGCCAAAATGGCATAACTTGCATTAACCCTCGCGCCCCAACTACAGAAAAAGCATAGCGGTTAAAACCGCTTTCTACGTGAATGAGGCCCAAAACTAATTGTGGATCTAAGCCTGCGCGGCTGGCCTCGTAATGAATGGCAGTAAGAAGGGTGCGGCGGATAAATTCATCGGGGATGCGCTTAGCCAAACGGGCCGACATTGCTGCAAGCCAAGCTTCGCCGTCATTTGGATTGGCAAAAACCAATCTGGCCGACTGCCCATCATTGATGGATCTTTGCATTGAGGTTTGTACTGCAGAAGAAAGCTGCTCTTCTTTTTGGGCACCAGCATGGGCTAGGCCACAACAAACCAAGCTAATTAATAAAAAGTAATGCTTAAACATAGGCTTTATTTGTATTGAGATTAGCTTGGAATGTAGCTTCTATGTGGATATTGGTCAACCAGCCGTAATCAATCTAACGGCTAATGGCTGGCCTGCTGCGGCTAAAGCCAGTAGGCGATCAATATTTGGATGCTTATTTGGAAACGCAATTGCATCTGCGCTGTGCTCCGCATACAGCCGCACACCCTTGGCAGCTGCAACGGCGTTAATGGCACCAAATTCTTGGTATAAGGCATGATAAACCCGCACACTGCCAGCTTGGCCGGGCTTGTTTTCAATCCGTGCCACAATCTTTTCGCCATCAAGTAGCTCAAGCGCGGATAAATGATCAATCGTGGGCAGGCTGGCTAATACATCGTTAAAAAGCATTGGAAATCCTTGGTGTTGGCTGATCGATTACAACTCGTCAAAAGACGCATCGTTAGGGCCCAGTTTCTGTGGGTGAACCCAGCTAATATCGCGCAGACTATGGCTAATCTGCTGATCTACGCCCAGTAGTTTAGCAAAAATCGCCATGCGGATCGGCACGCCATTATCAGTTTGGCGAAAGATAGCTAGTCTTGGGTCTTGATTTAAATCGGTAGAGAGATCATTGGCTCCGCTGCGGCTATCTCTAGGCAATGGGTGCATCACAATGACATCTGGCTTGCAAAAACTATTTACGGCCCGCAAGTTGATTTGAAAGTTTTCACCATAACCTTCCATTACCTCACCTTGCATACGCTCTTTTTGAACGCGGGTAGCGTAAATCACGTCGGCATCTGCTAGCCCAGTGGCTAGATTATCGGTGCACTGCACAATGTTGCCATTGCGGCTGGCAGCATCAATGATACTCGCTGGCATTTCTAGGCCAGTTGGGGCAAGTAGGGTGATTTTGAGCCCACGATATAAACCCAGTAGCTTGGCTAAGGAGTGCGCAGCACGACCATGTTTTAAATCACCTACTAGAGCAATATGGCTGCCATCTATTAGTTTATTCAGGCGGGAGAATTCGCGCTCCATCGTGTAAAGATCCAGCAGCGCTTGGGTTGGATGCTCGCCAGGCCCATCACCACCGTTAATGATAGGGATGTTGCTAGCTTGGGCAAATTCAGCCACCGCGCCTTGCTCAGGGTGGCGCACTACAATCACATCGGCGTAGCCGCTGACTACACGGCTGGTGTCATAGATTGATTCACCCTTAGCCATGGAGGAGAAGGTAAAGCCTGTGGTATCACACACCGAGCCACCCAGCCGGCAAAACGCCGCCCCAAAGCTAATCCGAGTACGAGTACTGGCTTCAAAAAACAGATTGGCCAGCACCGCGCCTTCTAGCACGCGGCAGGTTTTTTGCCTGCGGGCAACAGGCTGCATAATGTCGGCGATGCGAAACAGCTCTTCAACCGATTCGCGGCTAAATTGCTCAACAGATAATAAATGGGGAGCCCAATGGGCAGAGGCGGAATCGATATTTTGTGTTGCGAGGTTTTTGGGGGCTTGGCTTAGAATTTCAGCTAAAAAACGCTCAACAATGGTGGGCATGCTGCGGTGTTCGTTGGAATGATCGGGGAGTAGCCAGCTATCTAAAGCTCGCCGGCTTACGCCTAATCGCTCTGTTATGGCATCACGGGTTAAGTTGAGAATGCGCATGGCATCGCGGAGTGTGTTTTGTTGCGCGTTTTGCATATCATCACCCTTATCTACACAGTGCGTGCAGTTTACAGGGTAATTTTATGTTGTGTATACACTTTGCGCGTATTAAGCACCCGTGGCGTCGCCACCCCATACGTCTTCCATAGGCACTAGACCCGCAACGCGTTGGCTTTCGATTACGGCAATAATGCTGAAGTCAATATCGTCGCTATCCCTTTCAACAATATTTAAGAGTGGCTGCCACTGCTTATTGAATAATGCCGCAACGACCGGCGTTTGTTCACCACGGCCAGGGCGTTTTACGATGCCAATTTCGCCATTTAATAACTGTACAACCGCGCCAGGCGGATAAAGACCCATGGTTTGGGTAAACAGGCGGCCCAGTTTTACATCGATACTATTTTGCGAGCCGGTTAAGGATGTGAGCAGGGCTAAGTCAGATAATTGCCCACGCCGCCAAGCATTGCGGGTCAGCATGGCGCAGTAGCGATCGGCAATCCCAATTAAGCGCGCCTCAAAATGAATATCATCACCCGCTAGGCGCTGTGGATAGCCGCTGCCATCAGGGATCTCGTGATGTTGCAGTACATAATCAAGCCAGAGTGGATCGGTTACGCCTAATTTGCGTAATAGATCTCGACCTTCAATCGGATGCGCTTGCATCAGATGGCGTTGTTCATCGGATAGGGGGCCAGATTGGCTAGATAGCTTTTCTTGGATGGCATACATGCCAATATTCATGGTGAGGGCGGCGGCAACTACAGGTTTGCGCTCAACTGCGGATCGGCCTAAATCACGTAAGGCTAGCTCCACCACGCAGGCCACATTAATGGCGTGCCGAATGGCATATGTGCCATCTTGGCGCAGCATAATCATGCCAATTACGACATTGCGATTGATATCGCAGGCATGACTAAGATGGCCAACAATGCTGCTGATATGGCTAGGAAACACCCCAGAGTAAGTATCTGATTTACTTAAAATTCGATCAAGCGCAGCACGTGATTCAAAGATGAATCGGGGGGCTGATGCAGGTCGAGAAGTTTTAGATTCACTGGGTTGAGGGGATGAGGCCATGCAAAACTCCATGTTATCTCTGTCATTTTAGCTGAATAAACGGCAAGGCGACGTGGTGTGGTGTGGTGATAATTCATTCATTTTTAGCCAAAAAATAGACCAAGCACTTCTTGATTAGAAAAACACGCTGTCAGTGCGGATGTTGAATTTAAGGATTTAAATATGCCAAGTATAAACTTACAAAAATTTTAATAGGATTGCTTAAGCAATTTTTGCAGATCTTATATGAAGGCAAAGCATTAATAGGGCTCCTTTTGTTTACAAAATGGCTGGAGACTTGATTCTATCCTTAGCTACTGTTGGCATTTTACCAAGTAAAACATCTTTAAACATTGCGATCTAATGAAATTTGAATATACAGCACGCTGGCGTGATGAGATCAAAACAACGTTCACCCCTCTTTGCGGTGGATTAAACGCTACACATTCGCTATAAATTAATAGCTTGGGATTGGCGTTGTTATTTTATTGGATTTGTTACAACAAATAGTCTACTTGTAAGTATTTGCTGGGGTAAAGGAAAATAATAATGAGAATGCTATGTTTGTTGATGTTAATGGGGCTGTTTATCTTGCCTATTTGTTTTGCTGAAGGTCGAGGCAGTAAGACGGATGCAGAAAATTTAGTAAAAAAATCGATTAATTATTTACAGAAAAATGGCAGGGAAAAAAGCTTTAAAGCGTTTACTGCACCCAGTACTGAGTTCATAGACAGAGATATTTATGTTGTTGCGTATGATCGCAAGGGGAATTGCTATGCCCATGGGCAGACTGAAAAAATGGTAGGGAAAAATTTTATAAGTATTGTTGATGTTTCAGGTAAGGAATATATGAAAGAGAGAGTTAAATTATCAGGTGAAAAAAACGAATTTTGGCATAGCTATAAATTTACCGATCCACTAACAAAGCAAGTGCTGAATAAAGATACATTTTGCACAAACTATCAAGATTTAATTATTTGCGCTGGTGTCTATCATGAAAATTGAAATTACTGACAAAGTTAATGCTAAGGTTTTTGCAGAATAAATAGAGGTGCTTTTGTGCTAAGCGAAGAAAAAAATAATATTGTAAAGAATATCAGGGTTTATAAAATAAGTATCAAGCTGTTATTTGTTTTAATATTAAATTTAGTTATGCATAAAAATTTATTAATCATTAAATGTATGAAAGGGGGTTAAGTGCTTAGCAAAATATCTATCAGATATAAAATAATGCTGCCCGCCTTGCTATCTACATGTTTAATACTATGTATGGCACTGGTGGCTTATTATTGGGTGAATAAACAGGTGGTTTCTATTGGTGATTTATATCAAAAAGACTTTGAGTATGCTGATGGACTCAATAGAATTGAAAGTGAGGTGTATATGCTAAGAGGGGATGTTTATCAACTTTTGGCTAATATGAAAATAAACAGAGATCCAGAAAAAAATAAACGCATTGCGGGTACATTATTGATTAGAACTGATGCGTTATATAACGAAATTGGTTTGTTAAAATTCAAAGGCGTAAGCGTAAATAGTGTGGTGCAATTACAAGAGGGTCTTAAAAAATATCGGGTAATGATAGGTAATGCAATGGATATGTTAGGTGCCGATGATAATTTATCTGTGATGTTGGTTTTATCGGCAGATACGAGTTTTTCTGCATTTAATTATTTGTTAAGCCAGCAGCTTAAATTACAACGTGATAGGGTAAAAGAAGAGCAAGTCAATAACTTAGCCGATTTAGAGAAGTTTAGCCAAGGCTTTATCCTTTTCTCAGTAATTTCATTATGCCTTTCCTCCGTAATTGCATGGCGCTTGGGTGGTAATATTTCTCGCATGATTATTCAGTTTTCGCAAAATATCCGTTATTGCGCTCAAGGTGACTTACATCAACCACTGAGCAAACAAAGCGAGGATGAGATTGGTGCAGCAGAAGAATCCTTTGAATATATGCGCTTAAGCTTAATTCATTTAATTCAAGCTATTCAAGAGCAGGCTAGCTTAGTAGGTAGCTCCGTGCAGCAAATTCATCAAAGCTGTGATAACACTTTATCTCATGCAAAGCAGCAATCAAATATGATGGATACTAATACGGCCACCTTGCGCGAGTTGACTAATACCGCAGGTTTGGTATGCCGAATTGGTGAAGATACAGAGCGTATTTTTAATGAAACGCATCAAAGAACTTTAGATATTCTAAATACAGCAGGTAAGCAGTTGGATCGCTCAATTGCAATTAAGCAAATTGTAAAACTGATTGAAAAAATTGCGGCGCAAACAAATATGCTGGCACTGAATGCTGCAATTGAGGCTGCTAGAGCAGGGGAAAAGGGCAAGGGGTTTGCTATTGTAGCGGCGGAAATTAGAAAACTAGCAGAGCAGACTGCAGATGCTACCCTTGATATTAGCAGATTGATTTATGATGATTTAAGCACCATAGCCGATGGGGGATCACTTGCTGACCAGAGTGAAAAAAATGGGGCGATAGATCAGGTTATTAAACAAATTAATAATGAAGCTGAGCATTTTCAATCGAATTTAATTAAACTAAATCAGGCTATGAGCCAGCAAATGTCGGCGGTCAGTAATATTGCGGATAATATGAGTGTCTTTGCTGAGCAAACGCAGTTTACTCAGCAAAGTACGCTGTCTACATCTGAATTTGCTAAAAATCTAAAACAAAGCACCGAGCCTTTGTTAAAAGCAATTGGGCGCTTTTCAGTTCGTTAGTCTGCTTCATCGATCCACATTAGTTGGATGGCTTCTAATATCTTTTCACCACAATGCTTGGCATCGTCATTAAAATCTTCCAGCTCTAGTACCCATTGCATTAAATCAGTAAAGCGTATGTTTTCTGGGTTTTGGTCTGGGTATTTATCGGCTAAAGCGATAGCAATTTCACGCGAGTCTGTCCATTTCATTTTGCGGTACCTTAATCTGTATTAAACATCGGCTGAAATAAAATAATAGGTGTTTATTTGGCACAGTTTGGTTTTTTATTAACGGACGTTACGCAGTAAGATTAAAAATTGGGTTGTCCACGAAAAAACCATAAAACACGAATAAATGGCGCTTTGCAATCGCCTACTGTTTAATTTTAATTTATTAATATCAATTATTAATGATGCTCACGTGCATGATTAACCGTGTATTTGGGAATCTCTACCACTAAATCAGTGTCTTCAACAATGGATTGGCAAGAAAGGCGCGATTCAGATTCTAAGCCCCATGCTTTATCCAGCATATCGTCTTCTAGCTCGTCCGATGGCGCTAAGGAGTTAAAACCTTCGCGGATAATCACATGGCAGGTGGTGCAGGCACAGGATTTTTCGCAAGCGTGTTCGATTTCGATATCGTTTTGTAGCAGTACATCACAAATCGAGATGCCCGCTTCGGCTTCAAGCACGGCGCCTTCAGGGCAGAGCTGGGGGTGAGGTAGAACAACAATTTGAACCATGATTAATCCTTAAAGTCTGCAATATTCTGGCCAGCTAGCCCGCATTTTACTGCTGCATCCATCCGCTTTGCTGCAAAATCACCGGTGATTTCATTCAGTTTTTCAGTAGCGGCATGAATGGCGTTGGCATCTAATGCTTGCATGCTCGATTGTAGTGTGGCTAAGCTATTTTCAATGTGGCTGAGCTCTTGGGTGTTGAGCAAATGAGCGTCACTGGCTAGTGCGGCTTGGGTGGCGTTTACAATTGAGCTGGCATCAACTAGCGCTTCAGCGAGCTTACGTGCCTGCACATCAGCGTTGGCATTTTTCATGGAATCGCTCAGCATGTTGCTGATTTCATCGTCAGATAGGCCGTAAGACGGCTTCACCATAATGCTGGCTTCTACACCGGATGAGAGCTCTTTGGCAGAAACCGATAATAAACCATCGGCATCTACTTGAAAGCTGACGCGAATCCGCGCCGCACCTGCCACCATGGGGGGGATGCCGCGTAATTCAAAACGCGCTAGGCTGCGGCAATCGCTGACTAACTCACGCTCACCTTGCAATACATGAATCGCCATCGCTGTTTGGCCATCTTTAAAGGTGGTGAATTCCTGAGCGCGGGCAGTAGGGATGGTGCTATTTCTTGGGATGATTTTTTCAACCAGATTGCCCATGGTTTCTAGGCCCAGCGAGAGCGGAATCACATCCAATAGCAGCCACTCATCGTCCCCTTTATTGCCCGCCAATACATTGGCTTGGATGGCCGCGCCAATGGCGACTACTTTATCGGGGTCTAGGTTGGTAAGGGGTTCTTGCTTAAAAAAATCGGCTACGGCATGGCGGATTTGCGGCATGCGAGTGGCGCCGCCCACCATGACTACACCCTTGATGTCGCTCACTTGCAGCTTGGCATCACGTAAGGCTTTGCGTACCGGTGTGATGGTATTGCTAACCAGAGTGCAGGTGATTTCATGAAAGGTTTCAACGCTAAGCTCCACATCAACCACCACGCCTTCTCTGAGCACCGCAGTAATACGGGTGCTTGGGTGATCAGACAGGGCTTCTTTGGCTTCGCGCGCACGCGTGAGCAGTACGCGGGCATCCTGGGCGTTTAGTGCGGAAAGCTCTGCCTGTTCTAAAATCCAACAGTAAATACGGTGATCGAAATCATCACCACCCAGCTTTGAATCGCCAGAGGTTGCACGTACTTCAAATAAGCCACGGGTCAGCTCTAGGATAGACACATCAAAGGTGCCCCCACCTAAATCGTAAATAACGTAAGTGCCCTCGCTGCCATTATCAAGGCCATAGGCAATGGCAGCTGCGGTGGGCTCGTTCAGTAAACGCAGCACATTGAGGCCCGCGATGCGTGCGGCGTCTTTGGTGGCTTGGCGCTGTGCATCATCAAAATAGGCGGGTACGGTAATCACGGCTCCGACTAAATCGCCGCCTAAGCTTTGCTCCGCGCGGGTTTTGAGTGCACGCAGAATATCGGCCGAAACTTCAACTGGGCTTTTTATTCCCGCACGTGTGGATATTTTGAGCATGCCAGGCTCGTCAACAAAACGGTAAGGCGTCGCTAAATCCGCAACATCATTGATGCCGCGGCCCATAAAACGCTTGACTGAGCTGATGGTGTTGCTTGGATCGTCGTTTTGGCGGGCAATGGCGCTGCTGCCAACACGAATGACGCCATCCTTGCCATAGTTCACCACTGAGGCCAACAGCGTGCGACCTTGTTCATCAGGCAAACAGGCTGGGCTGCCGCTTTTGACCGAAGCCACTAAGGAGTTGGTCGTGCCAAGATCAATGCCGACGGCAAGGCGGTGTTGATGTGGCTCGGCAAATAGTCCAGGCTCAGAAATTTGTAGTAAGGCCATGTTTTATCCGTAAGAGAGCGTTGGGCGATGCTTTTTATAACAAAGTAGGGGCACGGCATGCCGTACCTATGCCGGTCAAAACAGCAATGTTTCTATCGCGTCGCCAATTTCCTGCTCTAGTTTTTCCATAAAGCGTAATTTACGCACCGCCACGCTGGCTGTGCTTAAATCATGGGTTTCATCAAGTAAGCTGGCTAGATGTTGCTCCAGCGCGCTGGTTTCAAGTGCTAGCTCGCGACCTATGCTTTCGAGGCGATCAATATTTTGTGTGGATTTTGCTTCAGAAATAGCTTCGCGCCACTCCATCTGATTCATTAAAAAATCGATGGGCATGGCGGTATTGCTTTCTTCTTGAGTATCTACCCCTGCCAGCTTTAATAAATAGCGGCCACGCGCAATCGGTGATTTTAAGGTCTGATACGCTTCATTCACTTGCGTGGCAATTTGCAAACTGATGCGGCGCACCGCATCACTTTCGCTGGCAAAGCGGTCAGGATGGTACTGGGCCAGCAGCGCCCGATAATGGCTATCTAGCTTGGGCTGATCCAGAGCAAACTGAGCGGGTAGGCTGAAAAGCTGGAAGTGGCTTTGGGCAAAGTCAAATTGAGTAAAGTCGAAGTTCATGGCGTTTCTAGCGGGGGGAAGGGAGTGAAATACGGCTTTAAAACCCAAATCTTGAGCCACGGAGTTACACAGAGAAAACGTAAAAAACTTAGAGAACGAATCTAAAAGATGGTTTTCTTTGTGAGACTCCGTGTCCTCTTTTTTCTCTGCAGTTTAAGGTTTGGGTTTTTTTCGCATAGCTTGAATCTCGTGCTTAAACGTTAAAGCTCTCACCACAGCCACATTCGTTCTTCACATTTGGGTTATTAAACTTAAACCCTTCATTCAGGCCTTCTTTGGTGAAATCCAGCTCGGTGCCGTCTAAGTAGGCCAAGGATTTGCTGTCGGTAAATATTTTTACCCCGAAGCTTTCAAACGCTAAGTCTGTCTCGTTAGCAATGTCGACAAATTCAAGCTTATACGCCATGCCGGAACAGCCCGAAGTCTTCACTGCCAAGCGCACGCCAAGGCCCTTGCCGCGTTTTGCCAGAAAGTTAGAGATATGGGTTGCTGCACTTTCGCTTAATGTCAGAGCCATTTTTTGTCTCGTTGCATTTTTAGGGTGGGGGAGGGGCATTTTATTTGCCTAGTACATCCGCGTGGGCAAGATATACAGCCTTTGCCCACCCTAAATTGGTTTCATTTTTAAGTTGATAGGATGGAGCTAAAACCCAGCCTGGATCAATTTAACCGTGCTTAGTCTTGTAATCTGCTACTGCCGCTTTAATCGCGTCTTCTGCCAAGATGGAGCAGTGAATTTTTACGGGTGGCAGTGCCAGCTCTTCAGCAATGTGCGTATTTTTAATGCTTAAAGCTTGCTCTAGCGTTTTGCCCTTTACCCATTCGGTAACCAAGGACGACGATGCAATCGCCGAACCACAGCCGTAGGTTTTAAACTTGGCATCTTCGATGATGCCGTCTGCGCCTACCTTGATTTGCAGCTTCATCACGTCGCCACAGGCCGGAGCGCCCACCATGCCAGTACCTACAGTGTCGTCGCCTTTTTCAAATGCGCCAACATTACGTGGGTTTTCATAGTGATCCAGAACTTGTTCGCTGTATGCCATTTTGTGTGCCTCTTTACTGTTTCTGTGGTTCGTAGGTATGTAACCCAACCAACCTACGTCATGCTTTAAACTTATCTATAAGGCTGCATTTAGTGTGGATCGCAGTTCTGGGCAAGGCGCAAAGTCACGACGTTTACTTGTGTAAACGAGAGGCTTTGCAACGCCGCACAGGGCTGCGAGGCACGCTAAATTTAGTGGGCTGCCCATTCGATGGTGGAGATATCGATCCCCTCTTTGTACATATCCCAAAGCGGCGACAGCTCGCGCAGTTTGCCGATTTTGCTGCGAATTAAAGCAATCGCAAAGTCGATCTCTTCCACGGTATTAAAGCGGCCGATGGTAAAGCGGATCGACGAGTGAGCCAGCTCATCCGAGCGGCCAAGGGCGCGTAATACATAAGACGGCTCAAGGGACGCCGATGTACACGCAGAGCCACTAGATACAGCCAGCTCTTTTAATGCCATCACCAGTGATTCACCTTCAACGTAGTTAAAGCTAACGTTCAGATTATGCGGAACGCGTTGCTCCATATCGCCGTTAAGGTGGACTTCTTCGATATCAGATAAACCTGCCCACAGGCGATCACGCAGCATACGCATGCGTTCCAGCTCGATGCCCATGTCTTCTTTGGCAATGCGGAACGCTTCACCCATACCCACGATCTGGTGGGTCGCTAGCGTGCCGGAGCGAAACCCTCTTTCATGGCCACCGCCGTGCATCTGTGCTTCTAAGCGAATCCGTGGTTTGCGGCGTACATACAGCGCCCCGATGCCCTTAGGGCCGTAAGTTTTATGCGCAGAAAAGCTCATTAAATCAACTTTAAGCACTGCCAAATCAATCGCTACTTTGCCGGTAGCTTGCGCAGCATCTACGTGGAAAATAATGCCTTTTTCGCGGCACAATTCGCCAATGACAGGGATGTCTTGAATCACGCCGATTTCGTTATTAACAAACATCACTGAGATCAGAATGGTATCTGGGCGAATCGCTGCTTTCAGTACGTCTAAATCCAGTAAGCCGTCGTCTTTTACATCTAGATAAGTGACGTCAAAGCCTTCGCGTTCCAGCTCGCGCATGGTGTCCAGAATGGCTTTGTGTTCAGTTTTTACGGTAATTAAATGCTTACCCTTAGCCTGATAAAAGTGCGCTGCACCTTTTAGGGCTAAGTTGTTTGATTCGGTTGCTCCGGAAGTCCAGACGATTTCTTTTGGATCGCAATTCACCAGCGCGGCAATTTGTTCACGCGCTTCTTCTACCGCAGCTTCTGCTTCCCAGCCAAAGGCGTGTGAGCGTGAAGCTGGGTTGCCGAAGTGCTCGGTTAAACAGGGAATCATCTTGGCCGCAACGCGTGGATCAACCGGTGTGGTGGCAGAGTAGTCAAGATAGATAGGTTTGTTTGCGCTCATTTTGCGGTGACTCCAGATTCAATACGAGAAGGCTTGATGCTGCCGAGTAAAATGCTGTCAGTGCAGCGTTTTTGCTTGGTCTGATGTTTGTCTATTAATTGCGCCAAAGTAATGGAGGCCAAGTAGTCAAAGATCGTGCTGTTGAGGCTTGCCCAGAGGTCGTGCGTCATACATCGACCCTCATCATGGCAATTTTCTTTGCCGCCACATTGGGTGGCGTCTAGTGGCTCGTCCACCGCTAAGATAATATCTGCCACCGTAATCAGGCTGGCGTTTTTGGCTAAGCAATAGCCGCCGCCTGGCCCGCGCACGCTGTCTACCAGCTCACGACGGCGTAGCTTGCCAAATAGCTGCTCTAAATAAGACAGCGAAATATGCTGGCGATCGCTAATGCCCGATAGCGTTACTGGCCCTGCGGATTCTCGCAGTGCAAGGTCTAGCATTGCCGTTACAGCAAAACGGCCTTTAGTGGTCAGTCGCATGATTTTCCTCTCATTACAGCCCAATCGTAAAATACCAGAGTGATTTAGTCAAGTATTATGAGGTAGGGGCACGACACGCGCCCTCTGCAGAAAGCCTAATCCACAATCCGGTTTAAATAATTAGGGTCAAATTGATCACCACTGGCGCGCTCTAGATCGCAGTTCATACCCAGCTGTTCAAGCTTGGCAAGAATAGCTTCGATGCGCTTATCTGTGGTTACAGAGTGATCGAGCATGCCGTGAATGGCTTTGACGATAGGATCGTTCATGTCGGCAGAAATGCCATAGGCAGAAAAGCCCATTTGCTCAGCCTTGGCCTTGCGGGTTTTATCCACTTCCTCAATGATTCTGGCGGGGATGCCTACCGCGGTGGCGTTGGCAGGCACGTCTTTAACCAGCACCGCATTAGAGCCGACCTTGCCGCCTTCATGCACGGTTATCGGGCCAAGTATTTTTGCCCCTGCCCCAACAATCACCCCGCGCTCTAAAGTAGGGTGGCGCTTGCCTTTATTCCAAGACGTGCCGCCCAGCGTTACGCCGTGGTAAAGCGTGCAATCGTCGCCAATCTCCGCTGTTTCACCAATCACAATGCCCATGCCATGATCGATAAATACACGGCGGCCTATGGTTGCGCCAGGGTGGATTTCGATGCCGGTAATAAAACGCGAAAAGTGCGAAACCATGCGAGCAAGTAGCTTGCAATCACGCCGCCACAGGCCATTGGCCACCAAATGCAGGGAGAGTGCATGAAAACCCGGGTAACAGCAGACCACTTCCCAGATGTTTCGGGCGGCAGGGTCGCGGTCGAAGACCACAGCGATATTTTCACGCAGACGAGCAAGCATAGGAGGGCAGCTAAGTTAGCAAAGTTGAGTATTTTACTCGACTTTGCGGCAGAAGGGGAATGCTTACATCCGTGGCTAAGCTTGACAAAAAACAGCGAAACCGCAAGCAGTGGCTTATTTTTAATGAAAGTATTTTATAAATACGTTGTATTTAAATAAGCAGGCCCCCATGAACTTGCCAGATATCGGGATAATTGAAGCCATTTGCACCGCTTGCTATGGCAATTCTTTTGCGGTGCTAGGAATGCACGCAGATGGCGCACTCAGTGTGAGGGCTTTTTTGCCCGATGCCACCGCTTGTGTAGTGATAGAGCAGGCTTCGGGCCGCCGCCTAGCGGCCTTAACCATGATTGATGCTCGCGGCTTGTTTGCCGGAACCATCCCTCGGCGCAAAAAGCCATTTACTTACCAGCTGGCCGTGAGTTGGGGCGAGCAGGAGGTGCTGCTGGATGATCCCTATCGTTTTGCGCCTATCTTGGGCGAAATGGATGTATGGCTGCTGGCGGAGGGCACGCATCATCGTCCGTTTGAAAAGCTGGGCGCGCATCCGCAGCAAATCGACGGTATTGATGGCGTGGCTTTTGCCGTTTGGGCGCCGAATGCCCAGCGGGTGGCCGTGGTGGGCGATTTTAACGGCTGGGATGGCCGCCGCCACGGCATGCGTCTACGTCAAGAGTGCGGGGTATGGGAGATTTTTTTGCCTGCTGTGCCACTGGGCGCTCGTTATAAATTTGAAATTCTGAGCATGGATGGTGGGCGTAATCTAAAAGCCGATCCTTACGCCTTTGCCGCTGAGCTGCGCCCCGGTACGGCGTCTGTGGTGGCCCGTTGCCCTAACAAAGTGGCGGAATTTACGGGCCGCGAGGCCATGAATAACGCACCCATCGCTATTTATGAAGTGCATTTGGCTTCTTGGCGCTGTGTACCAGAAGAGGATCAACGCTGCTTAAACTGGCATGAGTTGGCCGCGCAGCTGCTGCCCTATGTAAAAGATCTGGGCTTTACCCATCTAGAGCTGTTGCCGATTAGTGAGTTTCCTTTTGACGGCTCATGGGGGTATCAACCGCTGGGCCTTTATGCGCCGACGGCACGTTTTGGCACGGCGGCAGACTTTAGCTATTTTGTGCAGGCCGCGCATGCCATGGATCTGGGGGTGCTGCTTGATTGGGTGCCAGGGCATTTTCCGAGTGATAGCTTTGGTTTAGCGCTATTTGATGGCACGCCCTTGTTTGAGCACAGCGATCCGCGTGAAGGCTTTCATCATGATTGGAAAACGCTGATTTATAACTATGGGCGCAATGAAGTTAAAAACTATTTAATCGGCAATGCCCTCTATTGGATAGAGCGCTTTGGGGTGGATGGGCTGCGGGTAGATGCGGTGGCCTCCATGCTTTACCGCGATTATTCACGCCCAGCGGGGCAGTGGTTGCCTAATGAGTTTGGTGGCAGAGAAAACCTTCAGGCGATCGCGTTCTTGCGAGAAATGAGCGAGGTTCTGGCCAGTGAATGCCCGCATGCGGTGACGTTTGCCGAGGAATCTACCTCTTTTCCTGGCGTGACGCGGGCGGCCAAGCAAGGTGGATTAGGCTTTAACTACAAATGGAATATGGGCTGGATGCACGATAGCCTTGGCTATATGCATCTCGACCCGATTTATCGTCAGCATCACCATAATCAGATGACCTTTAGCCTGATGTATGCCTTTGACGAGCAGTTTGTATTGCCGCTATCGCATGATGAAGTGGTGCACGGTAAGGGCTCGATACTGAGCCGAATGCATGGTGATACTTGGCAGCAGTTTGCTAGCTTGCGCGCCTATTACGCCTTTATGTGGGCGCATCCTGGCAAAAAATTATTATTTATGGGCTCAGAATGGGCGCAAATAAGGGAATGGTCGCATCAGCATAGTTTGGACTGGCATTTATTAGAATCTGCTTGGCATCGCGGGGTGCAAGCGTTGGTGCGCGATTTAAATCATAACTATCAGAGCCAGCCCGCTTTATATGAAATGGATGCTAGCCCGAGTGGCTTTAAGTGGATTGTTGGCGATGACGCGCTGAATTCGGTGTTTGTTTTTACCCGCCATGCAGCGGACTCAAATGATTTTGTATTGGTCATCAGTAATTTCACCCCAGAAGTGCGCCACGCATATCGCACAGGCGTTCCGCTGGCGGGGCGCTATATTGAAATCATCAATACTGATTCAACTTATTATCAGGGCAGCAATGTGGGGAATGGCGAATGTCAAACAGATGCCATTGTCAGCCATCAATATCCCCAATCCATATCTATTACCATTCCGCCATTAGCAACCCTATATTTAAAGTGGCTGGGTGAATAAAAATAAATAGTTAATTAAGAGTGCCATACCTTGAACTACAGAGAACACGAAGAGCACAGAGTTTCACAGAGAAGGCTTTAATTTTTTAGCCGAGTAAGTAGCGAATAAGTACTTGTGCAAAAGTTTTATGGCAAGGCGTCGAAGCCGCAGGCAGTACAGTTAGTACGACAAGGCAAGACAACGATGCAAGAAAACTTTTGCCTATCTACTTAACAAGTTTTCATGATTTTTAAACAGATTCAACAAGCGTCATCCCCGAATGTTTTTGTCGGGGATCCAGCAGCGTAGCTGGATTCCCGCCTGCGCGGGAATGACGATGCTGATTTTAGGCTGTATTGAAAACGAATGATTCAGTACTTATGTGTTTATAAAACTTTTTCATGTAGATGAAAAACGTCGTGTTGCCCCGTTTGCTCTGTGTTCTCTGTGGTTCAAGATTTTGAGTTCTACTTAATAAAGCTCTGCTGCTAATTAGAAAATTGCAAGATTAAACAGGGGTCACACGCTATGAAGCTGGAAGAAGGAACGCCGTATCCGCTGGGGGCAACCTTTGATGGTGATGGTGTTAATTTTGCTTTGTTTTCAGAGCATGCCACGCGTGTTGAGTTGTGCCTGTTTGATGCCTCGGGCATTAATGAGGCGGCGCGTTTTGAGCTAAGCGAATGCAGCAACAGTATCTGGCACGGCTATCTGCCGGATGCACCAACGGGGCTAGTGTATGGCTACCGCGTGCATGGGCCTTACGCACCGCAGCAGGGCCACCGTTTTAATCCCCATAAAGTATTGCTAGACCCATACGCCCGTGCCATTGTGGGTGAGTTTGCTAATGATTCGCGCAGCTTTGGCTATCAAGAAGACCAACCTAGTTTGCCAGACCCAATCGATAATGCGGCGATTGCGCTAAAAGCCAAGGTGGTTGCCGAGCCTTATGACTGGGGCAGTGAAAAAGCGCCGCGTATTCCTTGGGTAGAAACGGTGGTTTACGAGGCGCATGTGCGCGGCATGACCATGCTGCACCCTGATGTGCCAGAGGATATTCGGGGTAGCTATGCAGGGCTGGCTCATCCTGCGGTATTGGCGCATTTACAAAAGCTAGGCATTACTGCTATTGAATTATTGCCGGTGCATTTCTTTATTGATGAATCACATTTATTAAGGCAAGGATTAAGTAATTACTGGGGCTATAACAGCCTAGGATTTTTTGCACCGGAAACACATTATTGGTCGGGGCGGGAAGGCACGACGCCATTATCTGAATTCAGAGATATGGTTAAGTCACTCCACAGTGTTGGCATTGAAGTCTTACTCGATGTGGTATTTAACCACACCGCCGAATCCAGCGATATGGGCCCCACTTTATCTTGGCGTGGCATAGATAACGCTAATTACTATGTATTAAGAACCGGCCAATTAGATCAATATGAAAATTGGACAGGCTGCGGCAATGTACTTAATTTAAGCCACCCTCGCGTATTGCAAATGGTGATGGATAGCCTGCGCTATTGGGTAAGTCAATGTCATGTGGATGGTTTTAGATTTGATTTAGCCCCCATTCTAGGGCGGGTTGATCATCATTTTAGCGCCCAAGCGCCGTTCTTTATTGCCATTCAGCAAGACCCACTATTATCCGGTGTAAAACTGATTGCCGAGCCTTGGGATATTGGCAATGGTGGCTATCAACTGGGGCATTTTCCCAATGGCTGGGTAGAGTGGTCGGATCAGTTTCGCGATGTGATGCGTAAATTCTGGCTGCATGATGGCGTACACCGAGCACTATTTGCCCAGCGCTTTGCGGCATCCAGCGATTCATTCCATCGGCAGGGGCGGCGGCCGGTTTCGGTGGTGAATTTTATTTGTGCACACGATGGTTTTAATCTGCGTGACATGGTTTCGTATAATCATAAGCATAATCAGGCGAATAAAGAACACAATCGGGATGGGCATAACCATAACCTCAGCTGGAATTGCGGCGAAGAAGGGCCTAGCCGTGATGCTGGGGTTAATATCTTGCGATTACGCTGTATGAAAGCTATGCTAGCAACCGTTTTGCTGGCGCAAGGTACGCCGATGTTTTTGGCCGGAGATGAGCTGGGGCATACTCAGCAGGGCAATAACAATGCCTATTGCCAAGATAATGAAATTAATTGGCTGAATTGGGAAGCCGCCGAGCCTGGCCTTGCAGATTACGTGGGCGAGCTGATTGCGATTCGTAAATCCTGTGCGGTGCTGATCTCTGGCCGCTGGTGGACGGGCATCCATGATGAATGGGGTAGGGCCGATGTGGAGTGGCTCAATCCCTCTGGCGCACCGCTGCATTCACACGACTGGCAGGATGCAGGCGGGCGGGCGATGATGGTCCAGTTGGGGGGGCGTTTGCTCATCATGCTTAATGCATCTGCTCACCAAGTGCATTTTCGCTTGCCCGCAGGGATGTGGAGCCTGAGACTTGCCAGCACGGGGGATGCCGAATCAGAAATCAATCCTCACGATTGCCGCGTGGCAGCAAGAAGTGTGACGATTTTAGAAAGTAGTTGATTTGAAAAATGTGTAATTCATATAGGGTGGGCAAGATGCCATATGACGCGGGCGCAGCCATTTTATAAAACACCGTAGCCATCTCTTTACTCATAAAAAAACATCCATCAGGTAGCCTTAATGACCATCATCCCAAGCCAGCCTATTGCTGGTCAGCGCCCGGGTACTTCGGGCTTACGCAAGAAAGTCACCGTATTTCAGCAGCAGCATTATTTAGAAAACTTTGTGCAGGCTATTTTTGATGTGGTGCCGGAGCTTAAAGGGGGAACGCTGGTTTTAGGCGGTGACGGGCGTTTTTATAATCGGGTGGCAGTGCAGCTGATTTTAAAAATGGCTGCGGCCAATGGCGTGGCCAAAGTGATTGTTGGCCGTGGCGGGATTTTATCTACCCCCGCTGCCAGCTGTGTGATTCGCAAATATGCCGCCACTGGCGGGGTAATCTTATCGGCCTCACATAACCCTGGTGGGCCAGATGGCGATTTTGGCATTAAATACAATACCGATAACGGCGGCCCCGCCGCAGAAAAAATCACTGAAGCCATTTACCAGCGCACCACCAGCCTTAATCAGTATTTGATCAGCGCCATAGGCGATCTAGATTTAGACCAGCTTGGCCATTTTACGCTGGAAAGTATGGTGGTTGAGCTGATTGATCCGGTGGCCGATTACGCGCTGCTGATGCAAGACTTATTTGATTTTGACGCGATTCGCGCATGGTTTGCTGCGGGTAATCGCATGCAGTTTGATGCCATGTCGGCTGTGGCCGGCCCTTATGCCGTGGAGATTATCGAAGGCCTACTTGGCGCGCCGCGCGGCACTGTGGTGAATGGCGTGCCGCTAGAAGACTTTGGTGGCCATCATCCCGACCCAAATCCTGCCCATGCCACCGATTTAATTGCCGCCATGGCCGCCAGCGATGCGCCTGCTTTGGGCGCGGCCAGCGATGGCGATGCCGATCGCAATATGGTGCTGGGCCGCAACTTTGTGGTTACGCCATCGGATAGCTTGGCGGTATTGGCGGCGAATGCCACGCTGGTGCCAGGTTATCGCAAGGGTCTAGCCGGTGTGGCCAGATCGATGCCTACATCTGCAGCGGTGGATGTGGTAGCCAAAGCCCTAGGCATTGCCTGCTATGAAACCCCAACCGGCTGGAAGTTTTTTGGCAATCTGCTGGATGCGGGCAAGGTTACGCTTTGCGGTGAAGAAAGCTACGGCACTGGCTCCGATCATGTGCGCGAAAAAGATGGCGTTTGGGCGGTGCTATTTTGGCTGAATTTGCTGGCTGTAACCGGTAAATCGGTAGAAGAAATCATTAGTGCGCATTGGGCGCGCTTTGGCCGGCATATTTATTCCCGCCACGATTTTGAAGAGATTGCCAGTGATGCCGCCGAGCAGTTAATGGCCGTATTACGCTCACGTTTGCCAGAGTTGGCTGGGCAAGCGCTGGGTGGGCAAGACATTCAACTGACCGATGATTTTGCCTACGATGATCTGGTTGACGGCTCGCATAGCGCTAAGCAGGGTGTACGGATTATTTTTGCCAGTGGCGATAGAATCATTTATCGCCTATCCGGCACCGGCACGGTAGGCGCTACGCTGCGGGTTTATCTAGAAAAATATCAGCCAAATATCGCCCAACATGGCGTGGAAACACAGGCCGCTTTAGCTGATTTAATTAAAATATCCCGAGAATTGGCTCAGATCGAAGAATTTACTGGGATGGTTGCGCCAACCGTGGTGACTTAAGGGTGAGTTGGTTTAAATATATTTTTATGGGTAGAAAATAAAAAGCTTAAATAGAGCTGCATATTTTTTATTTTAAATGGCGGATGCATAGAATGGCAGCCGCTATTTTTTTTGCATTAAATAGCTAGCTCTTTCATTATTTTCCGGAAATACACGCCAGCTTTGCTTAATATGATCTGATGCAGGGAGCGATATGATGGAAGCGATTGATAAACTGGTGTTGGCACGGCAACTACCTAATCAGGCGGTGGCTTTGGTTTTAGCGGGTGGGCGTGGCTCGCGTTTAAAGGATTTAACCAATCACCGTGCTAAGCCTGCGGTGCATTTTGGAGGTAAATATCGAATTATTGATTTTGCCTTATCAAATTGCCTTAATTCAGGGATTCGTCGCATCGGTGTGATTACGCAATATAAGTCGCATAGCTTGCTCAGGCATTTGCAGCGCGGCTGGTCGTTTTTGCGTAATGAAATGAATGAATTTGTCGATTTACTCCCCGCCCAGCAAAGAGTGGACGAGGAACATTGGTATCGGGGTACCGCCGATGCGGTATTTCAAAACCTAGATATTATCCGTAGCTACAAAGCGCAATATGTAGTGATATTGGCGGGGGATCATATTTATAAAATGGATTACTCCCGCATGCTACTCGATCACGTCGAAAATAATGCGGCGTGTACTATTGCCTGTATTGAAGTCGATAAAACGGCCGCCTCGGCTTTTGGGGTAATGGCGGTGGATGAAAATAGAAAAATAACCGCCTTTATTGAAAAACCACTCGATCCGCCCGCTATGCCCAATAAAAATGATAAGGCCCTAGCATCAATGGGCGTGTACGTTTTTAACGCTGATTATATTAACCGTATGTTGGCCGAAGATTTAGCCGACGATGCCTCCAGCCATGATTTTGGCAAAGACATTATTCCGCGCATTGTGGCGGAGGGCCGTGCATTGGCGCATCCGTTTTCAGCCTCTTGCGTCTCTAGTGATACGAATGCGCCGCCCTATTGGCGTGATGTGGGGACGGTGGATGCATATTGGGAGGCCAATTTAGATTTGGCCTCGGTGCTGCCTGATTTAGATATTTACGATAAAGATTGGCCGATTTGGACACATCAAGAGCAGCTTTCTCCTGCTAAATTTGTGCAAGATATTAATGGCAGCCACGGTATGACGCTTAATTCATTGGTATCGGGCGGCTGCATTGTTTCTGGCTCGTTTGTAAATAACTCGGTGCTATTTTCTAAAGTGCGCTTGCACTCATTTTGCGCCATTGATTCTGCGGTGATTTTGCCATCGGTCACGGTAGGTAGGTCTAGCCGCCTGCGCCGCTGCGTGATTGATCGCGGCTGCCAAATCCCAGAGGGCACGGTGATCGGCGAAGACCGCAGCGAAGACGAGCGCCGCTTTTACTGCTCAGAAGGCGGCGTGGTGCTGGTGACCAGAGAAATGTTGGCGAAGTTATGATTTAACCCAAATATTGAACCACAGAGGGGATGTGACGCGCTAAGGTTTTCGCCCACGAAAAATACTAAATACACGAAAAAAGCCAAGAATACAGATTGGTTTGATTGAGCTTGCACTCATTGTTATGTTTTTTATAAGAGATTGATTTTGATCGATATGTAAATAAAATGGTGGAGATACCCAATCTTATTTGTTCGTGCTTGATGTGTTTTTCGTGGATGACGTATTTTTTGATCTTGCGGCGTGTTTTTGCCGATCAATTTTTCAAACCCAATGGTAGCAATCTATGCGCGTTTTACACGTTTGTGCCGAGCTATTTCCTTTGCTAAAAACCGGTGGCTTGGCGGATGTCACTGGGGCTTTGCCGCTGGCTTTGGCGCAGCAGGGGTGCGACGTGCGTGTGCTCTTGCCGGGGTTCCCTGCTATTTTGAATGGCTTAGATATTCAGGGCGAAGTGGCCACGCTCAATAGCATGGCAGGGCCAATCAAACTCTTGTTTGGCCACACTTCCACCGGTATTGCCGCCTATGTGATCGATTCCCCGCACTGCTTTGATCGGCCAGGTAGCCCTTATTTGGATGTTGGGCAGCAGCCTTACAGCGATAATCATCTGCGATTTGCATTATTGGGCTGGGTGGCCGCACAGCTAGCCAGTGGCGCAGATCCTTTTTGGCAGGCCGAGCTGGTGCATGCGCACGATTGGCATGCGGGCTTGGTTCCGGCGTATTTAGTGGCGGCGGGCCGGCCAGCTAAAAGTGTATTTACCGTGCATAATCTTGCCTATCAAGGCTTGTTTCCCCTTGCGGCTTTTGCCAGCCTAGCGCTGCCGCCAGAATATTTCTCAGTGGAGGGGCTAGAGTTTCACGGCAAGATTTCTTTTATGAAGGCGGGGTTGTATTTTTGCGATCAAATCAGCACCGTTTCACCACGCTACGCGCAAGAAATTACCCATGATGAGCAGGGCTGCGGCCTAGACGGCTTGCTACGCACCCGTTCTGCTGATTTAAGCGGCATTTTGAATGGTGTGGATGAGCAAGTGTGGCACCCGCATACTGATCCTTTGATCGCCGCCCATTACAGCGTAGATAAAACCCAAGGCAAAGCTAAATGTAAGCAGGATGTGCAGCTGCGCATGGGGCTGGCGCAAGTTACTGATCAGCCTTTATTCGCCGTGGTGAGCCGCCTCACCGAACAAAAAGGCCTGCATCTGGTGCTGGCAGCTTTAGATGAAATCACGTCTCGGGGAGGGCAGTTTGTGCTGCTGGGTGGGGGCGACACCCAGCTTGAAGACGCTTTTAAAGCTGCCGCCGCCGTAAATCCTGAGCAAATTGCGGTGCAAATTGGTTATGACGAAGCGTGCTCGCACCGCTTAATGGCCGCTGCTGATGTCTTACTGGTGCCCAGCCGTTTTGAGCCATGCGGCCTCACCCAGCTGTATGCCTTAAAATACGGCGTACTGCCGCTAGTACGCAGAGTGGGAGGGCTAGCCGATACGGTTGTTGATTGCAGCTTAGAAAACTTGGCCGACGAAAGCGCTACGGGCTTTGTGTTTGATGACTTTAGCGTTGCAGGGCTATCCCAAGGCCTACGCCGTGCTTTTATTCTGTGGCAGCGTACTAAAGATTGGAAAACAGTAAGACGCACCGCCATGCAGGTTGATTTTGGCTGGGCAGCCGCAGCGGGGCAGTATGCGGCGCTATATCAAAAAATGTTGCTTGGATAAAAATTAAGTATGCGTATGAAAGATAAAACCAATATAAGTGCTCATGCCCAACAATGCGATTAAGAATGTTGGGCTTCGCATGCTCAGCGCCAACCTACAAGAGATGTCCATATTCAAATTAAGTTATGCAGCTCAATATATAATCGTAAGCAATTGGCATAAATTTAAATTGGAAGAATATGCAGGCTATTTTGTTGGATTTAGACGATACCTTAATTGATGAAAAAAATGCTTCACGGCAAGCCTTTTTATCCTTTATTGCTGAAAATAGTTCACGCTTTGCGGCGCAAGATCAACAAGATCTATTTAATCAATGGCGAACATTATCGCAAAAATACTGGTTGCAATTCGAGCAGGGTGAAATCTCGTTTCAAAATATGCGTCGCCAGCGGCTAAGGGCTTTTTTAGCAGAGCCATTAGCTGATTCAGCGGCGGATGCCATTATTTCTGCTTATTTAAAAGTCTATCAAGCGTCATGGCAAGTCTTGCCAGAAGTGGCCGATTTTTTAGTGCTAAGCAAAGATATTCCCAAAGCCATTATTAGCAATGGAGATAGGGAACAGCAGTTACAAAAAATCACCGCTATGGGTTTAGATGCGCATATTCAGATCGTTATTACGCCTATTGATTGCGGATGCTTTAAACCTGCGTATGGCATTTTTAAATATGCCTTAGCTCAGCTTGGCGTGGCCGCCGAGCAGACCTTAATGATTGGCGATTGCATGATTCGGGATATTCAACCCGCGCACGCCTTGGGTATGCATACCTTTCATGTGGAGCCCTATAGCACGAGTAAAAATTTAGTCGCTGCACTAGAGAGTTACGGCTTAGTTAATTGCTAATTAATTTTCTGGCTTATCTGCTGTGACTGGCCTACGCAGCGCTTTAAATTGTAATAAAAAGGAGCACCCGATGACGGTATCTTTTGAATATGATTCCCCTGGTAATGATACCGAGGCTTTAAAGCATGCTATTGCGAATAAGCTGGTATTTTTTATTGGTAAAGATCCTATCGTGGCGCAGCCTAAAGACTGGTTGAATGCCACTTTTCTGGCGGTGCGGGATAGATTGGTAGAGCGCTGGATGCGCACCACAAGGGCGCAGTATTCTCAGGATTTAAAGCGGGTTTATTATTTATCGATGGAGTTTTTAATTGGCCGTGCCCTATCTAATGCCTTATTAGCATTAGAATTATTTGAGCCGGTTAAAGCCGCGCTAGATGAAATGGGGGTGGATCTAAATGAGATTCTAGATTACGAGCCTGATGCCGCCTTAGGTAATGGGGGCTTGGGGCGCTTAGCTGCTTGTTTTTTAGATTCAATGGCTACCATGGGCGTGCCTGGCTTTGCTTATGGGATTCGCTATGATTTTGGAATGTTTAAACAACGCATTATTGATGGCCAGCAAATAGAAGCACCCGATACGTGGCTATCTGCTTTAAATGTATGGGAGTTCCCCCGTGATGAAATTCAATATGTGGTGCAATTTGGGGGGCGAATAGAAACTGAAGGCGCTACCGTGCATTGGCTAGATACGCAAAATGTATTGGCGATGGCTTATGATTATATTATTCCAGGCTATCAAACCACGGCCACAAATACTTTAAGACTTTGGTCGGCTAAAGCCTCACGCGGGATTAATTTATCTAAATTTAATCAGGGTGATTATTTAGCTGCGGTAGAAGAAAAAAACCATAGTGAAAACGTATCCCGCGTTTTATATCCTGATGATTCAACGCTGCACGGTAAAGAACTGCGGCTGCGGCAAGAATACTTTTTTGTTTCGGCCTCTTTACAAGATATTTTGCATCGCTATCTCTTCACCCACGAAGATTTTAATCAATTAAGTGATAAAACAGCTATTCACTTAAATGACACACATCCAGTATTGGCTGTTCCAGAATTAATGCGCTTATTAATGGATGATTTTCATCTGGATTGGGATACTGCTTGGGGATACACGCAAAAGATTTTTTCTTATACCAATCACACCCTGATGAGCGAAGCGCTAGAAACATGGCCGGTAGAGATGTTTGCTCATTTATTGCCCCGGCATTTAAAAATAATTTTTGATATTAATGAGCGGTTTTTAGCTGAGGTGAAACAGCGTTTTGCTGGTGATGATGCCTTAATTAGCCGTGTTTCATTAGTGGATGAATCAGGTGAGCGTAAAATCAGAATGGCCTATATTGCCGTAGTGGCTAGCCATAAGGTTAATGGCGTTTCGACGCTACACTCGCAATTGATGAAATCAACCATCTTTGCCGATTTCGCCCGTATTTATCCAGAACGCTTTACCAATGTAACTAATGGTATTACCCCTAGGCGCTGGTTAGCACAGGCGAATCGGCCGCTGGCTGCGTTGATAGACGATAAAATTGGCAAAACTTGGCGAGTGAATTTAGATGAATTGGCCGAGTTAAAACCTTGGGCCGAGGATGAAGATTTTATAAATCGTTTTATGGTGGCTAAACGGCAAAATAAAGAACGTTTGGTTCGTTATATTGCTACGCATTTGGGTGGGGTGGTATCCCCTGATGCACTATTTGATGTGCAAGTAAAACGTATCCATGAATATAAGCGCCAGTTATTAAATGTATTGCATGTGGTTGCGCGTTATCAGTATATTTTAAAAAATCCAGATGCCGTCATTGTACCCAGGGTGGTGATTTTTTCAGGTAAGGCAGCATCGGCATATAAAACAGCTAAATTATTAATTCATTTAATTAATGATGTCGGAACAAAGATAAATCATGACCCTAGGGTCGGTGATAAGCTTAAAGTGGTGTTTATTCCCAATTATAGCGTGAGCTTGGCAGAAATCATTATCCCCGCCGCAGATCTATCTGAGCAAATATCCACGGCGGGCACCGAGGCATCGGGTACAGGGAATATGAAATTTGCATTAAATGGGGCATTAACGATTGGCACTTTAGATGGTGCCAATATTGAAATTGGCCAAGCGGTAGGAGCAGAAAACATCTTTATCTTTGGCAATAATAGTGAGGAGGTGCAGCGGCTGCGGCAAGAATCCTATAACCCACGGGCGATTTATGAGGCTGACCCGATTTTGCACGAGGTATTAAATAGCATTGCATCGGGATTATTTAGCCCAGATGAGCCGGAGCGGTATCGGGTGTTATTTGATTTATTGGTCAATTGGGGGGACCATTATCAATTGCTGGCAGATTTTGCTGATTATGTCAAAGTGCAAGGGAAAGTCGATGCCCTGTATTTAAAACCATTGGAATGGCATAAAAAAGCGTTGCTGAATGTGGCCGGGATGGGGCGTTTTTCTTCAGATCGCAGTATTAGCGAATATGCGCGTAAAATATGGCATAGCAGCAGTGTTAAATTATAGGCCAAGGTTGATGATGCTCGTGCTGAAATAAGCTCAGTGGTTTAATGTCATCTGCCTCGTGTTTAATACTGAAAGTATATTTTTATAGTGGAAAATAATGCAAAAAGATCAGCACTTAATTGAAGAAAAAATCAGTAGCGAGCGGGTATTTGATGGGGCTTTATTACATATTAATCGCGATATTGTGCGCCTGCCTGATGGGAGTGAAGCCACGCGGGAATATGTGCTGCACCCCGGTGCGGTGATGATTATCCCCATCTTGCCCGATGGCAGGCTGCTGATGGAGCGGCAGTATCGCTACCCTATGCACCGCGTGTATTTGGAGTTTCCCGCAGGCAAGCTGGATGCTGGTGAAGATGCTCTGACTTGTGGCAAGCGTGAGCTGCTGGAGGAAACCGGCTACACCGCACTAGAGTGGCAAAAACTAGGCGTTCATCACCCGATTATTAGCTACACCAATGAAGAAATCCATTTTTACTTGGCGCAAAACCTAACTGCAGGCAAGGCTCAGCTGGATGAAGGTGAGTTTGTGGAATGCCTGGCGGTGAGCCTAGATGATCTGATTGCAGGCGTGCTAGATGGCTCGATAACCGATGGCAAAACCGTAGCGGGGATCTTTTGGGCAGAAAAAATACTGAGTAGATAGAAGTTCTCTAAATGGGATTGATTCTTTGCTAATTACATGTTTTATGTTAAATATTTATGACGTAGTGTTATTAAAATAAACAAAAAGTTCTAGAAATATTAATAACTTAGAATTAATTTTCAAATACCTTTGATTGGATATTAGGAAAATCAGCAGTGTCATTCTCGGAGCTCCGCTACGCTGTCGGATCATCGATAAAAATTCGAGGATGATATTCTGTTCCCTACTTAAAATTCAAGCATCAAAACTTGTTATTCTCGGCTTATCTTCGATTCAACCGAATGGAACTCGTACCTGATAATGAATTAAATTTCACTTGTTATTGCTTTATTTTCCATATATGCTTATGGCATTTTTGTTAATTGTATTGCTACTAGCTGATGGTTTTTAAGTTAATTGTGGCAATTAACGATGTACTAAATAGATTAATTAACACTTATCCCATACTGTTGATATGGTTAGAGAAACCATTTTTCGTCATTGTATTGCGATGTGGATTAAAAAATATCGTTATAGGTCAACTGCATAATGGCTCTGTTTTTATATTGGTTTTTCGAGGCTCTTATCATCACTAAGTGCTCACCACCATCTTAACTGTTGGCAAAAAAGCATCGTGTGGGTATATAAACTTTTGCTTAATTTAGCATTCTCAATAGGTTTACCATTAATGAAGATTTTTTCCGTTATTACCCTAGCTGCAACGCTGTTCATTTCCGGTTGTGCATCTGTCGATATGGCTTCTAAAGCTGATTCTGCAAAAGCAAAAGAATTTAATGCACCAAGGCAAGGCAAGGCTGGTGTTTATGTTTATCGTAATAGCTTTGTTGGTAAAGCCCTCAAGAAAGATATTTGGGTGGATGGCAAGTGTGTCGGCGAAAGCGCTCCAGATGTGTTTTTCTTTACAGAAGTTGAAGGCGGAAAAACCCATAAGATTGATACCGAATCTGAATTCTCTCCAAACACTTTAGAAGTGATGCTTGAAGAAGGTAAAAATCACTTCATTCGTCAATATATTAAGATGGGTGTGTTTGTAGGTGGTGCTGGTGTAGAGCAAGTACCTGAAGAGCAAGGCAAAAATGATGTTGCTAAGCTCAGTCTGGCAAAATCGGGTAAGTGCAGCGCAGCAAAATAATCAGCAATACCCGCCAAATAAGGGATTTTTAACCCTTATGCGTAGAAGTGCAGAACTGCTCTGGCTATCCACCATTTTGCTGACGGCTGGGGAGTTAGATCAAGCCTGTGCTTTTACGCTTAGCTAGTTATTTTGTGTGTGTTGCTGATTTTGCTTGGATGCCAGTGGCCTATGCCAATATAATCTGATCTTTCCCCGCACTTTCTGGTTTATGACAGCACGCCGCTATCAGCTCAGCCTACGTATTGCCTTCTTGGCGATCATGCTGCACGTCCTGATGCCCTTGCTGCACGCGACTTTGCCGCAGTCTGCTTTAAGAAGCAGCGTTTTTTGCGGCACGATGACGCCGATTGTTGAATATCAGCTCAGCCAACTTCCAGGTAGTAAGCCTGAATCGTTATTAGCGAAGGCTGCTCCTGCCTGCGTGCTTTGCGCTCATGCCGATCAGACTCAGGCTCCGGTCTTAGATATACCGGTGATGGTAGCGGCGGTGGCTATGTTGCCGCATAGTTTTGGCATGCCAGCAGCGCCACCATTGCGCCTGCACCGCAATTTATCCCTCCCTCCCCCTGGCCACGCCCCTCCTGTTTTTTCCTAACAGATTCTTGATATGCGCGTTTTGCTAAAAAGCTAAGTTCTGTAGACACAGAGTCAAATGAGAACACAGAGCACACGGAGAAAATCTAAGGCTTGTCTGTGTGTTTTGTGTTCTCACCAATCTCTGCGCTTACAGATCTGAGGTTTTTCAGTCTTTTTGCTTAAATACTCGCGCGTCATTCATGGATCTGTTCAGCCTTTTTGCACCTAGCTTATCTGGCGTGCTTTTTTATGCTGTTTGGAGAAAACCATGCGTTTATATGCAATTCTTGCTTGTCTTATTTTGTCTGCCTGCAATTCTAGTGGTGATAACGCCACGGCCACGCCGCTTAGCCCTTTACCTGATCAGGCGCTTGCCGTGCAGTTTGCACTGAAAGCCGGAGGGCAAACGGCGGAATGTAATACCACACTGCCAGCGTTGGGCAGCCGCGCCACACCGGCCAAGCTGCGCGATGCTCGTCTTTATGTGCACGATATCAAACTGATTAATGCCCTAGGGCAGGAAGTACCGCTGGCGCTAACGCAAAATGCCTCGCAATACCTGAATGTGGCGATGCTGGATTTTGAAAACAAAACCGGTAATTGCGTTGGTAGCTCAGAGCTAAACCAGCAGGTGACGGGTACTGCGCCAGGCGGCCAGTATGTAGGGCTTAGTTTTAAAGTGGGTGTGCCTGATACCGCCAAAGATGCGGCGGGCAAAGAGGTGATTCTGAATCACAGCGACACGATGGCCGTACCTTCGCCATTAAATAATATGGCGCTGGGTTGGAGCTGGCAGGCGGGGCGTCGCTTTGTGCAGCTAGAGCTTAATCCGGATGTGCCCGCGGTGAATGGCAAAATAGTGAATTGGTTTTTTCACTTAGGCGCAACTGGCTGCAAGGCGGATGCGGTGAATGCCAATCTATTTAGCTGTAGCAACCCTAATATTTTGCCACTGCGCTTTGCCAGCTTTGATGTGGCCAAGCAGCGGGTGGTGTTAGATTTAGCCAGCCTCTTGCAAGGGGTAGATATTAGCCAAGATGCCGGTGGGGCGATGGGGTGCATGAGCGGGCCGACCGATCCTGAATGTGGGCAAATCTTTAATAATCTTGATCTTAATCTGAATGAATCCGCAGCAGGCAAGCAGGATGCGGGCCTAGCTAAGGGCGATGGCAGTTTCTCTAAAGTATTTAAGGTTGAATTGAGATGATTTTACGCTGCCTGCTGGCAGCGTTAGTGCTCGGCGGCTGCGTGCAGTCGGGCACTGCTACCGATGATCCGGCTCGCCAGAGTGCGAGTTGGTCATGGGAGCTGCCATTTTATTTTCCCACCCCCAAGGTGCCAGCCGATAACCCGATGAGCGAGGCCAAGTTTCAGCTGGGCCGCGCCTTGTTTTATGACGTAAGGCTGTCTGGTAACGGCCAGCAAAGCTGTGCTTCCTGTCATGAGCAGGGCAAAGCGTTTACAGATGGCCGCGCTGTGGCGACAGGCTCTACCGGTGAACACACGCCGCGTAATGCGCAGAATCTGGCCAATGTGGCTTGGCACAGCACTTACACTTGGGCTAATCCTGCGTTGGTTACGCTAGAGCGCCAAATGGAAGTGCCCTTGTTTGCCGAGCATCCGGTGGAAATGGGCATCAATGACCAGAATAAAGCCACGGTGCTGGCGCGTTTTCAGGCTGATCGTGAGTCTGTGCAGCGCTTTGCAGAGGTTTTTCCTAGTGAGCCGATCGGCTTTAGCCAGATCATTAAAGCCATTGCCACTTTTCAGCGTGGGCTGATTTCTGCTTCTTCTAAATATGATCAGTATTTGCAGGGCAGGGCCACGCTATCTTCTGCCGAGCTGCGTGGTAAAGATCTGTTTTTTGGTGAGCAGGCGGAGTGCTTTCACTGCCACGGCAGCTTTAATTTTAATGATCAGGTACGTCACGCCGGCTCTAACACGGCAGAGACGCTGTTTCATAACACCGGTCTTTACAATATCGATGGCAAAGGGGGCTTTCCCGAGCCTAACCGAGGCTTGTTTGAGCTGAGCGGTGTGGCAGGTGATATGGGCATGTTTCGTGCGCCAAGCTTACGCAATGTGGCGCTCACCGCACCCTATATGCACGATGGCAGTATCGCTACGCTGGAAGAAGCCCTGGATTTTTATGCCGCAGGTGGGCGTGAAATCAAGACTGGCCCGCATAGCGGGGATGGCCGTCTTAATCCGTTTAAAAGCGATTTGATTGTTCGTATTCAGCTAAACGAGCAAGACAAAGCCAATATCGTCGCCTTTTTAAAGACACTCACTGATGAAAAATTTATTAATGATCAGCGCTTCGCTGATCCTCGCCGCAGCAAATAACGCCATCGCTCACGATGGGCCACATGATCAAAGTGCTGGTGATACGCAAATTAATCTGCTGGCTGATATCCGTTATCTGAGCGGCGATTCTGCATGGCCCAGCACCCTGCCCGTATTGGGTAGCAACAGGGATGACCGGCGCGGCGCGTGGTATGGGGGCTCTGGCTTGGAATGGCGGCAACGCTGGACGCCAGAAGTGGATACGCTATTGGTGGCTGCTTACGACGAACACGAGCAGAGCATGGTGCTGGATCATGCGGTGATTCGTTATCAGGTAGCAACGGCTCAGATGGCCTTGGGGCGGCAGTCCCCCGTGTTTGCCGATGCCGGATTAAGCCCATGGGCGCTACCTGATTTATGGCTTTATACGGTATTAGCTGATGATCACTGGCACGAAGATGGCTTAGCTCTGCGCTATACCATGGGTAATCTGACGGCGCACGCGGGTGTTTTTAATGGCCACGGCTATCCAGGGGCAGAAAGTGCGATGTGGACTGCAGGCTTAGTATGGCAGGATGGCCCTTGGTTTGTGGCAGGCCATGCTGCGTATTTATCTGAGGTAAATCGTTCCTTAGTCACTGACGCGCATAGCGGGCATAGTCATGCTGGGCAGGCGGTGGGCTGCGGTAGGCTCACAGATTGCTTGGCTGGCAAATCCACGTTGCTGCGCGCAAAGGCTGGCTGGCAGGGGAATCAATACTGGCTGCAATCAGCGTGGAGCTGGCAGCAGCAGGACGGTCAGCTTGAAAGCACGCTGGGTCGCGTTGCTTATAAAGGGGAGCTAAACAGCTTAGCGTTTGAGGGTGGGATCAAGATCACCGAAACCATCAAGCTGGCGCTGCGCCATGAATGGATGGGGATCAGCCATCAGTTAGTGGGTTTTAACGCTGCGCAAATCGCCAGTAAAAACGGCATCGCCAATAGTGATGAGCAGCCGTACCAAACTGGGCTACGCCTAGCATGGCAAGCGCATCCCGCGCATTTGCTGGCGTTAGAGCTTTACCAAACCCAGCGTAGTGGTGAATCTAATCATTTGGCGATGTTGCAATGGCAGATGAGTGTGCGGGTGTATTGATGGTTAAGTATTTCATGTTGGGCGTAAGTATCTGCACAATTTCTGTAGAAGAAAAAGGTTATCGGCTTAAGGTTTAACGATCAACAGTGCCCTTAAGTTGATAGGATTGGCTTGCACCCGCCCTACGTGACTGATTTATTGCTTCGCAGCAACTTTTTAAAACCATGTTCTACTTTTATTAAATCAGGGATTCTAAAAATGAAAAAAATCGCCGTATTACTCGCTTCTTCCATTTTGTCTGTTTCGGCGTTTGCCCATGAATACAAGGCGGGTGATATTCGAGTGGTTCATCCTTTTTCGGTGCCAACACTGCCTGGTAAGGACGTTGGCGCGGCCTATATCGGGCTTGAAAATAAAGGCGAAGCCGATGTGCTGCTTACTGCCAGCACAGAGCGTGCCGAGAGGGTTGAGCTGCATACCATGAGCATGGAAGGGGACGTCATGAAAATGCGCCAGATTAATGAGCTGGAAGTGAAGGCGGGTGAAACCATTAAGATGAAGCCGGGTATGGGCTATCACCTCATGATGTTTGGCCTAAAGCAACCCTTAAAGGCGGGGGATAAATTTCCGCTGAAATTACAGTTTAAAAAATCAGGCGCGGTTGAGGTGTCGGTAATGGTGCAAGAGCGTGAAGTGGGCGCTAAAGCGGCAGAAGGGCATTTCCATTAATTGCAGCGCTTAAAAAGCCTTACTTTGCTTCAAACTCACTCTGCGGCTAGGGGGCACGGCTGGTTACGCCTGATATTTAACTAGGGTACGGCCAGTCGTGTGCTTACTACATTTATGCTTTTTGTGAGCGGCGCTTTGCGTGTTGCAAGATGGCTTTCGTAAAGCTAGATACATTTCTTATTTCGTAAGTAATTGATTGCTTGTTTTGGCTTTGAGCAAGCTGATGATATTAGCAATTTTTTCACCTCCCATTCCCCGTTATTCTAAATCCACAATATTTTATGCTATTGTCATCAGCATAAAATGCCAATATATGCGCTAAATCAAGCACGATTACGGCATAAAGAGCGATGCTCTGGCTGCTTTAACTCTGCATTGGCCTAAATTGCTTAATATAGAAAATCGATCTCTGCTGAAAGTAAGTATTTACGCGGTGTAGCGGGCATTTTGCACGTTTAAAAACAATACTATTTACGTCGCCTTAGTTCAATTTTTGCGTTGTTAGTTCCGTAGTTGTGAAAATTACCTCTGTAAAAGTGGGATTTTTAAGTA
Source organism: Iodobacter sp. (assembly GCF_025352645.1). Classification (GTDB taxonomy): domain Bacteria; phylum Pseudomonadota; class Gammaproteobacteria; order Burkholderiales; family Chitinibacteraceae; genus Iodobacter. Next base: position 14,324 of record NZ_JANXSO010000126.1, on the reverse strand, counting down.
ACGCACCGCTACGTTTGTAAGGTATTAATAGTAGCAATACAACACTTGATACTTACAAAGGATGCCCAGATGGCAAATCAGCCTAGCCACCCTAAAGGCCTCTACCTTTTATTCGCCACTGAAATGTGGGAGCGCTTTTCTTACTACGGTAACCGTGCTTTATTAGCGCTGTTTATGATTTCTGCATTGTCTTTTGACAAGCACTTTACCTCGGCGCTGTATGGGCAATACACGGGCTTGGTGTATCTGGCTCCGCTGGTTGGCGGCTACGTCGCCGATCGTTTCTGGGGCAATCGCCGCTCTATTGTTGTGGGTGGTTTATTGATGGCCTTGGGCCAGTTTTTGCTCTTTTTTGCAGGTACTTGGTTTCAAGAAGCTAAAATTGCGATCCCGCTGTTCTACAGTGGCCTAGGTTTTATTATTGCGGGAAATGGCTTTTTTAAACCCAATATCTCAACCATGGTTGGCCAGCTTTACGAGCCAAACGACAGCCGTAAAGACACTGCCTATACCATTTTTTATATGGGGATTAACTTAGGCTCGTTTATGGCACCACTGATTTGTGGCGCTTTGGGCGATACGGGTAACCCTGCAGATTTTCGTTGGGGATTCTTGACTGCTGGCGTGGGTATGCTGATTTCCTTAGTGATCTTTATTAGCTTTCGTGACAAGTATCTGGTTGATCCGGCAGGAAAATTGATCGGCTTGGCACCAGGTAAAATCAGTGCAGAAGAGCGTGCTATCCGCGATACACCGCTGACTCAAGTGGATATCGAACGCATTATCGTGATTGGCGTATTGTCATTTTTCGTGATTTTCTTTTGGTCTGCATTTGAGCAAGCGGGCGTCTCGCTGACTTTCTTTGCTGCCGAATCGCTTGATCGTGAAGTGCTGGGCTTTACCGTGCCAACTTCATGGTTTCAGTCTTTAAACCCAGTGTTTGTGCTGATTTTTGCACCAGTATTGGCGTCAGTATGGACTTTTCTTTCTAAGCGCGGCGCAGAGCCAAGCTCACCAACCAAGATGGCTTGGGGCCTGCTGTTCCTAGGTTTTGGTTATATCGTGATTGCGATGGCAGTAAAGCATATCGAGCCAGGCGTAAAAGTATCGATCATGTGGTTGGTGACGATGTACTGGCTGCACACCATGGGTGAGTTATGTCTTTCTCCGATTGGTTTGTCCTTGGTGAATAAGCTCGCTCCAGCCCGCTTTGCATCGCTTTTGATGGCGGTTTGGTTTACCGCCAGCGCGGCGGCCAACTGGTTTGCCGGTATCTTGGCGGGTTTCTATCCAGAAGCGGGCCAAGCTATCCCAAGCTTTATGGGCTACCAAATTAACGGCATCTATGAATTCTTCATGCTATTTGTAGGGATGGCGATGGCCGCTGCGGCGCTCTTGCTCTTGTCGACCAAGAAACTGCAAAAAATGATGCATCAAGGCGTAACGGCTTAAATTCTTTTAAGTTCTGATGTTTAAGTGGTGGCCCGTTTCAATGGAACGGGCCATTTTTTATTGGCGCAATTCTGCACTCTCATTGGGAGCAAAGCATCCTAGGGAGGCTGAACCCCCATATGCGCTAAGCAAAAAAAATTATGTTTAAGGGTTTTTCGGTTTTATCACTAAAAATATGCGCTATATGCCCGAATTACCGAAATATCCAGCTCGCCCAGATCGGTACTCCAGCGTAAAATACCATTCCATGCAAAATCCATCTCTTCCTTCCCATCCTATTGGCGTGTTTGATTCTGGCGTTGGCGGTTTAACCGTAGTGCGCGCCTTGATGGACAGACTGCCGTTTGAAAATATTATTTATTTTGGTGATACCGCCCGTGTGCCTTACGGGGTGAAATCGGTGGATACCATTGCCCACTTTACTCAAGAAATTGCCCTGTTTTTGCAAAATCAGCAGGTAAAAATGCTGATCATTGCCTGTAATACCATGGCGGCGGTGGCGGCGGATTTGGTGCGAGCCAATGCCAATGTGCCGGTATTGGACGTGATTGAGGCGGGCGCTAAAAGTGCTGTAGAGGTGAGTTGGACGGGAGGAATTGGCGTGATTGGCACGCCAGCCACCATCAACTCTAACGCCTATGCCCGTGCCATTCATCAAATTAAACCGAGCTATCGTGTGTATTCACAGGCTTGCCCGCTGTTTGTGCCGCTGGTAGAAGAGGGCTGGCTAGATCATCCGGTGACTAAACTGACGGCGCAGGAATACTTAAAACCGGTCTTTGTAGAAAAAATCGACACACTGGTTCTGGGCTGTACCCACTATCCGCTGATTAAGCCGCTGCTTTTAGACGTGGTGGGGGGGAGAATGAAACTAGTTGATTCGGCCTTATCCATTGCCGACCAAGCGGCTGATTTATTGCAGTCTTCTGGCATGGCCAACCCAAGCCACCAGGCGCCGGAATACCGCTTTTACGTGACCGACGTGCCGGTTAAATTCCAAAGTGTGGGCGAGCGCTTTTTGGGGCGCAGTTTAAATAAGATTGAGCGGGTGAATCTGTAATCACGCTTAGGCTAAAAATGGTTAATCCACAAAAAGCACGAAAAAACACGGGCGCTTAAGCTTGTTTCTTCGTGTTTTTTGTTGGGAATCATTCTTACTTTTTTAAGCCCAGTCCGCTGCCATCGCCCTCACGGTATCAATTACGAGCTGCTTGCTGCTGTCGCGGCGCTTGCCGCTGCGCCACGCCATCATGACTTCCCATTCCCAAACAGGTAAATCGCTGATCTCTAGTTTGATTAGCCGCCCTTCGCGCAAATCTCGTTTAACGGCAACTTCAGGCATAAAGGTTAAAAAGCCATGCTCCATGGCCATTTCGCGGGCTGCGCTGGCGGGTTGAATGGCGTGAATAGGCCCGCTAGCGGTGCGATAACTGCGTAGCTGATTGATGAGCTGGTCACAGCCATCTCCCCAAAATTGTGGGGCGAGTTGCTGGTTGGCAATTTCAGCCAAGCTTAAAACCCCAGAACGGGCAAGAGGGTGGCGTTTGTGCACCACCGCCACAATAGGGGAGCGCCAAATGCGCTCCATCTGAATGCCGGCCATGGGCGGACATTTTAAGATAAAGCCAAGCTGGGCTTTGCCGCTTAATAGCTGCTCCATGATATTGGGCGAATGATCGCTATTGCAGCGGATTTCGAGTGGTGCTTTGGCGAGCGCCACCAAAATAGGCCCAAAAATCACCGAGGCTAAAGAGGGCATACAGGCTAACTGCATTCTAGGGAGGGCCGGTGCGCCTTGTAGCGTTTGGCGGCCGGTTTCTAGCGCGGCTAAGGCTTCTTTGACTGAAGGTAAAAAGGCGAGGCAAGCTGCCGTGGCAATGGCTCCTCGGCGATGGCGCTGAAATAACTGTGCGCCTAAATCGGCCTCTAGCAGGCTGACGCGTTGGCTAACCTGAGGCTGTGACCAGCCCCGCCTAGCCGCTGCTTGGCTAAAACTGCCACAGGCCACGATATCCAGCAGTAATTGCAAATCATCAAGGCTAAGAGACATAAGAAAAACCTATATTAAATATTGCCAGTTAATGACTTCTATAATAACTGTCATCGGCCCAGAATATGCATTAATCATTCATAGGGGCAAGAAAATGGCAGGGGCAGAGCGGGCAAGGCGCTTGGGGCGGCGTTTTATTATGTTGGATAATATGCTGGTGGTGTGTGGGTTCTTTTTGGTGTTTCCACTGATCAGTCTGCATTTTGTAGACCAACTAGGCTGGGCTGCCGCCGCTGTGGGTTTGGCCTTGGGTGTGCGGCAGTTATCGCAGCAGGGGTTGGGTTTAATTGGTGGCTCTTTGGCGGATCGCTTTGGGGCAAAACCTTTGATTGTGGCTGGGATGCTGCTGCGGGCGGCAGGTTTTGCCGTGATGGCATGGGCCAGTCACCCCAGTATTTTGGTTTTTTCCTGCGTGCTATCTGGCTTAGGTGGCATGTTATTTGATCCGCCCCGTAGCGCTTTAATTATTAAGCTGACTCGCCCAGCAGAGCGTAATCGTTTTTATTCGCTGCTCATGATGCAAGAGAGCGCCGCCGCCATGTTGGGGGCTTTGATTGGCTCATGGTTGCTGATTTTTGATTTTTATTGGGTGGCGATGGGCGGCTGCGCGGCCTTTATATTAACGGCCTTGGTCAACGCTATTTTCTTGCCTGCTTATAAAGTAGCCGCAAAACGGACTTCGGCAATGGCAGCAATTCGTACGGTGCTGGCTGATAAGCCTTTTTTGGTGTTTGTGCTGACGCTCAGCGGCTATTACGTGCTCTGTGTGCAAATCATGCTGTTGATGCCTGTGGTGATAAAACAATTGGCAGGCACGGCACAGGCGGTGGGCTGGATGTATAGCTTGGATGCCATGCTGGCATTGTGCTTACTTTATCCTTTGGCAAGATTAGGCGAGCGTTATTTCAGCTTAGAAACACGGGTTTTGGCGGGGATTGCTTTAATGAGCATCAGCATGACCGCGATGGCTTTGGTGAGTGGGATTGTGGCGGCCTTTGTGGTGCTGACGTTCTTTTATTTGGGCACATTAATTACCGAGCCAGCTAGAGAAGCGCTATTGGCCCGTTTTGCCCAACCAGAGGCAAGGGCCAGCTATATGGGAATGGGGCGAATGGGCTTGGCTTTGGGCGGCTTGTTTGGTTATACCGGCGGAGGGTTTTTACTCGATAACGCGCGTAGCTTGAATACGCCAAGCCTGCCTTGGTTAACGCTGGGCCTGATTGGTAGCCTTACTTTTATCGCTTTACACAGGCAGTTTTTTCCTTACTTTAAGGGTTTTAAGTATCATTTGAGGTTTGGTTGATTACAGTATTGTGTCGGCTTTGAAAATAATTTCACCAGCCTCCTTGTAAGCCTAAGCTGCTGAAAAACTTGGTTTATCCTTTATAAATAGCGTTTGTTAATTGTTTTTTTCTTACGCCTTGCCTGCTCTGGAGACTCTGGGGCAGGCTTTGCTCGTTTGGATGTAAATAATGCACATGCGAACAAGTAAGACTTGCGGTGTAATAGGGTGATGTAAGAGTGCATGATGATTCGAATTTCATTTAAAAACGATACATTGCGGGCTGCGTTTGTGAGGCCTCACCGCTGTATTGCTTGCGTCCCCGCTTAGCAATATCCGCGTTTGGCTTGCTTATTGTTTTTGGAATAAGAATATTTCATTAATTAAAAATAGAATATTAAGTAAGTTTTAAGTCGAAATAGATATCATTTATTTATCTTTAAATCTAGCTTATTCGCTAGCATTTTTTGGTGGTTGTGTTTTTCTATTGCCGTACTGAATTGCTTGGTAAGAATACAGAGAATTGTAATGCAGTCTAAAAATTTAACTTTATATATTATCCTAGCTATGGTGCTGGGTATTATCTGTGGCTATGCCGTGAACCAATATGCAGATAACTCTGCTTCGCTGGCTTCTTTTGCTTCTTATATATCGCTACTCAGCGATATTTTCTTACGTTTAATCAAAATGATTATTGCACCGCTGGTTTTCTCTACCTTAGTGGTAGGGATCGCCAGAATGGGGGATAGCGGCGCAATTGGCCGGATTGGTCTTAAAACCATGGGCTGGTTTATGTTTATGTCGCTCACGTCCCTCGTATTGGGCTTGGTGATGGTGACCATTCTTGAGCCGGGTGTGGGTTTAAATCTGCCATTACCCGCCGTGGGTACAGACAGCGGTGTGGTTAAAACCGCGATGAATCTGAAAGACTTTTTGCACCACGCATTCCCAAGTAGCATTTTTGATGCGATGGCTAAGAATGAGATTCTACAGATTGTGGTGTTTTCGATTTTCTTTGGCGTGGCAGGTGCGGCGCTGGGTAAACGGGTTGCCCCTTTGGTGGATGTGATTGATATGGTGGCCCATGTCATGCTGAAAATCACCACCTACATTATGAATTTTGCGCCAGTTGCCGTGTTTGCTGCGATGGCGGCGGTGATTGCTAAAGAAGGGATTGACGTACTGGCGGTGTATGGCAAGTTTGTGGCGAGCTTTTATCTCAGCATCTTTATGCTGTGGTGTGTGATTACCTTGCTGGGTTTTATATTTTTAAGAACGCGGGTGTTTTCTTTGCTGCGCCGGATTCGTGGGGCGGTATTGCTGGCCTTTACCACGGCCAGCAGCGAGGCGGCTTATCCGCAAACCTTAGAGCAGCTAGAGAAGTTTGGCTGCAATAAGAAGATTTCCAGCTTTGTATTGCCAATTGGTTACTCGTTTAACCTTGATGGCTCGATGATGTATTGCACATTTGCCACCTTGTTTATTGCGCAGGCTTACGGCATTGAGTTGACCTTGATGCAAAAAATCATGATGCTGCTGATTTTGATGCTGACATCAAAAGGTATGGCGGGCGTACCACGTGCATCTTTAGTGGTAATTGCCGCTACGCTATCGCAGTTTAATATTCCAGAAGCAGGGCTATTGCTGATTTTAGGCGTGGATCATTTCTTAGATATGGGCCGCTCTGCCACCAATGTACTTGGCAATGCCGTGGCGACAGGGGTGGTTTGTAAGTGGGAAAACGAGCTGGGCGAAGAGCGTGATGTGTTGCCTGATGAGCTAGAGCCCAAAGTAGAGGCGCAGCCCGCGCCAATTTTGGATAAACCAGTGACCGTTTGATGGTTTGATGGTTGTAATAAAAATGGCCCAGATGATTTTTGGGCCATTTTTTTGCTGGGGTAATTAGCTTGATTATGCTGCGTGGGCACAAAGGCGTGCCCACCCTACATATTTTAATGCACCGCCTGCAACATCTTCTCCACCACCTTTTTAGCGTCGCCAAATACCATCATGGTTCTATCCATATAGAACAAATCATTATCTAGCCCCGCATAACCTGCACTCATCGAGCGTTTAACCACCATCACGGTTTTGGCCTTATAGGCTTCTAAAATTGGCATGCCGTAAATGGGGCTGCTAGGGTCGTTTTTGGCGGCAGGGTTGACCACGTCGTTGGCACCAATAATTAGTACTACGTCGGCGGTGGAGAATTCGCTATTGATTTCTTCCATCTCCACCACTTTATCGTAAGGTACTTCGGCTTCAGCCAGTAGCACATTCATATGCCCTGGCATGCGGCCCGCTACGGGGTGAATGGCGTAGCGCACGTCCACGCCGCGGGCGGTGAGTAGATCGCTTAGCTCTTGCAGTGCGTGCTGAGCGCGGGAAACGGCAAGGCCGTAGCCCGGCACAATAATCACTCTTTCTGCGTTTTCCATCAAAAACGCTGCATCATCGGCACTGCCCGTACGGTAGTTTTTTTGCGCCGAGCCAGCAGGGCCTGCAATGGCAACTGCAGCCCCAAAGCCACCGAGCAGCACCGAAAGAATCGAGCGATTCATGGCTTTGCACATAATGTAGGAAAGAATCGCCCCTGATGCGCCAACGCAAGCGCCAGCAATAATCAGCACAGGGTTATTCAGCGTAAAACCAATCCCCGCCGCTGCCCAGCCCGAGTAAGAGTTAAGCATAGACACCACCACCGGCATATCGGCTCCGCCAATGGGGATAATCAGCAGCACACCCAGCGCTAGCGCAATCGCCGTCATAATCAAGAAAGAAGATTGGCTATCGCTCACTACATAAATAGCGCCAAAGCCCAGCATGGCCAGCGCCAGCACTAAATTTAAACCGTGTTGGCCTCTAAAATTAATGGCTCTTGCGCCAAATTTGCCAGAGAGCTTGCCGTAGGCAATGACCGATGCACTAAAAGTGATTGCACCAATAAAAGCGCCGATAAATAGCTCGGTTTTTTGCATACTGCCGTGGGTCACGCCAGTATGAAAAATAGCGGCAATGGCAATCAGCACTGCTGATAAACCCACCAAAGAATGCATGGCGGCAACCAGCTCGGGCATGGAGGTCATTGCTACGGTGCGCGCTCTGTAAGCGCCAACCACAGCGCCTGCGCTCATGGCGGCTAAAATCAGCCAGACTACGGGTTTATCGGCAACAAAAAACGAAGTGGCAATGGCAATCGCCATCCCAATCATGCCAAAGAAATTACCGCGTCTGGCAGATAAAGGCGATGAAAGCCCTTTGAGCGATAAGATAAACAGCACGGCAGAAACCAGATAAAGAATGGAAGTAAAGTTCTGCATTATTTTGCCTTCCTTTTAAACATCGCCAACATGCGTTGTGTGACTAAAAATCCACCAAAGATATTAATACTGGCAAGGAAAATAGCCACGGCACCTAAGACGCTGGTGATACTGATTTCTTGTGCGTTGATATCCACGACTTGCAGCATCGCCCCAACAATAATGATGCCGCTGATAGCGTTAGTTACCGCCATCAGTGGTGTGTGTAGGGCTGGGGTGACATTCCATACCACGTGATAGCCAACAAAAATTGCCAGAATAAAAATAGTCAGGCTGCCAATAAAGGGATCCGTGCTTAGCGTATGGCTGCTGACTTCTGCCACGGCAGAGGCGGCTAAAGATAGCGACATTGCTTACTCCATATATGTTTTGAGGTTATGTAGGGTGGGTACGTCTTTGTGCCCACGCGGCATAGGCTGCTTTGCCACGTGTGGGCACAAAATTACCCTATATAACGGTTGCTGCGCGGCTTGGGGCTGCTTCGGTTTTTTTGCCAAACAAGGCATCGCCCTTATGGCAGACAAGCGTGGCTTTAATGATCTCATCCTCAAAATGCGGGGCGTATTTAGCCTCGGTATCTTGAAGTAGGCTTAAGAAAGTCAGCATATTGCGCGCATAAAGCGCGGATGCATCGGCAGCCAGCAGGCTAGCTAAATTGCCATGGCCGACAATAATCACGCCATTATTGCTATGCACCACTTCACCGGCTTTGGATAGCGGGCAATTGCCGCCGCTATCTACCGCTAGATCAATTATCACCGAGCCTGCTTTCATGGCCTTAATCGTGGCCTCAGGGATCAACACCGGCGCGGCTTTGCCTGGGATTTGTGCCGTACTAATAATAATATCGGCAAGGCGGGCTTGTTGATCAATTAATGCGCTTTGGCGTAGCTTGTAATCATCCGACATCTCACGTGCATAGCCACCGGCGGTTTCTGCCGCAGCTTTTTCAGCATCGCTAAGTGCAACTTCAATAAACTTGCCGCCCAAGGACTCTACCTGCTCACGCGTGGCGGGGCGCACGTCAAACACCTCAACAATTGCGCCGAGCCGCTTGGCGGTAGCGATGGCTTGTAAGCCAGCCACGCCCGCACCCAGAATCAACACCCTTGCTGGTTTAACCGTCCCTGCAGCGGTCATCAACATCGGCATAAAGCGGGGATAGTATTGCGTTGCCAGTAATACTGCACGATAGCCCGCAATATTGGCTTGCGAAGATAAAACGTCCATCGATTGGGCACGGGTAATCCGTGGCACCAGCTCCAGCGCGTAAGCACTGATTTGTTTATTACTGAGGGCTTCTAAGTAGGGGTAGCGATGAATATCAAACAGGGCCACAAGGGCAGCATGCAAAGGAAGCTGGGCCAGTTCATGCGCTTCTGGCGCACGGACTTTTAAAATAAGTTGCGCGCCCTGATAAAGCGCGTCCGTATTGTTGGCTATTTCAGCACCTGCCTCGGTATAGGCGGCGTCGCTGATGGCGGCATGGATGCCAGCCTTACTCTCTACTCTGACCGTATGCCCTGCTTTAATCAGTTTTTTTATTGTCTCCGGCGTCGCAGCAACCCGGAACTCCCCGGGCAGCACTTCGGCGGGAATGGCAATCAACATATCTGTTTCCTCATGGTTATCAGTGCAATGGGCAAACAATGGAGGTTTATGTCAGTTTGAATATTGGCCTGAGTCAAATAAGACCGAGTTTGATCTTATCGCAGTGCAACATTAATTTGCCGTGTGAAGTGTTCAATTACTTTGAAGGTGTTGTATTTCGTGTGAATCCACCCCATAGAGCATCTATTTTTATAATGTGTTTACCTTATTACTGGGGTGAAAATAGCACGATGTAACTTGATTTTAGCGGCCGCTGTAGGCTTATTTTCAAATGAATGTATGAAAAAAACACCGTGTATTTAGATGATTTATTGCATTTTTTTATCTTGGATCTATTTTTTGTGGGTGATTGGGCTGCTTATTGCACGGCTGGCAGTTAAAGCTTACATGTGGCTTGTAATAAAAATGCTATTGATAATCATTATCATTTATAGGAGAATCAATTCATCCACTCTATCGAGGCAATAGCATGAATGCATATTTGGTTGGCGCAGATGTACTGGGCAATATTCCTGATCTTTTATCCAGCTACGGTATTAAGGTGCATAAGCATGTTTCAGGGCGTAATGCAGCGCACCAGCGCAAGCCTGCCAGCTTAAAAGGCGCAGATCTATTAATCTTATTTACTGATTTTCTAAGCCACAATGTGATGCGCGCTTATCGCGATTTAGCGCATGAAGAGAACGTACGCTTTGTAGCTTGCCGCCGCTCGGTCTGTGCCTTGAGCCAATCGTTAGACAAAATAGAGTGTACGAAGGTGTGCGATGCATGCCCAAATAGAAAGACGCACTGACGATGTGTGTGTTCGGGCTAGAAGTGCTGGGCCAGTTATTTTGAGTGCAGCAATGCAATGCTGATTAGTCAAATGGCCTATAGGTAGTTTACCTTGCAGTGATATGCCCTGAGAATAATGATGTAGTGCGATATTGTAAAGTTTGATGTAATGTTGCATTTTAGTTTAGTAGTGGATTACCCCGTATGAGCGCTACAGATTTGCTCGCCTCCTTTGCCGCTGCTTTCTCACAAAATCAACGGCTTATTTCCCTGCAACTTGGCGATGGGGGGGTATGGGGAGAGCAGCTGCTGCCACAGCGAGTGGAGGGGCACGAAGGGATTAACCAAGCTTACTGCTACCAAATAGATTGCCTGTCACCCGATGGCGCTCTAGAGCTTAAATCCTTACTTGGCTTACCCATTGTTTTATCTGTGGCTGATGCCAATGGCGCAGAGATTGAGCGCTGCGGGGTTATCTCCCAAGCACAATTGCTTGGCTCTGATGGGGGCTTTGCTAAATATGCGCTGACGGTAGAATCCCCGTTTGCCTTACTCCGCTACCGCCGCACTTCACGTGTTTTTCAGGATTTATCTGTTTCCGACATTATCAAACAAGTTTTAGCCGAGCATCAAACCAAAAACCCCGTGTTTGCCGCCGTGCAAACGCTAGATTTCAAACTCTCTGGCACGCACGCGCCTCGATCTTACTGTTTACAATACCGAGAATCAGATTTCGATTTTATGACCCGCTTATTGGCGGAGGAAGGGCTTTCGTGGCGATTTGAGCATCTGGCTGGAGATAGCCCGCAAGTACAACTGGTGATCTTTGATGATGCCTTTGCGCTTCCAGAAGCGCAGGAAATGCAAGTTCGCTTTCATAGGGAAGACGCTACGGAGGAGTCAGATTCTCTTACCGAATGGACAACTCAGCGGCAAGTGGGCAGCAGCTCGGTATCTTTGGCTAGCTTTGATTACAAAGCCACCACAACTAACCAAAGTTTTGATGAAAGTCATATTGACCAAGGCGATGGCGGGCAACAGCTGCAAGCCAGCCTTGAAGATTACGATCCACAAGCACTGTATTACGCCAGTGATGCAGAGGGCTTAAGCCACTACGCACAATTGCGCCAGCAAGCGCATGACGGGCGAAAGAAGTCCTTCGCTGGCTCTGGGGCATTGCGCAGCTTGCAAGCTGGGCAGTGGTTTCGGCTAGAAGAGCATCCCGCCCACGAATGGGATGCTGCCGAGCAGCGCGAATTTGCCGTGACCGAACTAAAATTCACCGCCAATAATAATTTGCCAGCAGATTTAACACAGCAACTAGGCCTAGTTGCCCCCAGCCTGCTAGCCGCTACTGCCGCCAAACCCTATCAAGCCGATTTCACCGCCCAAAGACGCGGCCAGCCGATAATCCCCGATTTTGCCCATGCAGAGCACAGCAGGCCCAAAAGCCGAGGCCTGCAAACCGCCACCGTGGTCGGCCCTGCCGGATCAGAAGTGCATACCGACGAGCAAGGCCGAATTAAGGTGCAGTTCCACTGGCAACGCCCCGCAGAACATCCTGAGTTTGGTGCAAACCTAGACGATAAATCCTCCTGCTGGATACGCGTCGCCTATCCATCGGCGGGTGCAGGCTTTGGGCATCAATTTATCCCGCGCATCGGCCAAGAAGTAACGGTGAGCTTTATCGAAGGCGATATTGACCGCCCGATTATCACTGGCGTGGTCTATAACGGCAGCCACCCTGTGCCGGCATTCAGCGGCGCAGGTGCTCTACCTGCTAACAAAACATTATCCGGTATCAAAACCAAAGAGCATGAAGGTGGTCAATACGGCGAGCTGCTGTTTGACGATACAAAAAGCGAAGTCCGCACCAAATTATCCAGCGAGCACGGCAAAACCCAGCTCAACCTTGGCTATCTGATCCACCCCCGCAGCGACGGAAAAGGTGAGCCACGCGGCGAAGGTTTCGAGCTGCGCAGTGATATGCAAGGTGCAATTCGCGCCAATGGCCTGCTGATCAGCACCGAAGTTAAAAGCGGCGCTAGCGGCAAGCAACTCGATCACAGCACCGCGCAAAGCCAGCTAGAATCGGCCTTAGCGTTGGCCCAAAGCCTAGGCGAAACGGCCACCAATCAACTTGCCGATACCATCGAAACCGGCGAAGACGATCAAACGGTTAAACCAGACAACAGCGCAGGCAGCAAAGCCGCTACCGGCCATCTGCACCACCATGTGCACGCTAGCAAAAGCTTTGAAGCGGGCAGCAACACCGATAAAGACGGCAAAAGCAAATCCAAAGATCAAGCAGGCCAGCAAAAAATCATCCTACTGCACGGGGAAGACGGCGTAGCCATCACCAGCCCGCAAAGCCAGACGATTGCTGCCGGTACCAACCTTGATCTGGTCGCCCAGCGCGACAGCAATCAAACCTCCGGCCGTCGCTGGATTCATAACGTGGGATCACACATCAGCCTGTTTGTTGCGGGGGTGAAAGATAAAGTTGCGCTAAAACTGATCGCCGCCAAAGGTAAAATCCAGCTGCAAGCGCAAAGTGACGATATTGAAATTACCGGCGATAAAGATTTAAAAATCACCGCCTGTAAGGAAAGCATCCACGTCGTTGCCAAAGACGAAATTCTGGTCACCGCTGGGGGCGGCTATATCCGGCTAAAGGGCGGCGATATCGAGATTCATTGCCCAGGTACGGTCACGATAAAAGGCGCGACTCATGATGTGAGCGGGCCAGCGCAAATGAACCCGCCTTTGCCGCAGTTTCCTAATTCGGTTTGTAAAGAATGTTTGGCTTCGGCCATTAAACAAGGTAATCCATTGGTCACCGCAAAATGATAAAAGCCGAGCAAATACTAACTGCTGCCACACCAACGCAATGGGCAGATTTACTTCAAGCAGAAAATCATCGCTATGCGTATTTTGATGTTCTTTTTGAGCAAGCTCTTTTTTCTGAGAGAGAAATACAAAAAATAAAACGCCAGTATCATGCAAGCAATGATTTTATGGTGCTTGCTGGAACTCAGCATGCTGATTCGGCAGAAATTGGCCCAAGATTGTTGCGTTTTCCTTTAGCTTCATCAGGGGCATTACTTAATAAAGCATTAATCACTCTTTTCAATAAAACAAAACCGGTATTTTTATTGGGCGGCTTGGCGTTTGAATCTATTGCGGAGCATATACAGCGATGCACCTTGGTGGAGTGGGATGATGCGCGTCAGAATGGCATTCTACGATTTTCAGATTCTCGTTTGTTTGCAGTGATTGCAGATGCGCTTAATTCAGAAGCGCAAGCTTTTCTTTTAAGTGCGGCACCATTTTGGTATTGGCAAGATAGAGATAGCAATGCTCAGTATTTCGACAATAGCATGCCGTTTTATGCAGAAAATAGCCTAGTGTGGCCGCATCCTGGAATGGTGCTGGAGCAAAAGCAGGTGGATCTGCTTTCAGCGTGGCATCAGGCAGAGCTTTGGCGGCAGAATGATATGCTGTATCCAGAGTTATTGGGTTTAGATTCACAGGAAAATATGATGAAAAAATTGGTGACGGCTCAATTAGCGGCGGATCAAGCTGGTTTATGGTCAGAGACAGAGCGCCAACCTTTTTTACAGCAGCAAGTGGGCTTGAAATAAATTACAGCATTTAAATGATTGATTATTCGATTTTAAATAAAAGAGAACGTTAAGTAGTTCGACATAAGTTATCACGCATTTTTAAAGGAAAAAACAGGTGATTTTCGTAGGGTGTGCAAGTACCTTTCTTGCGCACCAGCCTTTGGTGCGTAACGCCTACGGCGTTTTGCACCCTACGAAAAACGCATGAT
>NZ_JANXSO010000119.1 GCF_025352645.1 Iodobacter sp. | reverse complement strand
TAAAGATGCGCTGGTCAGCAGCGATGATACCGATTTGTTTTTTACGCTAAACCCAGAAAAAAACGCCCGAGCAACCCTGAAATGGGAGGCCGACAAAGACAACATCTCGCTATCTGGCGTACCCACCTCGGTTAACTCATTTTTAAGCAATAACCCAGAAGCCAAGGGCTATATCATTGCCAAAGCCTGCGGTTTTAAAGTGGATACAGCAGGTGGATCACGCAAAGAATGTGTGCAAAAAGAAATAGCTATTAAACTTATCAAATAATATTAATTAGATTACATAAAAAAAATTAACCATTTATTAAAATTGCAGACCTCACAAATATATATGCCGTTTTATTTGCATAAAAAATTGTGATAAATATCATTAACTTTTTGTAAATAGTTGCTACTCTTCAAAGCAGATCATCCATATGATGCCTTATCAATAAGCGGCGGCTCTTGCCATAAAGATTGCATCAATCAAATTTTAAGGAAGATTAAATGAAAATTAAACTTGCCATCCTTACTGCACTTACCTGCGCCAGTACCTTTGCTGCAAGCCCAGATCCAATGCAAGCCTTTCCTGCGCCAGAAGCAGGCTTTGTTCGCAAAGTGATTCAGCTGCCGAAAGTAAAAAATCCGGAGTTTTACCGGGTGCAATTATTGCCGGGCAAGATGATGGAAGTGGATTGCAATACCAGAAATTTAGGCGGGCAATTAAAAAAAGAAACCGCTCAGGGCTGGGGATATGATTATTGGGTACTGCCACAAATTCAACCGGGCATCAGTACAATGATGGCATGCGATCCTAATGCGCCTAAAAAACAAGCTTTTGTTAGCGTCTATTCAGAAGAACTACACCGCTATAACTATAAATTACCTATGGTCGTTTATGTGCCTGAAGGCGTTGAATTACGCTACCGCGTTTGGTCTGCTAAAGATAAAACCCAAACTGCAGAAAATGGTTAATTGAACTATTTAAAAAGGCGATGTTCGCTCAATTAAATATTGAGCCAGCGTCGCCTTTTTTAATTACCAGCACTTATAGTATTTCTAATGCTCAACTAAACGTTCGCAGCCTGAACGCCTTCTGCCTGTGCTTTAAGTCTTTGCAGGGTAACAGGCAGGCCCTTATCCACCAGCGGGGCAAGCATTCTGATTAAGAGTGGTTTCAGCAGCCCAGCAAACGTCACTCGATGCACCACTCGAGTACCGCCCTCCACAGCCTCCAGCTCATGATCAAAATCCATTCGATACAAGAAGGTCTTGCTGCTTACCGTAAAGTTACGGTTAAGTTGAATAGCCGTCACTTCCATAGGCACGGTATTGCCCTTGGTAGGCGTCAAACTGCCTTTAGAGCCAAGCGTTAAGCCCTTTTTTAATGAAGAGGCCTTCGTATCCGGGTCCCACCCCTTCCAATTCTCAACATCTTGGTAAATACCAAAAATCGTTTCAGGTGCAGCGGCAATCACAACTTGCTTCTCTACGATATTCATCGCTTTTTCCAAGTGACAGCAAAGATAAACACCCACAGGGTGCAGCCAGATTTATGCCGTTATACTACACTCAAATATTGACGTGAATGCCAGAAATTTGTCAGTTTAATGTATCAAATATTCTATTTTTTATTACAAATACATTAAAAAATGTCTATACAAAAAAGTTGTAGGGTGGCTTAGCCGCAGGCGTAACCCGCGATTCAGGCAGGGCAAGCTAAGTGGCAATGAGGAGGTGATTTGTGGTTTTCAGCATCGCTCAGCGCGGGTTGATAAACCTAACTCGCCCTACAGGGCTAAGCCAATACCCAATTAAAAAGCCATGAGCAGTATGTCGTGGCTTTTTAGCGTCTTAATTTTTTAAAATTAAAAAATTAACCGTGGTCTGGCCCCAGTTTTTCCCAGTAAAAAAAATCGCCCGAAGGCAGCTGTGTGTTTCGTGCTGAGTAACTTATGCCATGCGACAATTAATAATCATTCCCCCTGCAATCGAGGCCATTATAAATATGGTATGAGAGCCCAGCCAAACTCTCCAAGTCCTAGCGCGCTCTTGAGAACCCTTGCTTGCCAGCATGTACACAAGATAAGCGGAAAAAGTAGATATAAGGCTAAGGGTTAATCCGCATAAGAAATAAACGGCATTCGTTGCGCCGACCGGCCCCGTGTATACAGAACCCTTAGTCATTTCCGCACCTAATAAATAAAATATATACCAGATGGTTAGTGGTGCCAATAAACACCCCGTTGCCATGCTAATCCACGATAAAATATGACACGCGCGGGGGGAGTTTATCGCTGGGTGTGGTGAACTATTAGACAGGCTCATAGTTTACCTTCGTCATAGAGTTAACGGCTGCTATCTTTAAAAGGGCTGGTTAATTTTTTAATGCATATTGTTGTTGCTATTGATATTAATAACGAGACAACGATTACAGTCACCATCCATAGCCACGGGTCATTATTTGTAAAGGTTAAATGGCTTAATACATATGGTAAATAAATTCCATACCCAATGCTTGTAGCTAGAAGCCCCATAAATTGCTCTTTTCTACTGCGCCCTAATCCAACATTAACGACTAGTGGTATATATGGCGCTAGGCTCGGTAAGAGAAATGCATAGATAAGCCCTTGCCACGCTGGGGAGCTTGGCCCGGAATTTAAAGATGTTGAGGCTACATAGACAATTAAGAACATTAAGACTAATAGTACGAATATTAATATGCTTAATATCTTTCCTTGATGGAATGGTGGCTTCATTGAGGCTCCAAATATGGCACTTTAACTCCGATTGCTTGACCAATTTGTACCCGTTGATAACAAGTCCTACAGCCTTCGCCAGGATTTATTTTGTTGGTTGCATTATTTTTTACTACTTCTTGATATCTTCTAAAATATTTAGGGCCTTGTTTAAAGTAAGTAACAAGAACTGACTCTTGTTTTCTAGGCGGTAATGAGGAGAGAACGCCAAACATTGAGTTTTGAGCGTCTAATATTGCTAATGCAGTGAATTGTGCTGTTCCTTCATCTGTAACTAGATATTTTAGTAAATCACCTCGTGACATATTTTGTCTGTTTACTGCGAATGTTTTACGATGTTCTTCAAACAAATCAATTGCCGTTCGTAATGAAATATTAGCCTTGCCATAATCACCAGCAGAGATATTAAGTAATCTATCATCCCAGCCCCGTGATTCATTATTGGGGTCTTTTTGTTTCAATTTTTGATAGCCATCTTCTATCTTCTGGCTCCATTTTTCATCATTAACAGCAGGATTTGGTGTGGTGTTGTCTTGTCCAAAGTCAATTGTATTTTTTAATGCAGAGTAATCCTCCATAAATCTAGTGTTGTATTCATCAGCAATTGAACCTGCCACAGCAACTGGGGGTACATTATAAAATGATGAATAGTGCTTAATCCATTTTTGAATGCTTTGTAGGTATTCAAATACTGGTGGCTTGAATGGGTAATTGTCCTTTGGTATAGGGCAAGTGCAGCCACACATTAGTATTACAGGTTCACCATCTTTTGTTGGTGTGGATTCAGCTTTGTACGAGTAGCAAACAGTGCGACTCTCTGGGTCTTTTTTTATATCTACTGGAATACTTTTAAGCTTTCCCATTAATTAAGCTCCAAAAATCTCTACGGTTATCTCTTCGCTTTTTGAGGCAGTACCAACTTTACCTGTCAATCCACTTTCATCTGTTACACCCTCAAAAATGCCCAGCGAGGTCGTAATTCGATATTTTTGATTTTTAAACAAAGTGTCGGTTTCATGGTCACGTAGTACAAAATGCTGGTCGTATGTATCTTTAATTGTTTTTGCAGCACTATTGCCCGCGACACTTTTCAATAGTGACTGTGCGCTTTGACTTCCACCTGTAGACGCCACACCGCTGCCTTCATACGAACGATCTACCTCTGGCATGGAGGAAAATAGAACGGCTCCACAGGCTGTCTTATGCCCCTCTAACGCAACGGCCTTGCCGTCAATATTCCACGAAGGGTCACCCTCAATAATTGGGCAAGAGCCGTGTCCAGGAATAGGGCAACTAACCATATCCCCGACCCGCGCTACGGCCTTACCAAACATATTACGGTGCGCGGCTCCACTGACCACTACACCACCGTGGCTAGTATCATCACCTATACGTATTACTTTTTTCACGCCTATGCCTGTGAAGAGTCAAGATTAGTACGGCAATCTTAATCTTCGCTTACTGGTTTAACAATAAGCGGTAAGGGGTATTACTTGGGTAGGAGTATTGGGGTCAGTCCTTGTCTTTTGCAATTTTAATCTACTTACAACCAACAGAAACTAACCAACTCGCCCTACCGTACTAACAAATAATGAAAATAACCAGTAAGATAACAATCATACATTGTGGCAATAATAGCCACCAAAACCAAACTCAACAGGCAAGATATGCGACGATTATTACTTGGTTGCCTAATGCTAATAACGCTGAACACCCACGCAGGTGTAGTAGAAAATACCTCGCGTGAAATCAGCCGAGGCATCACGGATGGCGCGGTGCAAAGCACCAGCAAAGCACTTGAGCAAATTCAAAAAAATAGCGAGCGAAGAGCCAAAGAATACGCCGCAGATAATAAGCGTAAGCAGCGCTTAGCCAGTATCAGCGGCTGCGCGACGAACGCTAAAAAAACCAACTGCAAATGCTTTGATAAGCAAGGTGGAATTGAAAATATTCTGGATGAAAAACAATGTATGGATGTGGTCAGCCGCGGCTTGGCCGCGATCAATGATTTTTAATAGTCAGGCAACCAGAGCCTCTTCCAAAACCCTCTCCCTCGCCTCCCAAATCGCCTCTCCCACTAAAATAATCGCCGGACTCCCCATCTGAGCAGCCTGTGCATCTACCGCCAAATTCCCCAGATTACTGATTAAGCGGCGTTCGGCGGGGGTGCTGGCCCATTGGACTACGGCGGCGGGGGTGTTGGGGCTTAGGGTTTTGAGTAGGCCGGCGGTGACTTGGGCGATGCGGCTCATTCCCATATAGATCACTAGCGTGGTGCCGGTTTGGGCGAGTGCTTGCCAGTTTGGCTCGCTATGGTCTTGTGCGTGGGCGGTGACAAAGGTGACGCCCTGGCAGTGTTCGCGGTGGGTGAGCGAAATGCCGAGCGATGCCGCAGCGGCAAGGCCAGAGCTGATGCCGTTGATAATTTCAACACTTACACCTGCGGCTTGCAGAAAGCTGATCTCTTCCCCAGCGCGGCCAAACAGCAGCACTTCTCCACCTTTTACCCTGACTACGACCTTGCCTTGTAAAGCGTAGCGGCGCATCAGCCTTTGGATAAAATCCTGTGGTGTTGATTTACAGCCGCCTCGTTTCCCTACCCGAATCAGCTGTGCTTGCGGGGCAAGGCTGGCGATTTCTGGATTGGCTAAATCATCGAGCAGCACCACATCGGCCAGCATCAGCGCTTTCATGGCTTTGATGGTAAGCAAGTCCAAATCCCCCGGCCCCGCCCCTAATAAAATCACTTTGCCTTGTTTCATGGTTGGTTTTCCAGTGGGTTTGATTAGTTTTAGTGCCTTCGGCACAAGTGTTTTGGTGCGGTGTCCCCGCTGGGACTCACTTTCTTGCTTCGCCAAGAAAGTAAGCAAAGAAGGCGACCCCGACCAGCACGAAGGCCCCTCATCTGCGGACAATCGAGCGGCGGCTGCGGAACTCGCTTCGCTCAAACAGTCCTCACCGAAACCCCGCCCGCTTGTTCCTCGCTTCGGCGTGCTTCAAGGGGAGATTTAAGCCCCGTGCTATGAGCAGCGATATAACCATTGATATTGGTTGGCCTTGAAAAGGCTTTCTTTCAAAACACGACTTAACTAAAAATCTGTTTTTCTCTGTGAAACTCTGTGTTCTCGGTGTTCTCTGTGGTTCAAGATTTAACTATCTCCCAACAAGCTCATAGGGTGTGCAAGTCGTTTTTCTTGCGCACCGCCTTCCGGTGCGCAACGACTTCGTCGTTGTACACCCTATAAAAACCGTGCCTATTATGACTGCCTGCTTAGGTGTTAAAGCATGTTGGGTTACGCGATAAAGCTGCTAACCCAAGCTACGTTTAAATTCTGTTTTTCTCTGTGAAACTCTGTGTCCTCGGTGTTCTCTGTGGTTCAAGGTTTAACGCCCTGCCAACATCAACCATCAAGCCTTAATTGCCTGATTACACATCCTACTTAACTCCGGTACGCAGGAGCCGCAGACGCTGCCGCAGCCTAGTTTGGCTTTCAAGCCTGCAACATCGGCCCCCAGTGCGATGGTCGCGCGGATGGCGGATTCGCGCACGTTGATGCAGTTGCAGATCACCGGGTCGCGTGGGGTGTTGCCGAGTTTTTTAGGCGAGAAAGCGTTGAGGCGCGGGCCTTGCCATGGGTTGCCTGCGATCAACTGCTCCAAGAGCGCTTCGCCGCCTTGGGTGTCTCCCGCCAGTACAAAGCCGGTGAGTTGATCGTCTTGCCAGCCGACGCGTTTAAGCAGGCCGCGGCGGGCGTCGTGGTATTCGAGTACGTCGTGATTGGGGTAGAGATCGAGCGCGGCAAAGAGCTTTTCTAAGAGGCCTTCGGGTAGCATTTTGGCGGCGGCGCGTAACACTAAAACCGGCTCGTCGCGGCCTTGCAGGCTGATGCTGGCGTAGCTACAGGATTTTAAAAGTGGCTGTACGGCGGCGTGCAGCGCTAATACATCGCCTTTGCGGGCGGCTAATAATGCCCATGGCAGCTCGACTTTTTCGATGCGCACGGCGGCGTGTTTTAGCTCGGGCTGAAACGATTTATCGTCGGTGGCGCTGCTAGCGATTTCATTGCTGCCGCTGCTATTTAAAAACTGCCCGCTCCAGTGCATGGCGGTAAAAACGCAGCCAGAGACCAGATCAGCAGAGAGCGCCAATGGCAAAATCAGGCTGCCGCGCTTGCTACTCACGCGGAGTAAATCGCCCACTTTTAGATTGCGCCGCTCGGCATCCACTGGGTTCATTTCTAAACTTGGCTCGGGACTATGCGCAAAGAGCTGCGGCAGGCGGCCAGTGCGGCTCATGCCGTGCCATTGATCGCGCAAACGGCCAGTGAGCAAATGAAAAGGAAAGCGTGAATTGGTCGGCTCGGCCACCGGCAGATAATCCACCGCCGTAAATTTGGCTCGACCAGAGTCGGTAGCAAACACGCCGTTTTGATAGCGCCGCGCCTGCCCAGTGCTTGCGCCCTGAGGGTAAGGCCATTGCTGTGGGGCGGCTTCTAGCAACGCATAGCTTAGGCCGCCAATATCCAGATCGCGGCCTACCGTTAGCGCGCGGTGCTCGTTAAAAATGGCTTCGGGGCTGTCAAAAAAGAACAGGCCGGGATGCGCTGGTTTTAAGCGCGCGCCCATTCTTTGCGCCACTTGCAGGGCAATCCAGCTATCTGATTTGGCCTCGCCAAGTGGCTGCACCGCAGCCCGAACGCGGGAGATGCGCCGCTCGGAGTTAGTCACCGTGCCTTCTTTTTCGCCCCAGCTGCTGGCTGGCAGCAGCACATCGGCAAAGGCGGTGGTGTCGGTGTGGGCAAAGGCATCTTGCACCACTACAAACTCGGCCATTTCTAGCGCCTGACGCACATTGGGTAAATCTGGCAGGGAATGCGCGGGATTGGTGCAGACAATCCACACAGCCTTGATCTGCCCCGCTTTAATCGCATCAAACATCGCCACGGCGGGCAGGCCCGGCTTGCCCGATACGGCGTCCACTCCCCAAAATTGCGCCACTTCGGCACGGTGCTGTGGGTTGGCAATATCACGGTGCGCGGCCAGCATGGTGGCCATGCCGCCCACTTCGCGCCCACCCATGGCATTGTGCTGGCCGGTCAGCGAAAACGGCCCGCTGCCGGGCTTGCCAATTTGCCCCGTTGCCAGATGCAGATTAATCAGCGCCAAGTTTTTATCTGTGCCATGGCTGGATTGATTCAGCCCCATACAATACAAAGACAATGCCGCTGGCGAGCGGCCAAACCATTCTGCCGCTTGCAGTAAATCGGCCTCCAGCACGCCGCATAGCTCGGCAACCATTTTGGGCGTGTACTGCCGCACCCGCGCTTTTAGCTCGGCAAAGCCGCTGGTATGCGCCTCAATAAAGGCGGCGTCCGCCAAGCCTTCCCACAAAATATGGTGCAACATGCCGTGAAACAGCGCCACATCGGTGCCTGGCTGAATCTGCAAATGCAAATCAGCCATCGCGGCAGTATCGGTGCGGCGCGGGTCGATCACGATCCATTTGATATCAGGATTAGCCGCCTTGGCCGCCTCTAAGCGGCGAAACAACACCGGATGGGCATAGGCCATATTGCTGCCAGCAAACAGCAGCGTTTGCGCTAATTCCAAGTCTTCATAACAAGTTGGCGGGCCGTCCGCACCCAAGGCCATTTTGTAAGCCGTGACCGCGCTCGACATACAGAGCCGCGAATTGGTATCGATATTGTTCGTGCCAATCAGGCCCTTAGCCAGCTTATTAAACACATAGTAATCTTCGGTCAGCAGCTGGCCAGAAACATAAAACGCCACCGAATCCGGCCCGTGCTCTTCAATAATCCCCGCAAACCGATCCGCCACCGCATCCAGCGCCGTGTCCCAGTCAACCCGCTGCCGAGCCTCTGAGTGGCTGGTGCGCAGCTCCGGATACATGGCCCTCCCAGTGGCGCTTTGCACGCTTTTGGCCAAAGACAAACCCTTAGTACACAGGCGGCCCCAATTGGCCGGATGAGCCGGATCACCGCTCACCCCAACAATCTGCTCGCCCTCACTCTCGATCAACACCCCGCAGCCCACACCGCAGTAGCAACAGGTAGAACGGGTTATGGTGGTCATGGTGGTTCTCTATTTGTAGGGCGGGTGAAACCCGCCATCATTCAAAAATGTATATTGGTGAGGCCTACCCAATATGAGCTAAACAAAAAGACCTTTTTAGTGCCTTCGGCACATTGATTTAGGTGCGGGCGTCCCGCTGGACCTTCCTTTCTTGCGCGGCCAAGAAACGAAGCCAAAGAAGGCCGCCCCGACCAGCACGAAAGCCCCTCACTGCGGATAATCGCCTCGGCGGTAAAGGCTTCTCGCTCGCTGCCTCGCTACCCCTTTGCCGAAACCCCAAGCCGCTTATTCCTCGCTTCGGCGTGCTTCAAGGGGATTTTTAAGCCCTGTGCTAAGAGCGTGGCATCAAACTCCCACAGCTAAATACCACGCAAAAAGCACCAATCTACAAACTCAAAAACACTTCGCCTTCGACGACTTTTATGGGGAAGCGCCTAGCGCAGCCTTCGTCGGGAGCGCGGGCCTCACCTGTGGCGAGGTCGATATTCCAGCTGTGCAAGGGACAGGTCACCGATTCGCCATGCACAATCCCCTGCGACAAAGGCCCGCCCTTATGTGGGCAATGATCCAGCAGGGCAAACACCACATCTGCAGCAGAGCGAAACACCGCTACATTGCCCGCATCACGCTGCACCACACGGCTACCCAGCTTAGGGATATCTGTCACTTGGCAAATACTCACCCAAGGTTGATTGGCTTTCATATTCATTGGTTTTCCTTCTTAGGGTGGGTACAATGTAGTGGTCAAGTATTTTCAGACACCACGATCGGTGTTTTTACTGCCATTTCTCGTTCATAAATCATTGGCGGTAAATTGCCCCTGGCCGAGTGCAAACGCACACAGTTGTAAAAGCCAGCGATGTACTCGGTGATGTCT
>NZ_JANXSO010000117.1 GCF_025352645.1 Iodobacter sp. | reverse complement strand
AGTGGCGTCAGCGCGATGAAAGCGCACCTGTGGTTCGGCGGCCTCCGGCAGGGCATAGGCGTCATCAAACACAATCAGCTGCACCTGCGGCGAATCACCCGGCAAATGCATAAAGCGCCAAGCCAAGCCTTCCTCGTGCATGAGGCGCGTTAAGAAATCAAAATCAGACTCACGGTATTGCAGGCAATAAGAGCGCGGTAGGTGCGTGCCGGTGAGTTTAAAATCCCGCGTTTGCACGGCTGCAAACGCGGGGTTCATCGCTTGATGCTCGGCCAGCACCTGTTTAATGATGTCTGGAACGCTTAAATCCTGAAAAATGCGTGAAGTGCGGCGATAGCGCAGCAGGGCAAACGGGGGCTCTATGGTTAAAGCATATTTAGCAAAGCCACCATCTGAGCCAAGTAACTGCGCTTGGGAAATCACCCCGCAACGCTCGACCTCGCCGCCATCGGCATCGCTAATTGCAATTACCACCGGCAGACCCAATAGCGATTTAATAACTGAATAACTGAATAACTGGGGTCAGAACAAACTTAAATCCTACTACGCTTAATGCTCTCAGAGCTAAAGAAAGTGGGTTTAACTTTACCCTGACCCCAGTTATTCTGGCAGTTATTCCTAGCTTAGCTTGCCATTGATGACTTATTCAACGCTGCCATTTTAAATATGATTCCTCGAATAATTTAGTTGAATATGTTTTGCCGTCATAGTTCAATGTAAAATAAAAAGGCTTACGTTTAGATTGAGAGCCATCGTCAATCTCACTTTTAATCGTTATTAATAAATCATTAAAACCATGATTTACATTTTTCCCAACGGAAATAGAGCGCTGGAAGTGTTCAACAACCCGTTCATTTTCATTTTGTTGGCAGTTAGATCCTTTTATAAACCAAGAGGTTGACATAAAAAAATCCTCAAGGACGGGGCGTATTTTTTCCTCTTCTCTAATGTATAAGGTTCGTCTTGCCCCGATACTTCCATCGCCGCAATTGGGCATATAATCACCAGAAATATCTAAACCAAAGGCACGAACTCCACCTGCAAGATAGTAAGCCGCCGTGTCTATTCTCAGGCTATTTTCTTCTAAGCGCATAGAGGCATCCTCAATAATAAAAGACCGATAGGAACTTAGTATTTTATTACTCCGCGTATCAATTAATGATAAAAATAGCTCTTTTTTACTTATACCCTCAATTTTTGAATTTTCCTCACTAGTATAAGCAATTGCTGCCACAATAGTATTCTTTTCTTTCGGTAATGCTTTACATACAGAGCTGATTATAACTCCATTACCATTTAAGTTTTGACGAAAATTTTTTAGTTTTAATGTATGCCCTATAAGATCAATTATCGTTGCATGGCAGTATTGATCATTTTTAATGATATTTGCATTGGCAACCCCAATTGGGTAAATAAAGAATAGTAGAAATATTTTATATAATTTTTTTTTCATGGATATCTTATCTATCGATTTTAGAGTGGGCTCAGCTTGTGCTAGCACAACCACTTTCAATTGTCGTAATAGGGAAATAATAGATTGCATTCTAGTAATCCTTAGATTAAAAAATCAAAAGCAGCTTTGGCATATTTACGCCTAAGTAGCGCAGGGCTAGCACTACTGGGGCTATAAGAACCCTCGCTATTTCTCCTCCCCAACTCCCCTGCGTTAACTTTCACCGTTACCCTGTCAACATTACTATCTGTAATACCGCCATCAGCAGGTTCCATACACATATTGGAAACCCAGAACCAAATCGCTGAGCGTAACGAATAAGGCAATTGGATTAGTGTCTAAAGGGTCATAGTGTCTAAAGGGTCAGGTCTTACATTTGACAAAATGTAATCAATTTAACTTGGATTATAACGACTGTAAATTTTATCTTATGCAAAATGGAAGACCTGACCCCATTGCTTTTCAAGCGTTTGTTTTACTTTATCGCTTAATAGCGCCGAGGCGGCTTTAGAGGCAAAGAAAGCGGATTTAACTTTGCTCTGACCCCAGTTATTCCGGCCCATTGTTTTTATCAATATTTTTTTAAATAAATTGTAAATAGTTAATCTTGATCAGCATCCCAATACCAAATTGTCGCACCATAAGCAGAGCTGGGAAAATCTGGCATTAACTCGCCCTGTTTGAACGAAGCACGGCTGTTTTGTTTGGCAGGGGTGTACCAATAGCCTGATTGTGGGCAGGGTTGGTTTGCTTCGCAGCGCTGTATATCCGCGTTATTTTGAGGGAAAGGCACTACAGCAGCATAGGCTGCTGACTCATCAGGAATATCAAAGCGCTTGAGCCATTGATCTGTAAGGTCAGGCGTAAAGCGAGCCTCTCCCGCAATCGAGCCGTAATGCAAGTTGGATAGTTCTGCCACACGGGCAGGTTTTAGGATGCGGTTGGCGGCGATATAGCTGGCGGGTAGCGGGCCTTTTTCTACCCAGCCCAGCTCTGGGTATTCACCCGTTTTGACCATAATGCCACCAGAGTAATTCAGTAAGCTAAGCCCCTCTTGTTCTAACGCCGATGCCAGCACGTCTTTGCCGCCCAGCTGTGGTAAATAACTGTCCGATAAAATCGTGTACCAGTTGATGCTTTTAAAGCCTTCACGTAATTCGCCATGACTGGTGCAACTGCCAACCTCAAAACACTTAAATTGCTCGGCGTGTTCCAGCTCTAAATTTTCATAGCGATGAAATTCATTACCCTGCTGGAAGCCTAGCCCTGCATAGCCATGTAGAGGCTGAAGCAAGCTGGCCCATTCACGTAAGCGCTGCTCAAATATAGCTAGACCATTTCCTTTTAATTCTTCAATAGGAAGATAAATTTTTAAATATGCAATACTTTTGTAGTTTTTTTCCCACCAGCCTGCTTGCGAGTAAGCTTCAACTGAATAGCTGCCAACGAATTCATAGCCTGCACCAGACGACCAGGTAAACTCAACAGGATGAGTCATCGGTAAGGTTCTCACCCATTCACTGCCTTTGGCATAATCGCTGGCGGAATAAGCGCGGATTCTGTCCTGCCCGTCTCCCCAATAGCCCCATTGAAGATGCCGACCATAATGCAGATGAAATTCTTGCATCACTTGGGCAATGGCTTGGCGGCGGGCAGGCAGATAAGCGCCGACCATATAAAACACAGCCACTAAACCGCCTTGCAAAGTCGTCTTATCTGGCTCGTCTTCGTCCACATAGGTAAAGTGCCAGCTAGCCTCTTCCCATTCATCAAAAAAACTCATATCTACCCCTATTTATTCTGGGATGAAAAATACATTTATCGAAACATCTTTATTCTGCGCATTTAATGGGCTGGCCGCTGCCTCATAAATGGCAGCGTTGGCCGCCAAAGTGCTGGCAATAATAGGTTTGGCTGGGAAGCGAATTAAGGTCTTACTTCCCCTTGCCAGTAAAACAATGCCATCGCCCAGTGTGGCAGTTTCTGCCATTGCAGCGACACCAAACCATGCCGCCCCAGCTGCTGCCCCCGCTAAAGGGGCCGCCAGCGTTATTTCCAAGCTCTGCCTTGTTTGTTCTCTTTGCCGCTCTGCTGCTGCGGCTTGAGCAGGGTCGTAAGCACGTAATACTGGCGTGCCTGCCGGGATTTGGGTGGGGACTAGTTTGCGGCGCACTTGCTCCAGTTCTTGCTGAACTTCCCCCAAAAGCAAAGCGCCAGGAGCCAGCGCTTGGCGCAGCGGGAGGGGGGAAGCGACTTTACTCTCTACATCACGAAACACTGGCTCACTCAGTCTTGCTTCCGTTAGCCAAGCTCGACGTCTGCGCTTACCTATTCTGCATAGTCTTGTTTCAAGCAAGCGTAGTTTGTCTTTATGCAGGTCACCTCCTGCGATTTGAATATAAGCTTCCTGTTGATCACGCCACAGTTGATCATTCCCAAACTTCATTTCAATCACAAAAGCAATATTCGAAGGGGTAAACAGCGCCGCACCGCTCAGGCTTTTGTAATCTTTAAAGCGGATCACATCAGGAATGCGTAACAAGCCTGGCAGCTTAACCCTGCCCTGTTTATTCATGCCAAATACCCCTGCTGTTTCCACATTGATCAGCATATTGATCTGGCGAAAATCAGCGGGGCTAAGGTTATCCTCCAGCATTTTTTTCGTCAGTACGGCATCAAGCAGAGACAGCTCTATCCCCATATCCAGTACCGCTCGCTTATGAGAAATTTCATAACGATTCATCGGCATGGTTGATGGGCGATGTGGCTCTTCGTAACTCATAATCGGCTTGGGGCCACCCGGTGCCCCCATATCAAAGCCGACTTCTCCGTAGTAAGGCCACTTCCATTTATTAAACTTACAATCTAAAGACACCCATTTAGAAACTTGGCGCTGATAGCGGGGAGTGCCATTACTGGCCATCAGTGGGAAGCGCTGAGCAAAGCCTGCTTTCTGGCAGAGATACCATAAATCCATAGGATTAGTCACAGGTAGCGTTGTGCCCGCCTGTGCAGGTGTTTTAGTCGTGGTTTTACGGCCACTACTAGGTGTTTGTGAGCTTCTTTTTGGAGGGTTAGCCATTTAAATTTCCTCCTGATCGTCTGCGGAATCTTCGGTTTTTGTCAGATCAATAAAATCCAGCTGATGCGAAATCGTGCCGTCCCAATACCTGACTTGCAAAAGGTCCAATTCATCTTTTTTAGGCAGCGCTTCAGCTTGTACTGGGTCAGTTTGTTCCGAGTGAGCGACTTGGGTTTCGCCCTTGTCATCGGTTTTACTTTTGATCATGGCTCCGTCAGGCAAGGTCATTTGATAAGGATGATTTGGCAATACCTTGCCCTTTGCATTTTTAAGAATAAAGAACTCTTGGAATTTCCCGCTCTTAGGTAAATCAGGGAGTTCTACGCTTAGCTTCGCAGGCCCGCCCCAATCATGGCTGCCGCCCTTAATGCTCACTTTCCCTGGCGCATGCATCTCGATTTTGCCGTCTTTGATTCGGATGTAAGCACCGCCTGCGGTGAGCAGTATTTCCTGCTTGGCGTTGAAGAGGCCCTTGCCTTTGATGGCTGTGAGCTTGGCATTTTTGTCGGCGGTGATTTCTATATCGTCGCTTTGCGCCTGCATTTGCAGCTTGCCCTTGGCGGCGATGAGCTTCAGGGTGATTTGCTCTTTCACACCGCCCACAAACAGGCTGATGTGCTGGCCTACGTTGTGAATCCAGCGGCGGGCGGTGCTTTGGTTGCTGTCGCGCTGGGCGATTTGGTCTAGGTTGCTGCCTGCGCTGATCGTCTGGCTTTGCGGACTCGTAATCGCCACACCATCCTCGCCGTGCAGCAGGATAATTTTTTGCTGGCCTGCTTGCTCTTTGAATTTGGTTTTGCCGTCTTTATCGGTGTTGCTGCCTGCTTCAAAGCTTTTGCTGGCGTGCACGTGGTGGTAAAGATGACCGTGGGTGGCTTTGTCGCCGGGGCTGTTGTCGGGTTTGACGGTTTGATCGTCGTCGCCGGTTTCGATAGTGTCAGCGAGTTGTTTAGTAGCGTATTCGCCAAGATTTTTGGCGGTTTCCAGGGCGGATTCAAGCTGGCTTTGGGCGGGTGTGCGGTCGAGTTGCGTGCCACTCGCTCCGCCTTTGGTTTCGGTACTGATGAGTAAGCCGCTGGCGCGAATTGCACCTTGTTTGTCGCTGCGTAATTCAAAACCTTCGCCGCGAGGTTCACCCTTACCATCGGTGCGCGGGTGGATTAAATAGCCAAGGTTGAGCTGGGTTTTACCATGCTCGCTGGATAATTTGGTGCGTACTTCACCTTTGGTGTCGTCAAACAGCAGCTCGCCGTATTGCCCGCCTTCATGCTCTTTGGTTTTGATGCCAGACAGCGTTTTGTTGGCAGGCAAAGCGCCTGCGCCGCTGAAGGTGGGCACCGGGTGGCTGCCGTTGTGGACGACGGCGGTGACGATGGGGCGGTCGATATCGCCTTCGATAAAGTCGACTAAAACTTCTTGCCCGATACGCGGAATAAACTGGTGGCCAAAGCCTGCACCGGCGCTCGGCATAGATACGCGTACCCAGCAGGAGGATTTGTCATCCATATTTGCGCCAAAGCCTGGGTGT
>NZ_JANXSO010000102.1 GCF_025352645.1 Iodobacter sp. | reverse complement strand
CTGAGAGATTCCAAAACGGCTCATGACGATCCGTTTTGTTAGCCCCTTCGGTGGGCGTTTTATACGCCGCTCTCCAGAGTGTTGATGCCAAAGAGTCCTTTTGCCTGAGCGTTCGCGGGCGTTGCGCCTTCGGCGGTAACTGGGGTTTTCCCTAGCTACTCTCTCCTCTTTGGTCTTGGGAATTTAACCACTTAGGCCGATTTTGTCAATTTTACCTAGCAATAAAAAACGCCCACTTGAAACGGTGGGCGTTTGGATTTTGGTGCTTATGCTTTAAGTATGCCCAGGTGCAGAATTCAGCAGATGGGTATCTTTATTGTGTACCAAACTTAAATAGCGTTCATATTGTTTTAACACGTCGGCAATCAGCTCTTGCTGAATCATATATTGCACATCGTAGCCTTGGCGGCCGTCTTCAAAGAAGGTAATGGGCACGTAATGATGCGGACGGCTAGACATGGGGAGCGATGCGTCTCTGAGGGCAAAAGCAGGTACAGGCTGTTTTAACGGCCGCACGCCGTACACAAAATCGCGCAGATTGGCTTGTGGCACAATCAAAGAAACGGCCTTATCGTCCCCAACGAGCACGGATGCTTCTAAGCCTTGCTTTTGCAGCTCGGCTGCTACTTCTTTGAGCGCGGGCTCAACGCTTTTTGCAATGAATTTTTCAACATCGCTTAAGCGTGGCTCTTGCAGAATTTGCGCAAGGCGTATGCGCCAGTGCTGGCCTGTCCAAAAGGTAGTGCCAGGTGAAAACTTTTGTGAGAAGTGTTCACGATCGGCCGCTAAGCCTTTACAGAGGCTAAAGCAGAGCAGCAGCATGATGGCCGTGAAAGGTAGGGCGGCAATTAAGGTGACGGCTTGCAATGCCTTTAAACCACCCGTTGTGAGTAGGATGGCGGCGGTCACGCCAAGTAAGCCTGCCCAAAATAGGCACTGCCAAGCCGGTGATTTTTCTGCGCCACGGGTGGCAATGGTATTGAGCACAAAGGCGCCCGAATCGGCCGAGGTCACAAAAAATACGGCAATCAGCAAAATGGCAATGGAGGAGGTGACTTTAGCTAGCGGTAGGAATTCAAAGAATTTGAAAAGCAGTGCATCCACATTGCCCGCGGTTTGCGATAGCGCACCGGCAGCGGTATGCATATCTAGCCAGATGGCGGTGTTACCAAAAATGGTCATCCAAATCAGATTAAATAGCGCGGGAATCAGCATTACGCCGATGATAAATTCACGCAAGGTGCGGCCACGGGAAATACGCGCAATAAACATTCCCACAAACGGTGACCATGAAATCCACCACGCCCAATAGAGCAGCGTCCAGCCACTAAACCAGCCTTCTTTTTGCGTTGGCTCATAGGTATAAGAGCGGAAAGTCAATTCCACAATACTAGAAAAATAATTTCCAAGGTTGTCACCAAAAGCGCCAAGTAGAAATAACGTTGGCCCTGCAAATAATACAAACAGCATCAGGATAATGGCGAGGCTAAGGTTTAGCTCGCTTAAGCGGCGCACACCCTTATCTAAGCCCGATGCGGCTGAGCAGCCAGCTAAGCCAATAACGACGGCAATTAAGCCATATTTAAAATTAAGCCCAGAAGTATCCCAGCCGGTGAGGGATGCAATCCCCGCGCTGATTTGTAAAATGCCAAAGCCTAGGGTGGTAGCGATACCAAAGATGGTGCCACAAAGGGCAAATACGTCGACAGCGTGTCCCATTGGGCCGTTGATTCGGTCACGCAAAATGGGGTAAAGGCCGGAGCGAATGGTGAGCGGTAGATTGTAGCGAAAGCCAAAATAAGCCAGCACTAGGCCCACTAAGCAGTAAATCGCCCAAGCATGAAAGCCCCAGTGAAAGAAGGTCATATTCATCGCTTCACGGGCGGCAGCCATAGTGCTGCCTTCGGCCAGTGGTGGCGATAAATAATGCTGCATGGGCTCGCCCACGCCAAAGTACATCAGGCCAATTCCCATGCCTGCGGCGAACAGCATGGCAACCCAAGAGGTGAAGTTATATTCAGGTTTGGCATCGTCTGGGCCAAGGCGGATATTACCGTAAGGGCTGCAGGCGATAGCTATAAGGGTGATGATGAAAATGGCAACGGATATAATGTAGAACCAGCTAAAATTTTGCGAAATCCAAGCTTGACCATGCGAGAAGATTTGTTCCGCGGCGGTGGGGTTGAGGGTACAAATGGCGAGTAAAACGCCGATTAAAATCATGCTGGGTAGAAATACCGGCATGCTGAGGGTGTGATGAAAACGGGATGGGATGGCGGTACTCATGCGTCTCCTATAATGGCCAAAATCCGTGGCCTTTTATGGGTGGGAAAGCGAATGCACACAATATGCCCTTGTATTTAATGGGGTATTGTCTGAAGACGTCGACTTTACTCTAGCAATAATTTCGATATTTGTAATGTTGAATAGTACAAATAGGTGACTAAATCACATATTGCTTAAGGCGTTTTTCTACTCACTATGGTTCGGCTCAAGGCGTGTGGAATCAAAGCGGTTATTTCGCCGAGAGTAAATCGAAAGCAGCTACGGGAATGAGATTGGTGGCATTACAAGGAGGGGCATGGAGTGGAATGCATGTTTGGTAAGCTCAAGTAATACCGTCGGATCGCCATGCATGACGAGAAAAAAGCGATCAATTTCTGGGCATGCTGACATTTGCTGCGACGCTGCTGTGGCTGAAATGAGAGGCGGAAAAACGTCAACAGAGCCTAGTGCTTGGTAGCTATTGTGACAGCAATGTAAGAGGGGCAGTAGCAGGGGTCCCTGAAAACCGCCGCGCTAAATCCTGCTCCGCAAAAGCCGCTACCACATAGTCAATAAACACCCGTGTTTTGGCGGGCATTAGGACTCGGCTGGAGTAGTACATGCTGATTGAGCCAGCATCGGCATACCACTGGGGCAATAAACGCACCAGTCGGCCCTGCTCTAAGTGCGCTAGTACATGCGGCATAGGAGCCAAGGCCACGCCCAGCCCCAGTACTGCTGCTTGGCTGATGGCGTCGGGATCGTTTAAAACGAGCTGCTCTTGCACCGCCGCCAGCGCTTCATCGCCTTGAGCATTGCGCAGAGTCCAGTGCTGCACCCGCCCAGTTTGCACCGAGCGCATCACAATGCCCGCCAGCGTAGCCAAATCACGAGGCTGCTGCGGTATGGCGCGCCCTTGCAAATAGCTGGGCGCTGCCACCGCCACGACATGTGCGGGCCCTACATGCCGTGCTACCACCCCAGGGGCTAGTTGGATGCCGCCACCAATTGCCACATCTACTCCTTCGCCAGCTAGGTTGACTTGGCGGTTTCAAGCTGCCAGTCAAGGCGGATACGCGGATAGCGCGCCATCAATGCGGGCACTAGTGGCAGCACGTATTCCATGGCAAACGATGGCACCATACTGACTTTGAGTACCCCGCTGGGCTCATCACGCTCAGAATTAATATCGCTAATGGCTGATTGTAGCGCGTGCAAATTGCCTCGAATTGCATACAGAAACCGCTCCCCTTGCTCGGTTAGTGTGAGCTGGCGTGTGCTGCGATGAAATAGCCGTACACCTAGATTGGCTTCCAGCATGCCCACATTGCGGCTAACTGCTGCCGGCGTCAGAGCCAGCGTACGGGCCGCTGCAGAAAAACCGCCTGCCTCCGCGCTACGGACAAATGATTCCAGATTGGTCAGAGTTTCCACGGTATTGATCTTCAATAAATGCTTGAAATTGATTATAGCCATATACGACTTATCTAATTATGCAAATAAGCGCACATTTCTATCCACACCAGAGCCCGCTATTACGTTTGACTTGTAAAAATTATTTAGGAGGGTATTCCACCTCAGTGTTACAAATTTTAGGCTCGGCTAAATAGTGCTGTTTCACTCCATAAACATAAAAAGGTTAGTTATGAAAAAGATTTTTGTTGCATCTGTCCTAATGCTTAGCACCGTGGCTTATGTTCAAGCGGCCCCTCCGGCTTCCGGAGTTGAAATTCAAACCATTACCAATGCGATTGATAGCATGGATCCAGCCGTCTTTGCCAAACTGCTGACGGAAAACGCTCGTTTCAAATTTGGCAATTTTCCAGAGGCCCAAGGTAAAGCGGCCATTTACCAAGCGCAGGTGGATTTTTTCAAAAGCGTGAAAGGGGTTAAACATCGCGTTATCAAAGAGTGGCAAGACAAAGACTCTATCTTGGCTCAAATGGAAGTCACTTACACCCGCCACGACGGTAGCGAAATTACTTTGCCAGTGACTGATATTTTCAATATTCGTAATGGCAAAGTAGATGGCACCTATATTTATATGGACGTAGCACCGCTGTACCAGCCGCCTAAGTAAGCTACCGCTGTCAGCGGCGTTGCCCTATTTGACGAGGCTGGATTCGGGTTTCTTATCTATCCAAAAGTGAAGATGGATAAGAGTTTATACGGCCCGTTAATTTGTGCTGGCGTTGTTTTGTGATAATGGCCACGTGGTTTTCTTGTTTGGTATGAATCTGGCCGTTGGACCAAAAGCATTGTTGTAACAAGAAGAAAGTCGTTTTTGCTTGCGGGGAGCTGATACCAATAACATTGGTCTAAGTTGATGTTTGTAGGGGCGCAGTAAGTAGCGCCCCTACAATGTGTGTATCACTTTAGTTAATGATTAAACGCTGTAGAGCTAATTGCGCACTGTACTTGATTGCGCCCAGCGGCTTTTGCGGCGTACATGGCTTGATCGGCCCGATTTAATAGATGATCTAAACTGCTATCGTTGTCTTCTAGCATGGCTACACCCACGCTGATGGTGATGCGGATTTTCTGTTCGTGGTATTCAACTAGGGCT
This sequence comes from Iodobacter sp., assembly GCF_025352645.1. GTDB lineage: Bacteria > Pseudomonadota > Gammaproteobacteria > Burkholderiales > Chitinibacteraceae > Iodobacter. Next base: position 9,603 of record NZ_JANXSO010000102.1, on the reverse strand, counting down.
TGATTTTCTACCGCGATGCGTAATTTATTGCCCGCCAAGATGGCTTCTACCTGTGTGGTACCAGGGAGTAGCAGCACAAACTCCTCGCCACCCCAGCGGGCAAAACTATCCGTGGCACGTAGCTCGGCGGTGCAAACTCGGCACAGCTCTTTCAGGGTTAAATCGCCAGCTAAATGCCCGTGCTGGTCATTAACGTTTTTGAAGTGATCGATATCAATCAGCAAGATAGACAGCGGTTGCTGATAGCGGCGGGCGTAAATAATGGCCTCCTCACAACGGCGCTGCCATTCGCGCCGATTGGCAACACCGGTTAGCTCGTCCGTGGTGACTAATTCTTCTAGGCGTTGATTGGCGGCGGCCAATGCTTCGGTTCTTAAGGTCACTTCCGTTTCTAGCTGAAGATGGCTATGGCTGAGTAGTTCTTGTAAAAGCGCTAAATAGTGCAGAGTCAGCCCAATTGAAAATAGAAATAATTGTAAATTAAGGAAAGAAAGAGGCTCGCTGGGGGTAAAAAAGGGCCCAATATGATGGGTGGTTCCTATCATTGAAAGCATAAAAACAATCAGTAATGCGAGTGAGGTTCCTGCTAATCGAAACCGAATGGCAATCAAAAGTAAGATAGGCAAAATAAGCATCATCAAATAGCTATAGAGCAGAAACCCCAAGGCAATAATCAAGATTAAAGCAAAAAAATAAGGAATGGCGGGGCGGATTCTATATTTGAATGCGCTGGATTTCCAACTGGCGTAAATCGGCGCCACGATAAATAGCCCTGCGGTATCCCCCATAATCAGCATAAACATTTGCTGAATGTTACTGAATCCATCCTGCGTGCTAATAATACTGCTTAGGCTTAGCAAAGTATGGGTGAGCGCCATGCTGAATAGGGCGGGTATAAAGCATATTTTCCCCCAAAAATAGGGGAGGTCAGTGGGTTTTTGTAAAGGGGAGCGATGATGTTTTGTAAGAAAAAACTGCCAAGCTTTGGCTGCCATATATGCCTGCCACACGTCGATGAGTGCCGTGCCAATGCCAACAAGCAGCGATGTGATCAGGGGGTGAGTATTGCTTGGGGTGTTGATATAGTAATAGGTGGGAGTGTTGAGGATAAAGCTTGCGAAAAAAATAAAAATAAATGCAGCAGGGCCAATTTCCAGTGCCATTAATAAGCCAATACCTGCGGGCAGCCAAATAACAGCAAGATGGCCTGGGGATAAATGCGCCTGCTGAATATTAATAAACCCAATGCCCACATAGCCGATAAACAAGATAAAGGCGATGAAATATCGCTCTGGGTTAAGAAATGTAAGTGCTTGCTTCATTACATTTTTTTCAAAGTTTGATCGTTTAGCTTATCGCATAATTAAGAGATTTGTGAATAATTTAAAGAAATACAAGCATTGAATTAAAAGCACAGTGTTTATCGCAAACTATGCTTTTCTTGATTAGCCGCTTTGCTCAGCAATGTCTAGCATCATTCCCGCTTAGGCGGGAATTCCGTTGCGGTGTACTCAAAGCCTTTGGATCTCCGGTAAAAGCACTCGGGGATGACGCGTTTTTAGTGGGATTTTGTGCTGAATTTTATTTTGCTGAGCAAGCCGTAGATAAAAACGGCGGCCCTCAGGCCGCCGTTTTGAATTTCCACATCTTTTATGTAGATTGCTTAAAACACAGGGCGTCATTGTCAACATCAATAGTCAGTACGTGCCCCGCGCTGACTTTGCCCTCTAGGATTGCCTTAGATAGCGGGTTTTCAATTTCGGCTTGAATGGCGCGTTTTAAAGGCCTTGCGCCATAAACTGGATCAAATCCTGCTGCCGCAACCAGGTCAAGCGCTGCATCGGTGATGCTCAGCTCAATCTCCATATGGGCTAAGCGCCCTTGCAAGCGATTAAGCTGAATGCGGGCAATGTTTCTAATTGCCGCTTGATCCAACGAATGAAACACCACCATTTCATCGATACGGTTTACAAATTCCGGCCTGAAATGGTCTTGTACCTCGGCTAATACCGCCATTTTAATGAGCTGATAATCCATACCGGCCATAGCCTGAATTTGCGTGCTGCCCAGATTACTGGTCATCACGATCACGGTATTTCTAAAATCTACCGTGCGGCCTTGGCCATCGGTGAGCCTGCCATCGTCCAGCACCTGCAGCAGGATATTAAACACATCCGGATGCGCTTTTTCGACTTCATCGAGCAAAATCACGCTATAGGGTTTGCGGCGAACGGCCTCGGTTAAATAGCCACCTTCTTCATATCCCACATAGCCTGGCGGCGCGCCCACTAATCTGGATACGCTGTGTTTTTCCATAAATTCGCTCATGTCGAGGCGAATTAAGTGATCGGGCGAATCAAATAAAAATTCAGCTAATGCCTTAGTTAGCTCCGTTTTACCTACGCCGGTTGGCCCTAGGAATAAAAAGCTGCCATAAGGGCGGTTAGGGTCTGATAGGCCTGCACGCGAGCGGCGGATGGCGTCGGAAACTAAGCGTACCGCTTCAGCTTGGCCGACCACTTTCTGATGCAAGGCGTTTTCCATCGCTAGCAGTTTGGTCCGTTCGCCCTGCAGCATGCGGTTAACCGGAATGCCGGTAGCGCGGCTCACCACTTCGGCGATTTCTTCTGCGCCAACTTGCGTGCGCAGCAGTTTTAATTTACCGCCGCTGACTTCAGAGGCTTCGGCGGCTTTTAGCTTGGCTTCAAGCTGGGGCAGTTGGCCGTATTGCAGCTCGCTGGCTTTATCCCATTCACCCTGACGCTGGGCGGCGTCCATTGCTACTTTTACTTTTTCAATTTCTTCGCGGATGGCTTGGCTGCCCAGTACGCTGGCTTTTTCGGCTTTCCATATTTCTTCTAAGTCTGAATATTCTTTCTCTAGCCTTGCGCTTTCTTCTTCGATCAAGGTAAGGCGTTTTTTAGACGCTTCGTCTTTCTCACGTTTTACGGCTTCACGCTCAATTTTGAGCTGGATAATGCGCCGATCTAGCTTATCCATGACTTCGGGCTTGGAATCGATTTCCATCTTGATTTTGGCGGCAGCCTCATCAATTAGATCAATCGCCTTATCCGGTAAAAAGCGATCGGTGATATAGCGATGGCTCAGCTCGGCGGCGGCCACAATTGCAGGGTCGGTGATTTCTACCCCGTGATGGATTTCGTATTTTTCTTGTAAGCCACGCAAGATGGCAATGGTGGCCTCGACACTTGGCTCGGCCACAATCACTTTCTGGAACCGCCGTTCTAGCGCAGGGTCTTTTTCAACGTATTTGCGGTATTCATCCAGCGTCGTTGCGCCGATGCAGTGCAGCTCACCACGCGCCAACGCGGGTTTGAGCATATTGCCCGCATCCATCGAGCCTTCGGTTTTACCCGCGCCCACTAAGGTGTGCAGCTCATCGATAAAAATAATGGTATTGCCTTCGTCTTTGGCTAGCTCGTTGAGCACGGCTTTTAGACGCTCTTCAAATTCACCACGGTATTTGGTTCCTGCCAGCAAGGAGGCCAGATCAAGTACCAGTACCCGTTTAGATTTGAGCGATTCGGGTACTTCGCCATTCACAATCCGCTGGGCAAGGCCCTCTACAATCGCGGTTTTACCCACGCCTGGTTCGCCAATCAGTACCGGATTGTTTTTGGTGCGGCGCTGCAACACCTGCATGGCGCGGCGGATTTCATCATCGCGGCCAATGACAGGGTCGAGCTTACCAGCGCGGGCTCTGGCGGTAAGATCCATGCAATATTTATCTAGTGCTTCGCGGTTTTGATCCGCTTCAGCACTGTTTACGCTTTGCCCACCCCGTACGGCATCAATGGCTGCGGCAACAGCTTCTTTATTTGCGCCATTTTCTCTTAATAAACGGCCTGTTTCACCTTTGTCGCTGCTTAAAACCAGTAAGAATAAATCGCTAGAAATAAACTGGTCATCGCGCGTGAGTGCGGCTTTATCGGTCAGATTAAGTAGATTGCTCAGCTCTTTAGAAACGCTGATGTCACCCTCGTTGCCGCTTACTTTTGGCAGGCGCTCAATGGCGGCGGTGAGTGCGTTTTTGAGTGCGGTGACGTTGACCCCCGCCCGCGCCAGTAGGGCAGGCGTGCCGGAATCTACATCGGCGAGTAGGGCCGCTAAAACGTGCTGGGGTTCGATATAGGGATTGTCATGGGCATTGGCGCTGCTTTGCGCATCACCAATGGCCTGTTGAAATTTTGTGGTCAGCTTATCAAAACGCATCTTGAACACCTCCTCGTATAAGTTCTTACTCTAGAGATGGGGGTGAGGCAGGGGGGATTTCAAGTGCAAAAAGATGATTTGAATCATCTTGCTGGCGAATGTAGTTGGCCGAGGGGCTAATTAAAAAGGAATATTGCTGCGTGGTTGGCAGGTTTGTAGATGCCTCAAGAGGGCTGCATACCTTGGCAGCTATAGCCAGCAAGGTATGCTGCACCTTGGCGTTTTTAGTTTAAATGGTGGTTTTTCCGATTTCTTTCACGGTGTCATTCAGTGATAAATGTTGCAATTTTTCTGAAGGCAGGCTGACAAGTAGATCGATTCTGCGTTTAATTTGGGCGAATATTTTGCTAAATGAAGCGCGCTTTTCTTCTTCGGTGTCACCGCGTGGGTCTTCGTAGCCCCAGTGTGCGCTGATCGGGTGGCCAGGCCAGGCGGGGCAAGCTTCACCGTGGGCTTTATCGCAAACGGTAATGATAATATCCATATGTGGTGCATTGCTATGCTCAAATTCTTGCCATGACTTTGAGTGCAAATGGCTGGTTTCATAGCCAATGCTTTGCAGTAGCTCGATGGTGTAAGGATGAATTTTGCCGCTAGGGTGGGTGCCCGCGCTGTAAGCATTAAAGCGGCCCTGGCCAAGGATATTGAGTAAGCCTTCAGACATTACGCTGCGGGCTGAATTAGCGGTGCATAAAAATAGCACATTAAAAACACGGTTAAAGGTGGGTTGGGCCATGGTTTTTATTTCTCTTTTATCTGATTTTTAATTTAGAACGACAGCGCCAATCGGCTTTTTTTTTGCCACGTTCACAGTGCTAACGGGCAAAGTGCTGATGCGGTGAGGGGCGTATATTAACGGGCAAAGATGAAGCAAAAGCTTCATGTTGCTTACAAGTAGGTGTTTTTTTATTGAGGTGATGGAGCTATAGGCAATAAAAAACGGCTCCCTAGAGAGCCGTTTTGGAGCTTAAAGCGAAGGCTTAATCAACAATCAGTTTGTTGTTTTGTAGTAGGTTTTTTACAATATCTGCATCTGTTGCGCCAGTTAAGTCAACGCCTTGCAAGATGATGGTTTGGTCTTCTTTGCCGGCGTTGTAGCCAGCATTAAATTCCCCTGCGGTACTGACGTGAATAACGGTGCTGCCACCGGTTTTTTCAACGTGCAGATAGTTAAGCAGGTTGCCAATATCGTTACTGCCATGGGTTTCGCCGATAAGCAGATCGCGCATATCTAGTTTGTCGTTGTTACCCGTGGTGACGTTTTGATTGAAATCCATCACCACGTCGGTCGCTGTTTTAACTAGATTGATGTTTGCCGCTACACCAAATTCATTGCCTGTACCTGCTGCAGTGGCACCGCGGGTAATCGCTTGATCGCCTGGCATCCAGAGGAAGACATCATCCCCAGCGTCCCCTTTGAGTACATCGTTGCCAGAGCCGCCGCGCAATACATCATCACCTAAGCCGCCACGTAAGGCATCATTATCGCTGCCGCCGTCTAGGTAATCATTGCCGGTGTGACCGTAGAGCAAGTCCACCCCTGTCTGGCCAAAAATGGCATCGTTGCCGCTACCGCCGTTCACCACATCTGCCTTTGGATTACTTACACCAACGGCTGCACTAAATAGCTGGGTGCTTGGGTCAACTAAAGAGCTCAGATCCAGTGTCATTAGTTTGTGACCCAGAATGTCAGCAAACTTATAGCCAGCAGAGTCGCTGTCGCCAGCATAAATCACATCATCACCACGGCCCGATTCAACGTAATCGTTACCGCCGCCCGCATCAATCACTTGGTCAACCGACTGGGTGTATTGGAAGCGCTCGCCAGGGTTTGGGTTTGGTGCGGTTGAAGTGGCACCTCCGCCTAGTTGCAGATCAATCACCGTGCCTTCGGTTTTTTCTGTGCCCCAAAGCGTGGTGGATTCGCCATACATATCGCCAATCTGATCATTGAAGCTGGAGCCCATAATCACCACCGGATCGGTGTGGCCTTGGATATTGATCGTGAGCGTGGCGGTGGATGTGCCGCCTTTGCCGTCGGATGCGGTGTAGGTGAATTTCTCGCTTAAGCTATCTCTGTCGTTAAGGGCGTTAACACGTGGATTGCTATTGTCTAGCTTGTAGCTATAGCTGCCATCTGTGCTGATTGTAAGCTGGCCAAATTGACCATTGATGGTTTTGCCTACATTAGCTGCATTGTTGTTAACGGCTTGAACCACCAGTTTGTCGCCATCTACGTCGATATCATTGCTAAGCACATTGCCGGTAATTGGGTTTGTTGCGCTATCTTCGCGAACATTTGCGCTATCGTCGTTGGTGTTTGGCGCATCGTTAGTATTGGCCACTTGAATCGATACAAAGGCGTTGTTTGTTGCCGTTTCACCGGTACTGTTTTCTACGCTAACCGCTTGCAGGCCTACCTTGTACTCACCAAAGAAATTAAGCGGTGGTCTGATTTGCAGGCTGTTTAAATCCCAGCCTTTGAGATTCAAAGTTGAACCATCGCTCGGCGCGTTAAATGTATTCACGCCATCAAATACGGTGCTACCTGCTTTAAGCTCGGTGAGAGAAAGGCTTTGTAGTTTTTCGGAGCCATCGGTATCGCTGAGTTTGGCCGCTAAGCCAAAGAGCTGGATATAGGAGTCTTCCTGCCCACTGATGCCCTGCGGGTAGTAGCCGCCATCTCCTGTAGTCACCAGATTGCTGTGCAAACCGCCGGTGCTTTCTAGCTGAGTTAAATTGCTATAGAGCGAGAAGTTGCTGGTGTTAAAGTCGATGGCTTTTGCGCCATTAACGCTTACATTTAGATCCATCGCACCTACGTTGGATGCGTTGTAAACGATAAACTCAACGGTGTAGTAGCCTGATTTGCCAGGTACAAATGGTGTGGCGGTAAATGTGCCATAGCCATCGTAAGGGCGATTCATTAGTTGGACGCCGCCAACTTTAAGCAGGGAAGTATCGTCAACATAGCCGCTGAACGTATAGTTTTTACCTTCTTCTAAGTAAACTAAACCACTGACTCTGTAAGCAGAATCAGTAGCGATACCACTTGGCGCAGATGCACCATTATCTACATACACATCGGCTGAGCTTACCAGCGTGGTGCTGGTTGGCGTTTTGCCTTCAAGCGTTGTTTCGATCAGTGTTGGCGTTCTGGCCGAGGTGGTGTTTAGATTGTCATTTGCGTCTGGTGCATAGTACTGCTGGATTAAACCATTGCCTTTTGGTGGCGTAACGGTGGTGGTTGAGCCATTAACTAAGTTGATCCCGCCAATGCTAATGATAGGCATATCGGCCACAGGCTTGATATCAACCACCATGCTGACTTTATCGCTGCTAACGCTGCCATCATTCACTTGGTAATCAAATTTTGCGTAGTCCGATTTCTGATCGCCAGTGCCAATGGTATTAAAGCTATTGTTACCCGATTCATTTGCATCTGGCACAAAGGTCAGCTTACCCGCGTCAATATCGGCCTTGCTGATGGTGAATTGGGCTGGGTTTGTAATGGTTACACCATTAAATTGCAATACCCCATCCACAGGAAGTGAGCTTAATTTGATTGATAGGCTGCTTGCCGCAGTATCGCTATCGACGGCATTAAAGTCATTCCATTTAAAGGCATAGGCGGTATCTTCGGAGCCAGTGACCAAGCCACCCGTGCTGGTTGGCGCGTCGTTGGTACCCTGTACGGAAACCACAACATTAGACGTTGTGCCATCCGCCGACATCACCACGAAGGTTTCAGTCTTGGTTTCACCCTCTTTAAGCGCCTGAACATTGGCTGCGCTGTTGTTCAGCGCATAAGTCCACTTGCCATCCGTGCCAATGCTGAATTTACCGTAAGTGCCGGTAGTGTCAGTCTGTGCTTGGAAGCTAGATTGACCAGCGTCTTTGTCATTAACGAGTAAAGTACCGCCGGTAGTCAGAGTTACATCTTCTTTAACCTGACCAGCATCATCACCTGGTTTGCTTGGAGTAATGATAGCTGCGTCGTTTGTGCCGACAATCGTCACCGTCACATTTGAAGTGGTGCCATCTGCCGACTTCACCGCAAAGGTTTCCGTCTTAGTTTCGCCTTCTTTCAACTCTTGGACGTTGGTGGCTGAGTTATTCAGCGCGTAAGTCCACTTGCCATCAGCACCGATGCTGAATTTACCGTAAGTGCCAGTAACATCAGTCTGTGCTTGGAAACTGGATTGGCCAGCGTCTTTGTCATTGACCAGCAGCGTGCCGCCAGTTGTAAGAGTCACATCTTCTTTAACCTGACCCGCATCATCACCTGGTTTGCTTGGGGTGATGATGGCTGCGTCGTTTGTACCTACAATCGTCACAATCACATTTGAAGTGGTGCCATCCGCTGACTTCACTGCAAAGGTTTCAGTCTTGGTTTCGCCTTCTTTCAGAGCTTGAACATTGGCCGCTGAGTTATTCAGCGCATAAGTCCACTTGCCGTCCGCACCGATGCTGAATTTACCGTAAGTACCGCTCGTGTCGGTTTGCGCTTGGAAGCTGGATTGGCCAGCGTCTTTATCGTTGACCAGCAGCGTGCCGCCGGTAGTCAGAGTCACATCTTCTTTAACCTGACCTGCATCATCACCTGGCTTACTTGGGGTGATGATGGCCTTGTCGTCCAGGCCCTGCACATTAATGGTGATGGTGGTTTTACTGCCATCGCTCAGGGTGACGTTGAAGTTTTCGGTTTTAAATTCACCAGTCTTCAGCGCTTGTACATTGTCAGCGGCGTTGTTGAGTGTATAGGCCCACTTGCCATCGCTGCCCAGCGTCAATGAGCCATAAGTGCCAGCCGTGTTTGCTTGAGAAACAAAGGTTGCCCCACCACTAGCCGTTAGTGCGCCGCTGCTGGAGGTGACGGTGTCTTCTTGCACTGCGCCTTGGCCGACCGTGGCGGATTCATTGGTGCCGGAAATCTGGACAGTCACCGTGCTGCTTGTGCCATCGGCCGTTTTAACGGTAAAGATTTCGGTGCGGGTATCGCCTTCTTTTAGCTCTTGAACATTAGTGGCTGAGTTATTCAGCGCATAAGTCCACTTGCCATCCGTACCGATGCTGAATTTACCGTAAGTGCCGGTAGTGTCGGTTTGCGCTTGGAAGCTGGATTGACCAGCGTCTTTATCGTTGACCAGCAGCGTGCCGCCAGTTGTAAGAGTCACATCTTCTTTAACCTGACCCGCATCATCACCTGGTTTGCTTGGGGTGATGATGGCTGCGTCGTTGGTGCCGACAATCGTCACCGTCACATTTGAAGTGGTGCCATCCGCCGACTTCACTGCAAAGGTTTCAGTCTTGGTTTCGCCTTCATTCAGTGCTTGAACATTGGCCGCTGAGTTATTCAGCGCATAAGTC
>NZ_JANXSO010000068.1 GCF_025352645.1 Iodobacter sp. | reverse complement strand
AGTGGCGTCAGCGCGATGAAAGCGCACCTGTGGTTCGGCGGCCTCCGGCAGGGCATAGGCGTCATCAAACACAATCAGCTGCACCTGCGGCGAATCACCCGGCAAATGCATAAAGCGCCAAGCCAAGCCTTCCTCGTGCATTAGGCGCGTTAAGAAATCAAAATCAGATTCACGGTATTGCAGGCAATAAGAGCGCGGCAGGTGCGTGCCGGTGAGTTTAAAATCCAGCGTTTGCACGGCAGCAAACACGGGGTTTATCGCCTGATGTTCGGCCAGCACCTGTTTAATGATGTCTGGAACGCTTAAATCCTGAAAAATGCGTGAAGTGCGGCGATAGCGTAGCAGGGCAAACGGTGGCTCTATGGTTAAAGCATATTTAGCAAAGCCACCGTCAGAACCTAATAGCTGGGCTTGGGAGATAACACCGCAGCGCTCAATCTCTGTGCCACTGGCATCCGCCACGGATAAAACAATGGGCAGGCCCAGTAAGGATTTAAGCTCTAAAGCACCGTCGGGTGACAGGCAATTTATCTGGTAGCGGTAAGCTTGATTAATCCCTTCGCGGCCCTCCACTTGTTGTGGCAGCAGCTGCTCACCCCATACCCCGCCATCGCCAAGTTGAAGTGTAATAAGGCGATTGTCTTGATTAAAGGCAGCGGCGAAGGAGGCAAGTAGATCGAAGGTCATGTTAAACCAAAGACTTATAGTAATAATTGCATATTACACGAAGCTGTATGCTCCCTACGATAGGATTTCGATAGTTATACGGTGTAATTATAAACGAAATTAGTTTTTGTAAGGTGTACCGCTTATTTGGGGCTTTTAAAGCTGGCCACTAAATGTGGACAGCCTTGTGACCTATATTTAATGGCCTTTTGCCTTACCCCCCCATGCATCACAGCTCAATCACTCCGCCGCCTACACGGTGTGCGTTGCCGCCTACGCGGATGACGCGGTTTTCGTCGACTTCTACCAAGATCACGCTGAGGCGGGATACTAGTCTGTGGATGGTGTGGCCTTGCTCGATGCGTAGCGAGAAGGGGGCACTTTGGCCGGAGGCTAAGAGCCAGCCTGCGATATTGGCGGCGCCGGTGCCGGAGCCAAAATCCTCATAAACGGTGAAAGCATCACAGGAGAAAAAGCGTAGCGTGATTTGGTTGTCGTCTCGGCACCATACGGCGGCTTGCGGCAGGTTTTTGCTGGATTCGGCCAGCTTGGCTAAGCCTTGTGGCTGTGGGTTGGCTTGTAAGACGGATTGCTGCGATTTAACTTGCACAATCAGCTGCTCTAAGCCGCAATCCACAAATAATGGCCTGCCAACAATATCTTTGGGATTAAGCGCCAGTGCTTCGGCGATTTCTAATACGCTGTGGATGGATTGCCTTGTATGCGGCGTGCTCATTTGGCTCCACCAGCGATCCGCTTGGCGTAGTAGCCATGCTTCTCCTAAATGCGTTTTAAATACTTGCGCGGCTAGGCCTATTTCATTGGGGTGGGTGGCTTCGGCGGTGGAAAGTAAGGCTTGGCAAGAGAAGGGCAGCGCGTATTGGGGGGAGTGAACGTGGACTAGGGTATCGTCATCGCTGATAAAGGCGGTTTCAGCCACGGCCATTTGATAGGCAAGCGTTTGCCTAGTTTGTTCATCAGGCATTTCGGCGGTGGTAAAGACCACCACTGGGTTTCCACCTAAGCGGCGTTCTGCAAACATATTAATAAGGTGGAAGGGGTAAGACGTCATTGTTTTAGACCTTGGTGAGTGGTGCATGTTTGTTTTAAGTTTAATTTAAACTTTCTTAAGTCTTTCTTTTTTATTTTATGTGCTTACTCTTTTGTTTGCATTGTTAGGTAAAATGCTGACTATTGGCAAATAATTGCAATGGGTGTAAATGTTTACACTTTGGTTTTTATGGATTATTTAAGTGGGTATTGAATAGATATCTGCAAATAATCTTCATAAAAGCCACACTTTGCTTACATTTTTTATTTACCCTTTTTACATATATCCTTATAGATCAAACATCTATTTGAAATGTAGTCTGTGCATTTGTATTACATATTTATTTATAAATATCTATCCGTGAAAACCACAGCTTCTTGTTAGAATGAATCGTGTTTGCCCGATTCAATCAATGAACTGGATTGCTATGCCCGTACTCGAAACGATTGCCGATAAAGACCTTCCCCTCAAACGGGATCTTGAATTACTCGCCGAACTTCTCGCTGCAACCATAAGGGAGCAAGCTGGTGTTGCTACTGCTGAGCAGATTGAGTCCATCCGTGCGCTCGCTCTGTCTTATGTGCAAGAGAGCAATCCAGAGGCGGGTATTACCTTAGCCAAATCGCTGGCTGATTTAGACCCCGCTTCCACCGTGGCCTTGGTGCGTGGTTTTGGTTATTTCTCTCATCTATCTAATATAGCAGAGGACTTACACCATAACCGTCGCCGCCGCGCGCACAAGATTGCAGGTTCTGCACCCCAACGCGGCAGTATTGCGGCGGCGATTAATAGCCTGACTGCAAGAGGCGTTAAGGCTACCGACATTATTAGCATGCTGGGTGAAAGCTTAATCGCTCCTGTGCTCACCGCCCACCCTACTGAAGTCAAGCGCAAAACCGTGCTGGATTCGCATCGTGCCGTGGCCGAGCTGCTGGCCGAGCGTGATCGCTTTGCGATGACCCCAGAAGAGCTCGCGGATAATCAAGCCGCTTTAGAGCGGGTGTTGTTGGCGATGTGGCAAACACGGGAAATTCGTACTTTTAAACTGACCGTGCAAGATGAGATTGAAAACGGTGCGGCTTATTTCCGCAATACCTTCTTACACGAACTACCGCGCCTTTATTTAGATTTAGAAGACAAGCTGGCGGCACTCTGCCAGCTGCCTGTCGCGCTGCCTAATTTTGTTCAAGTGGGTAGCTGGATTGGTGGTGATAGAGACGGTAATCCTTTTGTAACCGGAGACGTGCTGCGCTATGCGGTATCCCGTCAGGCGGGGATTGCGCTAGATCATTACTACCAGCAGTGCATGAAGCTAGAAAATGAATTGCCTATGTCGACCCGCATTGTGGCGGTAGATGCAGAGCTGCAAAAGCTAGCCAATTTGGCCACAGATGAGAAAGATCGTAAATCAGAAGAGCCTTATCGCTTGGCGGTGTCGGCCGTGCGGGCCAGAATCTTTGCTACGGCAGTAAAAATCGGTACTTTCCATCATCAGCTGCACGATGTGGCGAATGCGGCTGAGTATCAAAATGCTGAAGAATTACTGAGTGACTTAGCCACGATTGCCGCTTCACTTAAAGCGCATGGTGCGGCACTCTTGGCGGGCGGGCGCTTACGCCGCTTACAGCGTGCGGTATCGGTGTTTGGCTTTTATTTAGCCCCACTGGATATGCGCCAGTTTTCTGGTACGCATGAAAAAGTGATGTCTGAGCTATTTGCCCACGCAGGTTTAGAAGAATATATGCGTTTGGATGAGGCATCGCGCCGTGTGGTACTGCTGCGCGAGCTATCCAGTGCACGGCCTTTGGCCTCTGCGTACGTTGAATACAGCGAAGATGTGCAAAAAGAGCTGGATATTTATCGTGCCGCAGCTGAAATGCAAGCACGCTATGGTGCATCGGTACTGCCCAATTACATTATCTCTAACTGCGATTCAGTTTCGGATATGTTGGAAGTGGCGGTGCTGATGAAGGAAGTAGGCTTGGTGCAATTAGCGCCTAAGCTAGTTTCTAAAATTAATATTATTCCTCTGTTTGAAACTATTCCTGATTTGCGCAGTGCTGGCAAAATCATGACCGAGCTATTTAATATTCCGCAGTGGCGCAAGCTTTTATCCTGTCGGGATAATGTGCAAGAAGTGATGCTGGGCTATTCGGATTCAAATAAAGACGGTGGTTATCTTACTTCTAATTGGGAGCTCTATAAGGCTGAGCTGACTTTAGTTGAAGTCTTTAAAGCGGCCAACTTTAAGATGCGCCTGTTCCATGGGCGTGGCGGTACGGTTGGCCGTGGTGGTGGCCCTGCTTTTGATGCGATCTTGGCCCAGCCTGCAGGCTCGGTAAATGGCCAGATTAGGATTACCGAACAGGGTGAAGTGATTACAGCAAAGTATGCCGACCGCGAAGTAGGCCGTCGTAATTTAGAAATCTTGATTTCGGCAACCCTAGAAGCCAGCTTTCCAGAAGAGTCACCACCATTAAATGATATGCTGGAACGACGTCAGCTGATGGAAAAACTCAGCTTGATTGCTTATCAGGCTTATCGTGATTTGGTTTACGCCACGCCTGATTTTATTACCTACTTCCGTGAAGCCACGCCGATTAATGAGATTCCTAATCTTAATATCGGCTCACGGCCCGCTGCGCGTAAAAGCACCAATAGCATTGGCGATTTACGGGCGATTCCTTGGGTGTTTTCTTGGAGTCAGTGCCGCTTGATGCTACCGGGCTGGTATGGTTTTGGTACGGCAATTAGCGATTATCTAAAAGAAGCGGGGGATGAGGGCTTGGCGCTGTTGCAACAGTTATATCGTGATTGGCCATTTTTCAACTCCACTATCTCGAATATGGATATGGTGTTGGCAAAATCCGATATTGCCATTGCCGCACGCTATGCAGAATTAGTGCAGGATAAAGAGCTGGCACAGCGTATTTTTGGCCGGATCAAGGCAGAATGGCAGCGCAGCGTAGATGCCGTGCAAGCTATTTCTAAGCATGGCGAATTACTGGCAGATAACCCAAAGCTGGCGCGTAGTTTGGATAATCGCTTGCCTTATCTTGATCCGCTTAATCACTTGCAAGTCGAGCTATTAAAGCGCTTGCGTAGTGGCGAGGCCAGTGAAGAAGTGCAGCACGCGGTGCATTTAACCATTAATGGTATTGCGGCAGGCTTGCGTAATAGCGGTTAATTTTAAAGCATTGTAGGGGCGGGTGTTCTACGTGTTATGGGCTTAATTTGGTCTCTGTAGGGCACAGCATGCTGTGCCCTTTGTGCATCAAATAATTTATTGTAGGGCGGGTGAAACCCGCGAGCGATGTTGAAAAAACGCGGGTTGCACCCCATGTGCGCTAACCAAAATGTATGTAAGTGATGTAAGCTAAATCTTTCACGCTCAATAACGGTCATAAATTAAGTATGCAAATAACAACTCAGCAGTTGCTCGACGATGATTGGGCTACCGTTTTAGCGCTCTTACCTGAAGGCTGGCAGGAGCAAGCCAAAGCTTTGGGTGCCTTAAAATTTGGCCGTAAAATTAAAAACGCTGAGCAGTTATTGCGCATTCTATTGCAGCACTTTTGTAACCAAGATTCAATGCGAACCACTGTCGTAAAAGGGGCTGACATCGTTGAGATCTCTGATGTGGCCCTACTCAAGCGGATCAACAAATCTGGCGAATGGTTGCGTTGGATGACCGAGCAGCTTATCACCCAAGCTCCTGCGCCCATTTTGGCGAGCAGTGCTCTGACTGGACGACGCCTCTTGGCGATCGATGGCAGTGTGGTCAGCGAGCCGAGAGCGGTAAATGCCACTTGGCGACTCCATTATGCTTTTGATATTCGCACGCTTTCTTGTTATGAAATGACGCTTACTTCGTCAAAAATCGGCGAATCACTCACCTTGTTTCAAGTCCAGCAAGGGGATGTGGTGCTTTGTGATCGAGGATTTACTAACCGACGTGGTATCAATCATATTTTGGATCAGGGCGGCGATGTGCTGGCCCGTATGAATTTAAACAACCTCCCTTTGCATGATGCCATTGGCGATAAAGTCCAGTTATTGCCCCTATTACGGACCTTATCTGAAGGGCAATGCGGTGAATGGTCGGCGGTGTTGACAGGAAGTACACAACCCGTACCCGTACGAATGTGTGCCTACCGTAAAACAGGGCAGCAACAGGCAAAAAGTGAGCAACGCTTAAAGAAAGAAACCAGTAAAAGAGCACGAGTCGCAGCGGTTAAGCCTGAGACCTTAGAAATGGCCGCTTATGTTGTGGTGGTCACGACGTTAAAAGAATTAGATGCCGATGGTGTTTTAGCGCTCTATCGACATCGCTGGCAAGTTGAGCTGGCGTTTAAACGGTTGAAATCATTGTTGGGATTTGGTCATTTAAAAAAGAAAGATCCAGAAGGCGCAAAAGCATGGCTACAAGGCAAGCTTTTAGTGGCATGTTTGATTGAACAGCTCATCGCTCTAGGGGAGCATTTTTCCCCTGAAACAGGGGAAATCCCAACAAACAAGCCAGCGGGAGCGCTGCTATTGGAGAGAAATGGCTTTAGTACTTGAATTACTAAAACGAGCGATTAATCACACTGCATCACTTCTTTCAAGCTTGAGAGACTGGGGGAAAAAGAGTGAGTCTTTACGAGAGCCCCCAAGGAAAAAACGTATCTCCCAAGCTAAATTACGACGGCGTAGCCAGTTTGGTTAGCGCACATGGGGTGAAACCCGCGAGCAATGTTGAATAAATACACGGGTTTCACCCACCCTGCGATATTTATAATGAGATTGAGCAAGAGGCATAATCAGAAAGCCCCATGTGCTAAGCCAAAAATGATGCGATGGGACAGTGAGTTAAATCTTAAACCACAGAGACCACAGAGAAAGCCCTGTTTTGAGCCTGTGTACTCAAGGCTTACAGTACTTCACGCACAGCGCTACGCAGCTTGAGTTAGCGCACATGCGGTTTCACCCGCCATAAGCCATCCTTTACAAAATAAAGATCGCCCCAACACAGGGATTAAACAATGACGAAAGCAATTTTGGTTTTAAATGCTGGCTCATCCAGCCTGAAATTCTCTGTGTTTGAATACGATGCCGCGAGCGATCTGCACCTGATGGCCAAAGGCCAAGTAGAAGGGATTGGCAGTGCGCCACACTTTTTTGCAAAAGACCATCACGGCCAAGTACTAGTAGACGAGCACTGGCAAGATGGTGAAAGTATCGATCATGCGCATTGCCTACTCGCCATTGCCACTCTGCTGCGCACCCATTACCTAGGGATTAAGCTGCTTGGCGTTGGGCATAGAGTTGTGCATGGCGGCGTACACTACGCCGCCCCCATTTTACTTACCCCTGGCATTATCAATGCGCTGGATGCCCTGAGCCCACTTGCTCCGCTGCACCAGCCGCATAATTTGGCCGCCATTCGGGCCGTGGCTAAAGCCATGCCAGAAATGCCGCAAATTGCCTGTTTTGATACGGCATTTCATCGCAGCCAAAGCGAGCTAAATCAGCTATTTGGCCTGCCTTATAGCTGCTTTGAACGCGGCATCCGCCGCTATGGTTTTCATGGCCTATCTTACGAATACGTTTCATCGGTGCTACAGCAACAAGAGCCAGAGGTTGCCGCTGGCAAAGTAGTGATCGCCCATTTAGGCAATGGAGCCAGCATGTGCGCCATCCACAATGGCCAAAGCATAGCCAGCAGCATGGGCTTTACCGCACTCGATGGCCTGATGATGGGAACACGAGCAGGCCGCCTTGATGCGGGCGTGGTGCTCTATCTGCAGCAGCAAGAGCAACTTGATGTGCATCAAGTGGAAGAGCTGCTCTATAAACGCTCTGGCCTATTGGGGCTATCCGGTATCAGCAGCGATATGCGGGTTTTGCTCGCTAGCCAAGAGCCACACGCTCAGCTTGCCATTGATTATTTTGTCCACCGCATCAGCAGCGAGCTAGGCTCGCTAGCCGCCAGCATGGGCGGTTTAGATGCCTTGGTATTCACTGCAGGCATCGGCGAAAACAGCGCCATTATTCGTCAAAAAGTATGCGAGCAAGCCCAATGGCTGGGCGTTGAACTAGACCCGCAAGCCAATGAAGCAGGCGAGCAATGCATTAGTAGCATCAATAGCTCAACTTCGGTATGGATGATCCCAAGCAATGAAGAGCTGATGATCGCAAGGCATACTCGCAAGCAGCTCGGGCTGTAATGTCCCTATCGCACGATAGCCGCGTGGGTAAGATAAAACACTTTGCCTACCCTAAAATTGAAAGGAAGTCCCATGACCCAGCCTGCCGCATACGAATCCTTAGCCGGTAAAAAAGGCATTATTATTGGCATTGCCAATCAGCACTCCATCGCCTACGGCTGCGCAAAAGCATTTAAGCAGCGTGGTGCCGAGCTGGCAATTACCTATATCAACGAAAAAGGCCGCCCCTTTGTCGAGCCTTTAGCCAATGAGCTAGAAGCCTCGCTATTTATGCCACTCGACGTGCTGCAAGCGGGACAAATGGAAGCGGTATTTGATGAAATCCGCCAAAAATGGGGACGTTTAGACTTTGCCATCCACTCCATTGCCTTTGCCCCTAAAGATGCCCTGCATGGCCGCGTAGTGGATGTCACCGAAGAAGACTTTCATACCGCGATGAGCGTCTCCTGCTACTCCTTTATCGAAATGGCCCGCCTTGCCGAGCCGCTGATGGATAAGGGCGGCACGCTGTTTGCCATGAGCTATTACGGCGCAGAAAAAGTCATCAAAAATTACAATATCATGGGGCCCGTTAAGGCCGCGCTAGAATCAGTCTGCCGCTACACCGCGGCGGAGCTTGGGCCTAAGGGCATTCGTGTGCACGCTATCTCCCCCGGCCCACTCAAAACTCGCGCCGCCTCTGGCATTGCAGAATTCGACGAGCTATTGGATAAAGCCGCCGCCGAAGCCCCTAGCCGCTCATTAGTGAGTATCGAAGACGTGGGTGCAGCCTGCGCAGGCCTCGCATCCGACAGCGCCAAGTTGATTACCGGCGGCACAATTTATATTGATGGCGGCTTTCATATTATGGGTTGATTAAATTTGGCCTGTTCCACGTGAAACGGCTTTGCTATCGCATCGGGGAAAGCATGCTTTTTAAGCCCATAATTTTATTAGAGTAATGGAATGAGTCAAACATTATCTAGGAAGAATGCGGCCCGCGAGGCCGCATTCTTATTGCCTTAAGAAATAGTAATTAGAATATTTTTAGCCACCAGCACTGAATTGATTCGCATACCAATAAGGCAGATTACTTACATACCAAATAGAGATTTACGGGTAGTTGTGCAGTAATTACAAAACACATTAAACAGCATGACAAAAGCTTCGTGTAATATACAAGCCTTCTTGTAAGCCCTTGGTTTAACATGACCTTCGATCTGCTCGCTTCGTTTGCCGCTGCTTTTAATCAGGAAAATCGCCTTATTACCCTTCAGCTTGGCGATGGTGCAGCGTGGGGTGAACAATTGTTACCCCAGCGCGTTACAGGCAGTGAAGGCATCAACCAAGCTTATTGCTATCAGCTTGAATGCCTGTCTCCCGATAGCCACTTAGAGCTTAAATCTTTACTTGGCTTGCCCGTGGTTCTGAGCGTTATCGATGCAAACGGTGCAGCAATAGAGCGCTGTGGTATTGTTTCTAAGGCAGAATTATTAGGCTCTGATGGCGGTTTTGCTAAATATGCATTGACCATTGAGCCGCCTTTTTCTTTATTACGCTACCGCCGCACCTCCCGCGTGTTTCAGGACTTAAGCGTAGCCCAGATTATTAAGCAGGTTTTAGCGGAGCATCAGGCACTTAATCCCGTGTTTGCCAGCGTGCAAACGCTGGAGCTTCAGTTATCAGGCACACATCCCCCACGCTCCTACTGCCTGCAATACCGAGAATCTGATTTTGATTTTTTGCTGCGCCTCATTCATGAGGAAGGCATTTCATGGCGCTTTAAGCACTTAGCCGGAGATAGCCCGCAAGTTCAGCTCATTTTGTTTGATGACGTTTACGCCTTGCCGGAAACGGCAGATTCTGCCGTGCGCTTTCATCGATCTGACGCAACGGAAGAGAGTGATACACTGACCCGCTGGCATACCCAACGCCAAATAGGCAGTAGCAGCGTGTCCTTAGCGAGCTTTGATTACAAAGCCACTAGCACACAGCACAGTTTTAATGAAAGCAGTATCGACCAAGGAGAAGGTGGCCAGCAAATTCAAGCCAGCTTAGAAAATTATGAGCCACAAACGCTTTATTACGCGGCAGATACTGAGCAGCTCAGCCATTACGCTCACCTGCGCCAGCAAGCCTTAGACTCACAAAAGAAGTCTTTTTCTGGCTCTGGCACATTGCGCGGCCTGCAAGCGGGTGAGTGGTTCCGCTTAGAAGATCACCCAGCCCACGAATGGGACAGCGCAGAGCAGCGGGAATTCGCCGTAACCGAGTTGAAATTTACTGCAAATAATAATTTGCCCGCTGATCTTAGCCAGCACTTACTCATGATTGCCCCCAGTTTACTTGCTAGCTCTGGCGAGAATGCCGCCCCGTATCATGCCGACTTTACCGCCCAAAGACGCGGCCAACCGCTTACACCTGCCTTTGCTCATCAAGAACTCAGCAAGCCTAAAAGCCGTGGCTTACAAACAGCCACCGTGGTCGGCCCCGCTGGCTCAGAGGTATATACCGATGAGCAAGGCCGAATAAAAATCCAGATGCACTGGCAACGCGCTCAGGAACATCCAGAATTTGGCGCAAATATGGATGACAAATCATCCTGCTGGATTCGTGTTGCCTACCCTTCAGCCGGTGCGGGCTGGGGCCATCAATTTATCCCGCGCATCGGGCAAGAAGTAACAATAAGCTTCCTAGAGAGCGATATCGATCGCCCCATCGTGACTGGCGTGATTTACAAC